>NZ_NEVJ01000002.1:0-300000 GCF_002261425.1 Bordetella genomosp. 9 | reverse complement strand
TGTGTCGTCCAGTCTGCGGTACGACCTGATGACGGCTCACGACATGGGGATCCGTCACAAGGTGTTCGTGGCACGCGGACACGAGCCGTCCACCCCGTACTACGGCTATACCGAAATCCGAGACATCGGCGGACTCGCCGCCGTCGTCGGACTCTGATCATGAAATTCGAGCCCTATTGGCTGGCCACGGCTCCGGCGTTCGAGGCGGGCACCGCCGGCGATCCACCCACCCGCGCCGATGTCGTGATCGTGGGCGGCGGATTCACCGGATTGTCGGCAGCCCTGACCCTCGCTCGCGCAGGCATCGACACTGTGCTGCTGGAATCCGGGCGTATCCAGGGAGAAGCATCCGGGCGCAACGGCGGCCACTGCAGCCCGGGCACGGCCCAGGGGCTGGCCGAACTCGTCGACAAGTACGGCGCCGAAACCGCGACGCGCTACTACCGAGCCTACGACGACGCCGTCGATTTCGTCGAGCGGGTCGTGGCCGAAGAGCAAATCGCCTGCGATTTCGTGCGCCGGGGAAAGATAAAGCTCGCCAGCAAGGCCACCCACGTCGCCGGGCTGGCCCGCAACTACGAAGCGCTGCGCAGCCATCTCGACCTGCACGTTGAATTGCTGTCCGCCTCCGACGTGCGACGCGAATTGGATACGGACCAGTTCCACGGCGGATTGCTGGACCCGCGCGCCGCGCAGATGCACATGGGCAAGTTCGGCACCGGCCTTGCCACGGCCGCGGCCCGACGCGGCGCCCGCATATATGAACACACTCCGGTGACTGGCCTGAACCCGCTGGGCGGAGACCGGTTCCGGGTTACCACAAGCCGTGGCGACATCGAAGCGGGAAAGGTTCTGCTGGCCACCGGCTGTTCCAACCATGGTCCCTTCGACTGGTGGCAGCGGCGCGTCGTGCCGGTGGGCAGCTTCGTCATCGTCACCGAGCCTGTTCCCGGCCTTCTGGACAGGACCTTGCCGAATCGCCGCAATTATGTGACGAGCCTGAATTTTGGGAACTACTTCCGGCCCACCGCCGATCATCGCCTGGTATGGGGCGGTCGCGCGCGCTTCGCGCGCAGCAATCCCGCCTCCGATGCCAAGAGCGGCCGCATCCTGGAAGCCGGCCTGGGGCGCCTGCTCCCCGCGCTGAAAGGCGTACGTATCGACTACTGCTGGGGTGGCCTGGTAGAGGCCACGGCTGACCGGCTCCCATCCGCTGGCCAGCATGAAGGTCTCTATTACGCCATGGCATACAGCGGCCACGGCACGCAGATGTCCGTCTACATGGGCAACTTGATGGCGGACACGCTCATGGGCCGGCGAAGGGTAAACCCGTGGGCACGCCAGAACTGGCCCGCGCTACCGGGCTACGCCGGCAGAACCTGGTTCCTGCCTGTCATCGGCGCCTACTACCGCGTCAAGGATCTGCTGTATTGAATCCAGGCGGCGCGGCCCGCATCGTCCCGACAACCGAAAGGATAAATATCACTTATGAATGGCCCGATCCTGCGTCTGATCGGTCAACGCATCGGCGTTGGGCTGCTTACGCTCTTCCTGGTCTCGGCATTGGTATTCTTCATGGCCAGTCTGCTTCCCGGCGACGCCGCGCAGATGTCGCTGGGCCAATCCGCCACGCCTGAGACCGTAGCGGCACTGCGGCACACGCTGGGACTGGATCAGCCCGCGCTCTGGCGCTATGTGAAGTGGGCGACGGGCCTGGCCACAGGCGATTTCGGGATTTCATACGCCAACGGCATGGCCGTCAGGGACATCGTGCTTCCTCGCGTTCCCAATACCCTGACATTGGCAGCCGTCGTCACGATGGTTTCCGTGCCCGTGGCCCTCGTCCTGGGCATACTGGCGGCGATGTACCGCGGGTCGCGGCTGGATCGGATCATCGCGCTTTCGACCATGTCCATCGTCGCCGTGCCGGAGTTCCTCGTGGCCACGCTTGCCGTATTGATTTTCGCGGTCAAGCTGCATTGGGTCTCCGCCCTGTCCTTCGGGCCGACGGGCACGGGCCTGGGGGCCTTCCTGCGGAGCTACAGCTTGCCGGTTCTTGTACTGTGCTGCGTAGTGGTCGCGCAAATGTCACGCATGACGCGAGCCGCCCTGATCAACCAGCTCGATGCGCCATATATCGAAATGGCCGCGCTGAAAGGCCTGCGCATGACGCGGGCGGTCCTGCGGCATGCGCTGCCCAATGCCGTCGGGCCCATCGTCAACGCGATGGCGCTGAGCCTGTCTTATCTGCTTGGCGGCGTGATCATCGTCGAGACGATCTTCTCCTATCCCGGGCTGGCCAGCACCCTGGTCGATGCCGTCAGCAACCGCGACCTGCCGGTCGTGCAGTTCTGCGTGATCTTCTTCAGTGCCTGCTATCTGCTGTTGTTGATGATCGCCGATATCTGCACGATCGTGCTGAACCCGAAACTGCGCTGAGGCGCGAAGGCAGGACTATGGCTATCCGACCCTGGCGCTTCTTTCTATCCCTGTCCGGTACCGGCCGGCTGGGCCTTTGTCTCACCACGATGTGGCTGGTCATCGCCATCGTGGGCCCCTGGATCGCACCCTACAGCATCACCGACTTTTCCGGCGGCGAGATATTCGGCTCGCCGAGCGCGGCCTTCCCGCTGGGAACCGACTATCTGGGACGCGACATGCTGAGTCGCATTCTTTACGGCGCGCGCTACTCGATCGGACTGTCACTGGCCGCCACCGTGCTGGCCAGCACCACGGGAACGCTGTTGGCATTGCTGTCCACGGTCGCGGGCAGATGGTTCGAGGAAATCATGAGCCGCCTGGTCGACACCCTGCTCGTCCTGCCCAGCAAGATTCTGGCCCTATTGATGATCGCCATCTATGGGTCATCCCTGCCAGTCCTGGTACTGACCGCCGCGGTGACATATATGCCGGGCGCCTATCGGATCGCCAGGTCGCAGGCGGTCGGCCTCAATGCCATGGAATACGTTACGGTCTCACGGCTGAACGGCGAAAGCCATGTATATATCGCGTGCCACGATATTCTCCCCAACATGATCCATCCCATGCTGGCGGACTTCGGCTTGCGCTTCGTTTTCAATGTGCTGATGCTCAGTGCCCTCAGCTTCCTGGGGCTGGGCGTCCAGCCGCCCGATGCCGACTGGGGCTCGCTCGTACGCGAGAACCTGTCCGGCCTGTCGACCGGTGCGTTGGCGATCCTGATCCCCGCATTGGCCATCGCCACGCTGACGATAGGGGTTAACCTGTTTATCGACAGCCTGGCCACCCGAAAATCAGCCGGACCGCGGGAGCAGGCATGACACAGGATCTGGTTTCGGTTCAAAACCTGCGGGTCGTTGCGCACGCCACGGCGTCGAGCGACACCACGATCGTCGACGATGTCAGCTTCAAGGTCGGCAAAGGCGAAGTGCTGGCGCTGATCGGCGAATCTGGTTCCGGGAAGACCACCATCGCGCTGGCCCTGCTCGGATACGCCCGCGGAAACTGCCGCATCGCGGGCGGCAGCGTCGTCGTCGGCGAGGTCGATATGGCCCGGGCGCCCGAAGGCCGGCTGCGCCGCCTGCGCGGCAACAAGGTCGCTTACGTGGCCCAGAGCGCCGCGGCTTCGTTCAATCCGTCGCTCAGCATCATGGACCAGGTGACGGAAAGCGTGCGCGTCCAGGGCATCATGCGGCCCAATGCGGCCCGGCGCAAGGCGGTGAACCTTTTTAGATCATTGGCGCTGCCTTCGCCCGAAACCATAGGCGATCGGTATCCGCACCAGGTATCGGGCGGGCAGTTGCAACGGCTGATGGCCGCGATGGCGCTGATGTCGGATCCCGAGCTGGTAATTTTCGACGAGCCGACCACGGCGCTGGACGTCACGACACAGATAGAGGTCCTGCTGGCGTTCAAGAAGGTCATAAAACAGCATCACATCGGGGCAGTGTATGTTTCGCACGACCTGGCCGTCGTCGCGCAGGTAGCCGACCGCGCCATCGTTCTGCGCAATGGCCGCGTGCAGGAGACTGGCGGACTGGACCAGATCATCGAGGCGCCCGTCCACCCTTATACGCGCAGTCTCATGGCCGCGGCCGCGCCGGTCGAGCGCTTGAACGATGCCGACGCGCACGCGATCGCCCAACAACCCCTGCTGCTTGAGGTCAAGGATCTGACAGCCGGCTACGGTCGCCGCAACCGCGACGGCATGCCGGCCGTCCCCATACTGCACGGTGTGGACATGACCGTACGCCGGGGCTCGACCATGGGTGTCATCGGCGAATCGGGTTCGGGCAAATCCACACTTGCCTACGTCGTCGCCGGCCTGCTGGCGCCCGCCGGCGGTTCGGTGCATTTCGATGGGCAACCGATCGCGGCCAGCGTGACGCAACGCGGCGCCGACCTGCACCGGCGCATCCAACTGGTTTTCCAGAACGCGGACAAGGTTCTGAACCCCGCCCATGACGTCGCCACCATCCTTTCACGCCCGCTGCTGCTCTTCAAGCGCTGCGCCAGGAACGAGGTTTCGCGCCGCATATCCGAGCTGCTCGACATGGTGAAATTGCCGGCGGACATCGCGCGCAGGCGGCCGGGCGAACTTTCGGGAGGCCAGAAACAGCGCATCAACCTGGCCCGGGCCCTGGCTGCGGAACCCGACCTCATCGTCTGCGACGAGGTGACCTCCGCATTGGATACCGTCGTGGCGGCCGCCATCCTGGATCTATTGGTGGAGCTGCGGCGCGCCTTGAACATGACGTACCTGTTCATCAGCCACGACATATCGACCGTGGCCACGACGTGCGACGACGTCACGGTACTCTACAAGGGCCGCAAGGTGGACAGCTGCAAGCGGACGGAGCTGTACGGCCAGGGACGTCACCCGTATACCAGCCTGCTGGTGGAATCCGTACCTGAACTAAGGCGCGGCTGGCTGGAGGACTCCTGCGCCCGAATCGACGAGCAGCGGTCCGCACTGCAGGCCGCGACCTGACAGGCACGCCACGGACGGCACAGGCATCCGTCGGGACGGGCCGTGCCGCCCACCGTCTCCAGCGCTTATGCCCGCCAGACCGCCTCGGCGAAGCGATATCCCATACTCATGCCGGAGGGGTTGGGCTTATAGCCGCGCACCTTCTTCGACACGCCGTCCAGGATCATGTCGAAAACCGGAATGACCGTCCCCGAGCTTTCATGGGCGAGAGTCTGCATGTCCCCATAGATCGCCTTGCGCTTCTGGAAATCCCCCTGCGCGCGCGCCGCATCCAGCAGCTGATCCATCTTTGGATCGATCCACTTCGCTTCGTTCAGGGGCGACGTCGAGGTGTAGAACAGCTCGAAGATCATGCCGACGTTCGGACGGTTGTTGATCGAACCATAAGTGATGGGGAACTTGCCCCAATATGTCGACCAGTACCCGTCGGTCGGCACCTGCTTGACCTTGAAGTTGAAACCCACCGCCGCGCCGAAGCCTTGCAGGAACTGCGCACCCTCGACTGAGCTGGCGATGCCTGGCTGGCAGATCACTTCCAGGGACTGGCCAGCCACACCGCTTTTCTTCATGTGGTACTTGGCCTTGTCCAGGTCGAACGGGCGTTGCGGCAAACCTTCCAGGTAATACGGGTCCCACGGCGCCACCGGGTGATCGTTGCCGATCAGGCCATAGCCGCGCATCACGTAGTCGACCATGCGCTTGCGATCCTGCATATAGCGCACCGCCGCGACGAAGTCCGGGTTGCTGGCGATCGGGTTGTCCTGCCGCAGGATCAAGTCGGTGTAAAGCCCCAGCTTGTTCACCACCAGATCCGTAGTATTGCTGCGCTTCACCTGATCGGCATAGCCATGGGTGACCAGGGAGCAGATATCGATGTCGCCCGCCAGCACCGCATTGACCCGCGCGGCGTTGTCCGGGACGCTGACGATTTCCACAGTATCCAGATGCGGCAATCCGGGCTTCCAATAATTGGGGTTCCGTTTGCCGGAGAATCCCCGCCCCGGCGTGAACGTGTCCACCATGAATGGCCCCGTCCCGACCGGTTTGGCGAAATCGGTAGCGCCGTTCTTGACGACAAGAAAATAACTGGCGCCCAACACGGAAGGGAAATCGAAGTTCGGGCGCACGAGCGTGATCGAAACCTCATACTTGCCGTTCGCCTTGACGTCGGCGAAATCCTTGGCGATCGAGAAGCCTCTCGACGCCGCCGCGGGGTCCTTGTGGCGTACCAGCGAATACACCACGTCATCGGCGGACAACTCGGCGCCATCATGGAACTGGACTCCCTTCCTGATCGTCACATGCCAACGTACGCCGTCGGTGCTTTCCAGTCGTTCGGCAAGCGCCAGGTCCGGAATCAAGGAATCATTGAACTCGGTCAGTGCATTGAAGATGCAGAACTGCTTGGTCCAGTCCCCGGAATGCGCGCCCTTGGCCGGATCCAGGGTGTCGGATACGGAGCCGTTCTGCACAGCGAACCGCACGTTGCCGCCCTTCTTGGGAGTTTCCTGGGCCCATGCGAACGACGGCAGGCTGGCAAGCGCACCGGCCGAGCCGCACATCGAAAAAAAGTCCCTTCTGGTGGTCTTCATCCTGTTCCCCTTGTCGCCTCTTGGGCTTGTGCCGATTAGTCGGGAAGGCGAAATACGGGCGAGATGCCGGATTCGACGCAAGTCCCGGAGACAAGCATAGGACCGTGCCGCCGCCGCCTCAAATTCGAATATCTGCGGGGGGCATACATTTCTGATATGCGCGGCGCCATCCGGACATACCGAAAATGTATGGCCTCCTGACGGATTCGAATTTGTCGCGGCATATCGCCCTACTTACACTGCCCGCTACCGTCAGGAATCGACATGGGGCAATGCAGAAAATGGGATTGAGAATCGGGGTCGACATCGGTGGCTCTTTTGCCGACTTCGCCGTCCTGGACGACGAAACGCGAACGATCCGCACGTTGAAAGTCTTCTCGCGTCCGGATGAGCCTGGGAGCGAAGTGCTGGCCGGCATGGCCAAGCTCGGCGAGCGCTACGGCATCGACCCGAAAGACGTCGCTTACTTCACGCATGGCACGACCGTCGGCGTCAATGCGGTGGTGCAACGGCGGGGGCTCAAGCTCGGCCTCATCACGACGCGCAATTTCGAAGACGTCCTGGATATTGCCCGGCTGAAGATTCCGGACATGTATCACCTGACCTCCAAACGCCCTGCTCCCTTGATCACGCGGGACCGCGTATTCGGCGTCATCGAGCGCCTTGCCGCAGACGGCACGGAAGAGACGCCCGTCGACGAGGCGAGCGTGCTGGCGGCGGCCAGCGCCGCGAAGGCCGCCGGCTGCGAGGGCATCGTGATCTCACTGCTTCATTCTTATCGCAATCCCGTACACGAAAAGCAGGTGCGGCAGCTCGTCGAAGCCGCGCTCCCCGGAATGTTCGTATCCTGCTCGCACGAGGTCTGGCCCATCATCCGCGAGTACGAGCGGACGCTTACCGCCGTCATAGGCGGGTATGTCCAGCCTCGGGTCGCGAACTACCTGACCAAGCTGCAGGGGGCGCTGGCGCAGGCAGGGGTAGGCGTCGACCTCAAGGTCACGAAGTCAAATGGCGGCGTGATGAGCGCCGAGTACGGCAAGAGCAACTGCGTGCAGATGATCCTGTCGGGCACGGCTTCGGGGGTGATCGGGGCCGCCTACGTTGCGCAGCAATGCGGCGTCAAGCGCTGCATGAGCCTTGACATAGGCGGTACGACCGCGGACATGGCCCTGATCATCGACGGTGAACCGCAATACGCCACCGGCGAATACATCGGCGATTTCCAGATCCATATCCCTTCGGTCTCGGTATCGTCGGTTGGCGACGGCGGCGGCTCCATCGCCTGGGTGGACCGCTTCGGCGTGCTGAAGGTCGGGCCCGATAGCGCGGGCTCCAATCCTGGACCCGTGTGCTACGGCCGGGGTGGCACGCAGCCGACCATTACCGACGCCTTCGCGGCGCTCGGCATCATCGGCGGGGCCGAACTCGGCTACAACGCGGTCAAGGTCGACGTCCGGGCCGCGCGCGACGCCATTGCGCCCCTGGCCCGGAAACTCGGCAAGAACCTGGGCGAAACCGCGGAAGCGATCGTGAATGTCTCGGTCTCGAGCATGTATGCCGGCGTCAGCCGCATTGTCTCGCGCTTCGGAATCGACCCCCGCGAGTTCACATTGATGCCCTTCGGGGGCGCCGGCCCGATGATGGCTTGCTATCTGGCGCGCGCCTTGAACGTCGGCAAGATGCTCGTTCCCACCACGCCGGGCGTACTGTCCGCGCTGGGCGGCCTTATCGCGGATCTGAAGAACGACTTCGTCAAGACCACCTACTACGACCTGACGCCCCAGACCCTGCAGGCCTTGGAGCGCGAGCGGGCGCTACTGGACGCCCAGGCGCGCGACTGGCTGGCGTCCGAAGGTGGCGATACAGGCAAGGCAGCCATCGCCATTTCGGCGGACATGCGCTATCGCGGCCAGTCGTTCGAGATCGACACGCCGCTGGATAGCGCATGGATACGAGACGGCGACATGGCCAGCATTGCCGCGGCCTTCCACGCGGAGCACCGCCGCCTGTACGGCCACAGCGATGCCGACGCCGCGCTGCAGATCGTCGCGCTGCGCCTCGTGATCACGTCGCGCACCCCCAAGCCCAGCTTGCGCGAGGTAGAACGCGCCGCGGGGATGCCGCAACCGATCAAGCACATGACGGTATGGATGGATGGCGAGAACCGGAACCTCCCCCTGTATCGCCGTACCGATCTGCTGCGCGGGCATCGTCTGGAAGGCCCCGCCGTCATCGCGCAAGACGACTGCACCACCACGGTCCTGCCGGGCTACATCGTCGACGTGGACGCCTACGGCAACCTGGAAATACAAGCCCGCGGTAGCGAGGAGCACTGACAAATGAGTTTCGACAAATCCACGCTGCAAATCTTCGCCAACTATTGCGTGGCCGCAGCGGAAAGCATGGCGTACACGCTGGTCCGGACCGCACACTCCGCGTTCATCAAGGAAACCGAGGACTTCTCCTGCACGCTGATGACGCCCCAGGGCCTGACCTTCGCGTCGCCCAAGACGCTGGGCGCGACCTGGTATCCCGGCCTGGACTTCAGCTCCGTTATCGAGATGGCCGGCCCGTACGAACCGGGCGACGTCGGCATGACCAACGACGCCTACAGTGGCTATGTCGCCACCCATACGCCCGACATCATGATGTGGAAGCCGGTCTTTCACGAAGGCGAGATCGTCTGCTATGTGGGCGGCCACGTACATAACACCGACATGGGCGGCGCGGTCCCGGCATCCCTGTCCCGAACCTTGACGGAAATCCACCAGGAAGGCATCCGCTTCATCCCATCCAAGATCGTGCGTGGCGGCGTACTGAACGAAGAACTGATGAGGACCATGGAGGTCAATGTACGGTCGCCGGAACAGAACCGAGGCGACCTGAACGCGCAGATATCCATGCTCATGACCGGCGAAAGACGTGTCCTGGAGATCATCGAACGGTTCGGCGCCGCGGCGTTCAAGGAGGGCATCCAGGCACTGCTGGACTACTCCGAGGAACAGGCTCGCGTACTGGTGTCGGATATTCCGGACGGTGAATACCGCTTTTCGGAGTTCGCCGACGAAGATTCTGTCAACGGCAAGCCCTTGCGCGTCGCGCTGTGCCTGCGCGTACGCGGATCGGAGCTGGAATTCGACTTCACCGGCAGCGATCCGCAACTGAATTCGTCCTTGAACATGCCGACGGGTGGCAAGGAAAGACACGTGCTTGCCCTGGTCGGCCTGAACTACGTGCTCTACACCCTGAACCCCGGCATCATGCTGAACGCCGGCATGATCCGCGTGGCGCGCTGCGTGCTGCCGGAAGGCACGGTGGTCAACCCGTTGCCGCCCGCCGCGGTGGGCATGCGCAGTCTCACATGCAAACTGGTGCAATACGCGACCATCGGCGCGTTCTCGCTTGCCCTGCCCGACCGCATGCCGGCGTCGCCGGCGGGCGGCATGAGCATCATGAACGTGCGCACAACCTCGAGCAGCGGCCACAACGTCATCGCAGCGATCGGTCCCGTGGGCGGAGGCGCCGGCGGCGCGCTCGACGGCGACGGCTCGGAAGCATCGGGCGCCATCGTGGCGTTCCTGCGCAACACTCCCGTCGAGATCAACGAAGCCGAAGTGCCGATACGGATCACGCGCTATGGCCTGGTGCCGGGCAGCGCGGGCGTCGGCAAGTTCCGCGGCGGCCTGGGCACCGCGATGGAGTTCAAGGTCTTCGCGCCCAACTCCATCGTGACCGCGCGCAACCGCGACAAGTCGCGCTTCGCGTCCTGGGGAGTGCTGGGGGGCAAAGCCGGTTCGGTGTCCAGGTTCCTGCGCAATCCTGGCACGGCGCGGGAAGAGAATCTGGGCGTCAACGATCTGATCCATTGCCAGCCGGGCGACGTGATCCGCCTGGAAGGATGCGGCGGCGGCGGCTACGGTCCCGCGCTCGAACGCGATCCGGAGAGCGTCGCGCACGACGTCCGCTGCGGATACGTGTCGGTCGAGTCTGCAAGGAACGACTATTTCGTCGTTGTGCGCGATGGTGCGGTGGACGTCCCGGCGACCGGTCGCCTGCGGGCCGCGCAGGGGAAGACGCCCGCCACCGAGGCCAGGCACTTCGACTACGGCCCGGGGCGGGACGAATTCGAACGTTCCTGGACGGAGGAACGCTATGGCGCACTGACGTCGGTGCTTGCCGACGTCCCCCCGAACTGGCGGCATTTCCTGAAGATCAGGATTTTCGATGCGCTGGAAGCCCGGGAACGACAGGGCACGGTCCCGCAGGGTCCCGCGGTGATCGCGGAGATCTTCGGCGAATTGAAAGAGCAATATCCGCAACTGCAGCCCGCTAATGCATAGCCGCCAACGATCAGCATCATGAGACAGCCGTTACTGAAGATAGACTTCAATACCCCCCTGCCCAAACACGTGGACGTCGCGGTTATCGGCGGGGGTGCCGCGGGGGTGATAACTGCATATGAGCTGGCGAAGCGAGGACAGACCGTCGGCATTTTCGAGAAAGGACGGATCGCCGCGGAGCAGAGCAGCCGAAATTGGGGCTGGTGCCGTACGCTGGGCCGCGACACACGCGAGTTGGGCATGGCCAAGCTGAGCGTAAGGCGCTGGTCGGAAATATCCAGCGAGATCGGCGCGGACGTCGGTTTTCGCGAGACGGGCATCACGTTCGTCACGCAAAGCGAATCCGAGCTTGCGGGCTGGGAGGAATGGTTCAAATTCGCGCAACGCTCCGGCGTCGGCGCCGAAATGCTGAGCCGCGAACAGGCGAACAAAGTCTACGCGGAAAACGGCAGTCCCTGGATAGGCGGCGTCCGCACTTTCCACGACGGATACGCCGACCCGTCATGCGCGGTACCTCTCATCGCCCGGCATGCCGCTCGCATGGGCGTTTCGGTGCAGCAGAACTGTGCCGTCAACCGGCTGTATTTCGAAGGAGGCAACGTTGCCGGAGTCGAGACCGAACGAGGCCTCGTGCGGGCCGGTTCGGTGGTCATCGCCGGCGGCGCCTGGTCTTCGCTGTTCTGCGTGAAGCACAAAATCGTGCTGCCGATCTTGAATGTCTATTCATCCGCGTCCAAGACCCGCGACGACATGCAGCTGGATTTCCGAGGCCCGCTGAAGGCGCCCGAGTTCTCACTGCGGGAACGGCCGGCCGGTGGATACATCCTGGCCAAGAGCGGCCGCGGATCGGTGCCCATCGTCCCCAACAGCCTGCGATACGGGACGCGCTTCATGGGCCTGTATGCAAGCCGCCGAAAAAGCATCAACCTGCGATTCGGCCGTGAATTCTTCCGCCAGCTATGGAACGAATTCGGCTACCTGTACCTGAACCGATCGCCCTTCGAACGAAACCGCGTGCTCGACCCCGCGCCGGATATGTCGCTGGTACGCTCTGCCTATGAAGCGTCGGCAAAAGTATTTCCCGGATTCGGACCGGAACGGCTGGATATCGCCTGGGGCGGCGCGATAGACAATACGCCCGACGGCATCCCGGTGGTATCGGCGGTGGACGGCATGCCCAATGTCTATCTCTGCACCGGCTTCAGCGGACACGGGTTCAGCAGCTCCATGGGCGCAGGAACCATGCTGGCTGATTTGATCGTGAATGGCGCCGCGGCGCCCGAGCTCCGGCACTTGTCGCACAAGCGCTTCCTGACAGGAGAAAAGCTGGCGCCCAACATCATCTATTGATCGGGAGGCGTCCGACGGGGCGGTCTTTATCTCCTCGAAATATAGACAGGGCTGGAATAGATGAAGAAACCGTCCTCCGTCGTCACGCGTACATAGATCGCATTATCCTCGCCGGCATGCAGCGGCACGCGCACCCGGCGGCGCATGCGGCGGACTTCGTTCACATCCGGCAGGCGGTAGATCTGCAGGCGCCGCTGCAGGCCGCCATTCTCCCGCACGATGGGCGACAGGCCGATGTCCGCCACGTCGACGTCCACCTCGATCAGCGGGGTACGCACCTTCAGGACGCCCGAGTTCGAATCCGCCAGCCGTACGTCGACGCCGCTGAACCCGCCTGTCGTGAGCGACTTCCAGCAGAGGCGCGCGGGCTCCGGATGGTCCAGCGTCTTGTCCAGGTTCCAGAAATTGATCGGCTGTGGATCGACGAAGGCGTTGCCGTCCAGGGTCGCCTCGCCATCCCAGACGGTCTGCCGCCCGCGCCCACGATAGCCGGATCCTTCCCAGACCAGGCGGATGCGGCTGCCCAGGTCGCCGGGGGCGTAGGGATACAGCGTATGCGCGACTTCCATCCGGTTGCGCACTTCGACGCGTTCGATGGCGCCGTGGGTGGCGACGTCGAATTCGAACTCGACGAAGTCGCCGTCGTAATCGACGATCGCGCCCATCTCGACGCTGTCGACCTGGCGCTGCGTCACCGGCTGGCCCAGTTTCGGATCGTCCGACCAGCACTGCGCCGGATGAGCGAAATGCGCACGCACGTCCAGATAGGCGCGGCAGCCGGTCGTCGCGTAGTGACGCCGCTGGCGCAGCGCTTCGGCGATCGCGGGGCGCGTCAGTTCGTCGGCGATCAGGCAGCTCAGGCCGCCGTAGGCGCCGAACAGCGACGCGCCGGGGTGGCTGGCGCCGTGACGTCCTTTGTGGCCGTCGCTGTTGGCCAGGATGCCCACCCGGTAGCCCAGCTTGAAGGCGTCCTCCAGCAGCCATTCGAACGTGCCCCAATCGGAGTGGATTTCCACCGACCGTTCGATGCGCGCGTCATGCGACAAGGTGATGTCCGCATAGCGTCCGCCGATATGCGCGAAGACGACGACATCCTCGTCCTTCAGGGCGTCGAACAGTTGGTCGGCGCTGTTGCAGTCGCTGTCCAGGTCGCTCAGGTCATCGACCAGCGCGTGGGATGAGCGATGAATGGGACGCCCTTCGCGCAGGTACATGACGTTGCGGTCCCCGCCCAGGCCGGTGTTGCCCGACCATTCGTACCCGGGAAAAATGATGAAGCGGCCATCCTCGTTGTACTTGGCGGTGAGGACATTCAATTCCCGCCAGAAGTCGCTGGTGATCTGGAAGTCGTTGCCCTGGTGGCTCATGACGTCCAGGAAGGCGCGGTCGCGCGCGAAGACGATCAGCTCTTCCGCCGAATTGGTACCTATGGTTTCTTCCGACTGGCCATGCAGGTCGCCCCAGAAATGGCGGCGCGCGACGCGGGCCGACACGCGGCAGGGATTGCTGCGCGCCACCACGTGGCCGTCGCGCAGCACTTCGATCTCGAGGTCCCCTTCCTGCGTCGGCACGATGTTCTCGATCACGGTGGCATAGTCGCCCGCCGCCACCGTGAAACCGGCCGGCATGCCAGCGACGTCCAGATTGCCGCGCAAGCTGAAGTCGCCCGCCACGCGATGCGAGGGATTGCCCCATTTGTCCTCGCCCTTGAAACCCAGCCGCACGGGCTGGCCAAGTTCCACCAGCGAAGGCAGGACCGCCTTGTAGCTGGCCGCGGGCCCGGCCACGACCGATATGGTCGGCGAGTTGGGCAGCTCGGTGTAGTTGTAGGTCGCGAAGGCGTCGACCAGCACGCGGAATTCGAAGGTGGGTTCGTGGAAGGTCTGGACCCGCATGCCGGGCGAGCCCTGGCGCGTGTCGCCGAAGCGCACCACGATGCGATCGCCCTCTTCCAGGTAGCCGCGCACGACGCGGATGAACAGCGTCTTGTCCCAGGGGCGGATGTTGCGCTTGCCGTCGTATTCGACCTGCAGCACGGCGCCGTTGCTGGCTTCCACCGTCGTGTAATTCCAGCCTTGCGGATCGTCGAACTGCGGCTTGCCCATGTCGCTGGCGAAGCGGTGCACGATCTTCAGGGAACCCGTGTCGTCGATGCCGAAGTAGCCGGCCGTGTAGGTCAACGTGAAACAGGCGAAGCTGCCGGCCTCGAACTCGCCGGTCGGTTCGATGGCGGCGGCGCCCATCAAGTGGCGGACATACAGGGAATGCGGCATGGACGACTCGCGGGTCAGTATGGACCCTTGCATCCTAAGCGCGCGCCAGGCATGCTCCTATGGTATATACGCTATTTCTCCATGACGCCAGGCTATGGAAGACACTTCGGAACCCGTGTCGCTGCGGCAGTTGCGCGCGCTGATCGCGGTGGGCGACTCGGGTAGTTTCACCGGCGCGGCCGAGCAGCTGGGCATGTCGCAGCCCTCGGTCAGCCACCTGGTCCGGCGGCTGGAAGCCGAACTGGGGCAGACCCTGGTGGTCAGAGGCCGGGACGCCTGCCTGACCCCGCAAGGACGCGCCATTGTCGACGTGGCGCGCCGCGCCGTGCTGTCGATCGACGCCGTGCTGCGCGAGTGCCGCGAGATGACGCAATTGAAGGCCGGTTCGGTGAACGTTGCCGTGGGGCACGTGACCGCCGCCACCCTGCTGCCGGAAATCCTGCGCCGCTTCCACAAGAAGCACCCGGAGCTCGAAGTCACCGTGGTGGACTGCGTGGTCGACCACATCCGCGCCAAGCTGCTGGCCCACGAAGCGGATATCGGCCTGGGAGCCTTGATCGCCCCCGACGACTCCAAGCTGGTCGTCGAAAATCTCTGGGATTGCGGGATGGCGCTGTTCGTCCGCGACGACCATCCGCTGGCGCGGCGCGCGTCGGTCGACGCCCGGATCCTGGCCGAACTCCCCTGTATCCAGCTCAATCCGAACGCGCATGCCTGGCTGGCCATCAGCCGCAAGCTGATCGCCCACAACATCTATCCCCGGGTGGAACAGCGCGCCGTGCTGGTTTCCACCGCCCTGGGCCTGATCCAGGCGGATATGGGCGTGGCGATGATGCCGCGCATCGCGACCATGGTGATGCCCCGCGGCATCAAGGGAATACCCTTGAGCGAGCCGGAACTGGAATGGCCGATTTCGCTGGTCCGGCTGGCGAACTATCCCCTGTCGCCCGCCGCGCAGGCCTTCGCCTCGGTGGCGCGCGACACGATCAAATCCTACGGCAAGCGCGCCGGGGCATAACGCGACGACATGACGGTATAAGCGCGGCGGCCTAGGGACGGGGCGTGGCGTCCGATACGCTGGCTGGGCTTTGGTGCGCTGCGCAACGCCAGCGACAGGCACGTAGCGGTTCGCCCGCGTATCGCCAATATCGACCGTCGGAGTCGTCATGAAAAAAATACTAGGGGTTTGCCTGGCCGCCCTGGCCGGCTATGGCTTTTCGGCGCAGGCCGACACTTTCCCGTCGCGTCCCGTCACGCTCGTCGTGCCGCTGGCCGCCGGCAGCACCGCGGACATCCTGGCGCGCGCCATCCAGCCCGGGCTTTCCGAGCGGCTGGGCCAGAGCGTCGTGGTGGAAAACAAGGCCGGCGGCAGCGGCCTGATCGCCATGAACTACGTGGCGCGCTCGGCCCCCGACGGGTACACGCTGGTCATGGGGTCGAACAATACCTGGGCCATCAACCTGGGGCTGTACAAGACCATGCCCTACGATCCGCAGAAGGACTTCGCGCCGGTCGCCTACCTGGCCGGCGGATCGAACGTGCTGATCGTCAAGCAGGGCGGCAAGTACGACTCCGTCAAGGCGCTGATCGACGCGATGCGCCAGCATCCCGGCCGCCTGACGTTTTCGTCCGGCGGGAATGGCACGACCCATCATCTGTCGGCCGAAAACCTCAAGGCATTGACCGATACCAACGCCACGCATATTCCCTACCGGGGAGCGCCCCAGGGCGTCACCGCCGTCATGGCGGGAGAAGTCGACTTCGGCTTCTACAACACGCCCAGCGTCTCAGGGCTGGTGAAGGAAGGCAAGGTCAAGGCGCTGGCCACCACCGGCGAAGCACGCTCGCCGCTGCTGCCGGAAATCCCCACGATGATCGAAGCCGGCGTTCCGGGATACGTGATCTCCGTCGATTTCGGCCTGCTGGCCCCCGCCCACACCCCCCAGGCCGTGATCGACCGCCTGAACGAGACCACGCGCGCGGTCATGAACGACCCCAAGCTGCAGGAACGCCTAAAGGCGCTGGGCTACGAGGTCTTCCGCGACGAGACCCCGACGCAGTTCGCCCGGTTCATCCAGCAGGACATCGACAAGTGGGTGCCGCTGGTGAAGCGGTCGGGGGCGACGATCGATTAGATCGGGATAAATCAGGCGGGAGGAGTCGGACGGCGAGCCGTCCGGAAATGAAAAACGGCTTGAAGGATGAACCTTCAAGCCGTTTTGACTGCCTGAGTTGATTGTCTGACCAATCAAGCAGTGATATTGGCGCGCCCGGCAGGATTCGAACCCACGACCCCTTGGTTCGTAGCCAAGTACTCTATCCAACTGAGCTACGGGCGCTTGGTACTGCTCAAATTACTACTGTACTGCAAAGAAGAAAGATTATAGCACGAATTTCTTTCTCTTCAAGTCGTCCCCCCCGATCCTGGCGCGCCCGCCGATCGACGGCGGGACCCGGTTTCGCGGGAAGGGCGCAACTATATCAGAAAGCCGCCACGGTTTTCCGGCGGGTGCCGCGCCTGGCATCCGGGCCGGGCTCGTGGGGCGGCTGGGGCGCTTCGGATGCCAGGGCAAAGTATTCCTTGACCGCTTCGGTGAAGGCGATCCGGCTGTGGCGGCCCCGTTCCAGCAGGCCGACGCGGCGATAGACCTCCACGCCCGGCAGGGGCACGACCCGCAGCGCACGGTCCTGCGCCCAGGCGACGTTGGCCAAGCGGGGCACGATGGACACGCCGAAGCCATGCCGCACCAGCTCGACGATGGCCTCCACCGAATTCAACTCCATGCTTTCGCGCACGCTCGCGCCCAGCCGGTCCAGCACTTCCTGCACCAGGATCCCCGTCCAGGTGTTGCGCTCGAAACGCAGGAAAGGCGCATCCCCCAGCACGTCGTCCACCCGGGACGCCAGGGGAAAATGCGGCTTGCGCGGCACGATCAGGATCATGGGTTCCGCATACAGCGGCGTCCACAGCAGATTGGACGACAAGGGATGCGGCGGCTGGGTGACGATCGCGGCGTCCAGCTCGCCGCGCTCGACCCGCATCGCGAAATCGCTGGACAGGCCGGCGAACAGGCGCACATCCAGCCGCGGATAGCGCTGGCGCACCGTCCATAACGCATCGGCGAAGGCGCCCATCAAGGCGGACACCAGCGCGCCTATCACCATGGTCCCGGACATGCCGTCGCCGCCGGCCTCGGTGCCCAGCGATTCGTAGCGGCGCACGATGTCGGCGACTTCCGGCACCAGCGCGCGGCCCGCGGGGTTCAGCACGGCGGATCGCGCGGTACGGTCGAACAGGCGGCAATTCAGGCTTTCTTCCAGCGCGCGGATCTGCAGGCCCACCGCGGCGGGCGTCAGGCCGATCTCCTTGCCGGCGGCAGCGAAGGTGCCGTGCCGGGCCACGGCCAGGAAGGTCTTCAGGGTGCGTATGGAGGACATGGCTGGGGCGCGCGCCGCCTCTGGCGCGGGGCGGCGCAGAGGAAGATTTGCTTTGTCTCGACCGAAGAATATTTAGCTTTTGATTTATATAGATGATATAGAACAATAAACTGCGCCGCTGCCTGGCGCATGCATCGCTATCCCTAAGGTATCCCGGGGGCCGCCGGCGGCAATGCGACTCCGGTCAGGACAAAAACATCGATAACAGCGTGGCGCCAACCCCGGCGGGGCTGGACGCCGCCGGAGGAGACCCTTATGAAACGCATCGCATGCCGCGCCTTCGCCGCGGCCCGTCCGAGGCACCGGCAGCCCGCGCGCGGCCGGGCCGCATTCCGCGGCACGGCCATCCTGACCTGTGCCGCCCTGCTCGCCTGCGCCCTGAACGCGGCGGCGGCGGCGGCCGAGCCTCGCTATCCCGAACACCCGATCACCATCGTCGTGCCCTTCAGCGCCGGCGGCGATGCCGACCTGGCGGCGCGCAACCTGGCCAAGGCGGTGCAGGCCATGCTGCCCCAACCCATGGTGGTGCTGAACAAGGGCGGCGCCAACGGCGCGATCGGCTCGATGTTCGTCCGCGAAGCGGCGCCCGACGGCTACACGCTGCTGCTGGCGCGCGTCGGCTCGCAAGCCATCCTGCCCGCGCTGCAGGCTGACCTGAAATACAAGTGGAACGACTTCACGCCCCTGGGCCTGCTCGACCTGAACCCCATGGTGTGCGTCGTCAACGGCGACGCGCCCTACCGCACCCTGGGCGAACTTGTGCAGGCCATCCGCGACCAGCCGGGCAAGCTCAACTACAGTACATCCGGCCCGGCCACCGTGCTGAACCTGGCGACCCAGATGCTGCTGGATGCCGCCGGCCTGCCGCCGCAGGCCGCCGCGCAGATCGTCTACAAGGGCGGCGGCGAGGCGACGGCGGCCGTGTTGTCCAGGGAAGTGCAGTTCAGCTGCAACAACGTCACGGCCCTGATCGGCAACGTCAAGGCCGGCCGCCTGCGCGCACTGGTCACTACCACCGCGCAGCGCCTGCCCGAATTGCCCGACGTGCCCACCGCCAAGGAAGCCGGCTTTCCCCAGTTGGAACGCATCAGCGGCTGGAGCGCGCTGTACGGCCCGCCCGGCATGCCGGCGCCCCTGGTGCGGCAATGGGCCGATGTGCTGCTACGCTTGTCCAGGGACAACGAATGGCTGGCCGGCGTGCGCAATATCGGTTCCGTGCCGAACGTCATGGCGCCGGCCGCCACCGCGCGCTTCGCGGAAGAACAGTACCGCCTGTTCCGCGACCTGGGCGGCAAGCTGAACATACAGATCAAGTAGAACCACAATCGGAGGAAGACCGCATCATGACCCGATCCCGCAATGGCGCCGACGCGCTCGTGCAGACCTTGGGCGCCGCCGGCGTCAAGCGCATCTTTACGCTGTCCGGCAATCACATCATGCCGGTGTTCGATGCGTGCATCGACGCCAACATCCAGCTGGTGCACGTGCGCCACGAGGCCGCCGCGGTGCATATGGCCGATGCCTGGGCGCGCTTGACGGGAGAAGTCGGCGTGGCCATGGTCACCGGCGGGCCCGGCCACGCCAATGCGGTGTCGGCGCTGTACACCGCGTCGATGGCGGAATCGCCGGTGCTGCTGCTGTCCGGCCACGCGCCCAACAACCAGATCGGCATGGGTGCCTTCCAGGAAATGCGCCAGGCCGACGTCGCGGAACCGCTGGCCAAATGGTCCGCCACGGTCGGCAACGCCGACGCCATGGCCGGCGAGGTCGGCACGGCCATGCGCATCGCCCGTTCGGCACGCCCGGGTCCGGTCAGCCTGGGCCTGCCTACCGATGCGCTGGAAGCGGCATGCACCTCGCAAACCGATGCGCCGCAATCCTTCGATGCCATCGCGCAGGCGCTGGATGCAGGCGTCGCCGCGTCCCTGCTCGAACGACTGCGGGCCGCGCGGCGGCCGCTGATCCTGACCGGCCCGGCCGCCATGATGGGACCGGCGCTCGCGCGTGCACGCGAACTGGAGGCCGCCAGCGGCATCCCCGTCATCGGCATGGAAAGCCCGCGCGGCGTCGCCGATCCCAGCCTGGGCGCCTTCGCGCAAATGCTGGCGCAGGCCGATTGCATCCTGCTGCTGGGCAAGCGCGTGGATTTCACGCTGAAGTTCGGCAAGCCGCCCGCCATCGCGGCCGACTGCGTTTTCCTGCAGGTCGATGCCGATGCGCCCGAGCTCGAACGCACGCGCCGGGCGGTGGGATCGCGGCTGGAGGCGTGGGCCCTGGCCGACGCGGCATCGGCGATGAACGCGTTGCTGCGGGCCGCCATGGCATCCGCCAGATCGCCACGGCACGGATCGTGGACGCAGGACGTGCGCGACGCCATCGCCTACAGACCCGAGGCCTGGCGGACGGCCTCTTCCACCCTGCCCGGCCGCATGCATCCCGTCCAGGCGCTGGCGCCCGTGCAGCGGCTGCTGGACAGCCATCCCGACTCCGTACTCATCGCCGACGGCGGCGAAATCGGCCAATGGGCGCAAGCCTGCCTGCATGCGCCGAACCGGGTGGTGAACGGCGTGGCCGGTTCCATCGGCGCGGCCCTGCCCTTCGCGCTGGCCGCGCGCCTGGCGCGCCCGGATGCCCCGGTGGTCACCGTGATGGGCGACGGCACCTTCGGCTTCCACACCGCCGAAATGGACACGGCGGTGCGCTATCGCCTGCCTTTCATCGCGGTGGTCGGCAACGACGCGCGCTGGAACGCCGAATACCAGATCCAGCTGCGCGACTATGGCAAGGACCGGCTGATCGGCTGCGAGCTGCTGCCGGCGCGCTACGACGCGGTCACCGCGGCGTTCGGCGGCTTCGGCAGACAGGTGACCGACCCGGCGCAGGTGGCGCCGGCCATCGACGAGGCCTATCGTTCGGGGCTGCCGGCCTGCCTGAACATCATGATCGAAGGCTTGCCCGCCCCCACCGTCAGCCGTCCGGCGGGCGCCTGAGCCGCGCCAGGATCGACGACGATGTGGGATTTCCTGGTATCGCATCTGGGCGCGTCCGTCACCGGCGTGGACCCATGGCCGCTACTGGTCGCCGGCATGGCGCTGACCGGCGGCTACATCATTTTCGGGATGACGGGCTTCGGCTCGGCCATCGTCGCCATGCCGTTGCTGACACAGGTCATGCCCCTGCACCGCGCGGTGCCCATCATGCTGGTGTGCGACATGGTCTCCGGCATGCTGCTGGGCGCCACCAGCCGCCGCGACGTGGAGATGACGGAGTTGCGCCGCATCGTTCCATGGATGCTGCTCGGCATGGTCGCCGGCCTGGGCATGCTGATGTACGTCCCGGAGCGGCCGCTGCTGATCGTGCTCGGCGTAGGCGTGCTCGGCTACTCGCTCTGGCGTCTGCGCGGCGGCGACGTCTTCCGCCGCTTGAGCGCGGGCTGGGCCATTCCCCTGGGCGTGGGCGGCGGCGGACTCACGGCGATGTTCGGCACCGGCGGGCCCCTGTACACGATCTACCTGGCGGGCCGGCTGGAAGACCGCCATGCATTGCGGGCGACGGTCGGCACCCTGATCATGCTCACCGGCGTGACCCGCCTGGTGATGTTCGCGATCACGGGGCTGCTGCTGCAGCCCGCCGTGCTGGCCCTGATGGTGTGGCTGGTGCCCTGCTGCCTATTCGGCATGCGCGTGGGCTCCTGGCTGCGGCACCGCATCTCGCCCGCGCACATCTTCCGCCTGCTGTGGACGGTGCTGATCCTGGGCAGCATCAGCCTGCTGGCGAACGCGATCGCCGGGTGAGCCGCGGCCGCCGTCAGGCGGCGTCGCGCAGCAGCGTCGTTCCCGGCGCGACGCGCGTGAAGCCGACAGGCTCGCGCGCGATGCCCACCGCGCCGTCCCGCCACCGCGCCACCGTGTAGGCGGACCCCAGCATATCGCCGGCCAGGGGAAAGTCTTCCCGGAAATGGGCGCCGCGCGAATCCTCGCGGGCCAGCGCCGCTTCGGTGATGACCTGGCTGACGGTGATCAGGCTGCGCAGGTTCAGCCAGTCATGCCAGGTCGGATTGAACGCCCGGTCCGCGCCGGCCACGCCGGTCAGCGCCAGGCGATCGCGCAGGCCGGCCAGCGTGCCGCGGGCGCGCAGCAGGCCCGTGGCGTCGCGCATGATGCCCACGTCGTCCCACATGCAGTCGTACAGGGCTTCGCGTATGGCGTTCAATCCGTCCGCCGGCCGCGCGAAGGGCGCCAGCGCGTCGTCGACCGCGGCGGTGATGGCCGCCTCGTCGGGCGCGTGCCATTGTCCTTCCTGCCGCACCCAGTCCGCCATGCTGTCGCCGGCGATGCCGCCGAACACGGTGGAGTTTGCCACGCCGTTGCCGCCCAGGCGGTTCGCGCCGTGCACGCCGCCGGTGTCCTCGCCGGCCGCGAACAGGCCGCGCAGCGCCGTCCGGCAGTCCGGCTGGAACACCACGCCGCCCATCATGTAATGCGCCGTGGGCACCACTTCGACCAGGCCGCCGGCCAGGTCGAAACCGCAGTCGGCGCAGCGCTCCACCATGCCCTTGAACTGGCGCCGCACCTCGTCGACGCCCAGGTGGTGCATCTGGATATAGACGCCCCCGTTGGGAGACGTGCGTCCGGCGCGCATTTCCGCATAGATGCCGCGCGAGACGATATCGCGGGTGGCCCGGTCGGCGCGCGCATCGTAGCGCTCCATGAACCGCTCCTTGTCGCCGTTCAACAGGTAGCCGCCGGCGCCGCGCAGGCCTTCTTCCAGAACGGTGCCGGTCATGCGCGTCTGGGTGCCGGCCAGCAGCCCGGTGGGATGGAATTGCACCATCTCCATATCGCGCAGCGGCAGGCCCGCCGCCAGGGCCATGGCCAGTCCGTCGCAGCTCTTGTCGCCGGACGGCGTGTGGTACTTGTACATGGTCGGGCCGCCGCCAGTCGCCAGCAGCACCGCGCGCGCCTGCACGAAAACGAAGCCGCCGGTACGCACGTCTATCATCAGCACGCCCGCCAGCGACTCGCCGTCGGCGCCGCGCACCAGGGCCAGCGCGCGATGTTCCTCCAGCCTGCCGATGCCGCGCCGCCATACCTGTTCGGCCAGGCGATTGATGATCTCGATGCCGGTCAGGTCACCCTTGTGGACGGTCCGGTCGAAGGTCTGTCCGGCGAAGGCCTTCTGATGCACCGTGCCGTCCGGGTTGCGGTCGAAGAAGCAGCCCAGCTCGTTTTCCAGTTCGTGGATGCGCTCGATGGCGGTACTGACCAGCGTCCATGCCAGGTCCTGGTTCGCCAGCCACTTGCTGCCTTCAATGGTGTCCATGAAGTGGCGTTCCACCGAATCGCCGGGCGCCAGCGCGACGTTGTAGCCGCCCTGCACCATGCGCGTGCAGCCGCATTTGCCGAGCAGGCCCTTGACGGCCACGGTGATCGACAGATCGGGCGCGCGTTGATGCGCGTGAAGCGCCGCGAACAATCCCGCGCCGCCGGCGCCCAGGATCAGGATATCGGTGCGCAGGCGTTTGATGGGCTGGGCCAGGTTCATGACGCGCTGACTCCCAGGCCGGCCAGGACGGCGGCGCGGCGCGCCTCGGTGTCCTGCCTGACGGCGTCGTACAGGCTGGCGCCGTGGCTGTCCATCGCGACCAGCAGCGGACCGAAGTCGCGGATACGGAAGCGCCACAGCGATTCGGGGTTCAGGTCGTCGAGGTCGACGTCCTCGATCTGCTCGATCCAGGTGGTCTCGAGCGCCGCCGTGCCGCCGATGATGGCCAGGTAGGCGCCGCCCAGTTCGCGGAAGGCATCCTGCGAGCCCTGCCGCAGGCCGCCCTTGCCGATCACCAGCCGCACGCCGTACTGCTGCATCAGCGGCCGCGTGAAGCGCTCCATGCGGTCGGACGTGGTCGTGCCGATGCAGACGGGCTCATAGCCCGCCGGGTGCGCGTCGCTGGGCGGCACCTTGCGGACATTGGGCGCGGTATGGATGACCGCATGGCCCGCCAGGTCCATGCGCGTCCTGCGGCCCTTGTCGAACATGTGGATCTGCGTGGCGTCGCGGATGCCGTAGAGCGTGCGCTGCAAGGTGACGGTATCGTTGACGCGCAGCTGCCGCGCCTGCGCCTCGGTCACCGGCATGATCAGTTCGTGGTGCGCCATGGTCAGAATCCGTAATCGATGCCTTGCGGCGTGATGACGGCGCGGGCCCGCCGCGCCGAGTGGCATTGCATGTTCACCGCCACCGGGTTCATGGTGATGTGGGTATGGGCCAGCTCGATGTGCACGGCGAACGCCGTGCCATCGCCGCCCAGGCCTTGCGGCCCCACGCCCAGCTGGTTGACCGCGGCCGACAGCACCTGCTCCAGCCGCGCGCCCTCCGGATCCGCGCATTGCGTGCCCAGCGGCCGCGTCGCCGCGCGCTTGGCCAGCGCCACGCAGAGATCCGACGTCCCGCCCACGCCCACGCCCACGATGGTCGGCGGACAGGTCTTGCCGCCCGCCGCGATGACGCAATCGACCACGAAGGTCTTGATGGCGTCGATGCCTTCCGCCGGGACCGCCATCTTCAGGAAGGAGTTGTTCTCCGAGCCGCTGCCCTTGGGAATCATCTCGATGGACAGGCGGTCCGGCGCCTCGTCGAAATCGATATGGATGACGGGCACCTCGAAGCCGCAGGAGGTGTGGTTGTTGCCGCGCGTCAGCGGATGCACGACCGACGATCGCAGCGGATGCTCGCGCGTGGCCCGCTCGCAGCCCCGGCGGATGGCCTGCTTCAACGCGTGGCCGTCGACCTGGACGTTGCGGCCGATGGCGACGTTGTAGATGGGTATGCCGGTGTCCTGGCACAGCAGGTTCTCGTTGTCCTCGGCGACGCGGATATTGGTGCGCATGGTCTGCAGCACACCGCGCGCGACTTCGTGCGTTTCATCGGCGGCCAACCTGTCTATGCCGGCCTTGACGTCCGGCGGCAGGATTTTCAAGGCGCGGATGTAAAGGTCCTTGGCGGCTTCTTCCACCGCCGCGAGATCTGGCTTCATGCTGCTGCTCCCATCGCGCGCGTCGTCGCGGCCGCACCGGCCGCGACCGGCGCGGCGTTCAATCAATGGAAAGATTGCGGCGGGCGACGATCGCCTTCCACTTTCCGGATTCGTCCTGAATGCTTTTGACGAGCTCGGCCGGCGTGTTGCCCACCGGCGTCATGCCCTGCCCGGCCAGCTTCTCGCGCACGGCGGGATTCTGCAGGACCTTGGCGGTATCGCGCTGGATCTTGTCGACGATGTCCTTGGGCGTCCCCACCGCGGTGACCAGGGCGAACCAGCCCGTCGTTTCGTAGCCCGGCAGGCCGGCTTCCTTCGCGGTCGGCACGTCGGGCATCATCGGCGAGCGCGCGGGCCCCGTGACGGCCAGCGCGCGGGCCTTGCCGCTCTTGGCGAACACCGAGGCCGCGGCGATATTGCCGACCACCAGCTGGACCTGGCCGGCGAGCAGATCGTTGTAGGCCAGGGCCTCGCCCTTGTACGGCACATGCGTGATCTGGATGCCGGCGGCGTCGGCCAGGGCTTCGCCGGCCATGTGCACCTGGCTGCCGTTCCCCGCCGAGCCGAAGTTCAGCTTCTTCGGCTGCGCCTTGGCCAGCGCGATCAGCTCCTTCAGGTCATGCGCGGGAAGCGCGCTGTTGACCAGCACGAGCATCGGGCCGCTGGCCACGTTGGTGATGTAGTCGAAATCCTTCAGGGTGTAGGGCAGGTTGCGGTACAGATAAGGATTGACGGTGAACATGCTGCCGGACGCCATCAGCAGGGTGTAGCCGTCAGGCGGCGCCTTGGCCGTCAACGTGGCGCCGATGGCGCCGCCCGCGCCGGGCCGGTTGTCGATGACCACCGACTGGTGCCACATCTGGCCCAGCTCCGCGCCCACCACGCGGGCGACCACGTCCGTGGTGCCACCCGCGGTGAAGGGAACGATGATGCGCACCGGCTTGTCGGGCCAGGGCGCATCGGCTTGAACGCCGCCCGAGATCGCCAGCGCCGTGGCGGCGAAGGCCAGGATACAGGTGTGCAGCCAGCGCCGGCGTCCGCCTTGGCGGGCGCGCAGGGACAACTCGTACAGGTAGTCGTGCATGATGCTTGTCTCCTTGGTTATGCGGCCTCGCATCGGGGCGAGGCTCGTACCGCGACAAGCGCCGCCCTTACCGCAACAGCGCCAGCAGAAACGCCAGGCCCGTACAGGCGCCCACGCCCAGGCCCACCGCCAGCCAGTCCTTGCGCAGGTGGGTCCACGGGGCGAATTCGATGATGAGCAGGCGCAGGCCGCCCATCAGGTGCAGCGATAGCAGCACCACCAGTCCCCACTCGGCGAACTTGAACAGCGGCCGATCGGCCAGGCGCAGGAAACCGTCCAGGGCCTGCTCTCCCGTGATGGCCTGACCGAGCGCCCAGAAATGCACGGGCAGGAACAGGGCCAGCGCCAGGCCGGAAAGACGATGCACCAGGAACGCCCAGTACGCGGGATGATTGCGCGCGCGGACGTCGTTGCGGCGCATCACGCCACCACCCCGTACACGGCCCGCAGGCCCATGACGGCGAGCAGCACGGCGAAGGCCAGCGCGGCCGCCACGGCCGAACGCCCGCGCCAGCGCAGCCATTCTTCCGCGATACGCAGCAGGCCGATCGGCACGTGCACCGCGCAGGCCAGCACGAAGAGGCCGTAGAACGCGGCGAACCCGATGCTGCCGCGCGTGCGCGCCAGGATCTCGGCGCCGCTCAGTCCACCTTGCACGGCATACACGATGATCGCGATATGGACCGCGACGAACAGCGCCAGGGCCATCGCGCTGATGCGCTGCAGATACCAGAGCCGGGCCTGCGTGCGTATGCTCATGGCCGCCATCACAGCTCGCCCTTGATCGCCGCCTTGGCGGCCAGCCGCTTCAGGCCCGCGATGCCGGCGGTCGGCGCCAGCGCCTTGGGACAGCGCTCCGTACAGCTGCCCTGCGTGTGGCAGGAATGGCAGCCGGCGTCGCCCGCCACGGCACGCAGGCGCTGCGCCCCGTCGATATCGCGTTCGTCATTCATCAAGGTCCAGGCCCGGTTCAATGCGGCCGGCCCCAGATAGTCGGGCCGCCAGGTCACCACATCGCAGGACGCGTAGCAAACGCCGCAACCGATGCATTCGATCCCGGCATCCACCGCCTGGCGCCGGGGGGACGCGGGCGGCACGCGCGCGAACTCGTCATGGCGCGACAGCGACCCGGTGAAACTGCCCTTGGCCTGGCTCCATTTGTCGAAGAAGCCGCTCATGTCGGTCACCAGGTCCTTGATCACCGGCAGGTTCGACAGCGGCGCGATCTCCAGTTGCCCGTCCGGCGCGACCTTGGACACGTGGGTGCGGCAGGTCCAGCGGGCCTTGCCGTTGACGGTCATGGCGCAGGAGCCGCACATGCCCACGCGGCAGGCATAGCGATAGCCCAGGTCGGGCTGCAGTTCGCGCTGGATATACGTCACCACGTCCAGCACGGTCTGGCTGGTATGGCGCGGCACGCGGTAGGTCACGAAGGCGCCCGCGCCGGCGCTGCGCCATATCCTTGCTTGCAACATGTCCATGCCGTCTCGTCCACGGTACGGAGGCGGGCCTCCGGTGGGACGTATTGTGGACGGACGTCGTTGGAAAGCGAAAGCGAATAATTGTGCGATTCGAGCAAAGAGATTCTTTATCTCAACTGCCCAGGACGGCGCAGATGCGGCGCGTGATCTCGTCGATGCCGAAGGGCTTGGTGACCAGTTCGATGCCCGGCTCGCGCAGGCCTTCGGTCAAGGCCAGGCTTTGCGCGTACCCGGTCATCAGGATCACCTTCAGCCCGGGATTGGCGGCAAGCGCCTTTTCGACCATGAGCCTGCCGTCCATGCCCGGCAGGCCGATGTCGCTGAGCACCAGCTGGATGCCCGGCGTTTCCTGCAGGATGCGCAGCCCCGACAGTCCGTCCGCGGCTTCCACGACCCGGCACTGCTGGTCCTGCAGGACCTCGACCAGCAGATTGCGCACGCGCGGGTCATCCTCCACCACGAGCACCAGCGGGTGGCGCGGCGGCAGCCGCGGCGCGGGACGGTTCCGCGAGCCGCCGGCGGCGGTTTCTTCGACGACCGCCCCGCCGTAGCGGGGCAGATACATGCGGATGGCGGTTCCCTCGCCGGGCCGGCTGTCCAGCTCCGTGTGGCCGCCGGACTGCCGCACGAAGCCATAGACCATGGACAACCCCAGCCCCGTGCCTTCGCCCTGCGGCTTGGTGCTGAAGAAAGGTTCGAAGGCCTTGGCGGCGACGTCGGCCGGCATGCCCACGCCGGTGTCCGCCACGCAGATACAGACGTACTCCCCCGCGGTCAGGATGACGGCGCGCGCCACCGCGATATTGTCCAGATCCACATTGCGCGTGGTGATGGTGAGCGTACCGCCGTCGGGCATGGCGTCGCGCGCGTTGATCACCAGGTTCAGGATGGCGTTCTCCAGCTGGTGCGCGTCGCACAGCACATTCCAGAGATCCTCCTGCAGGTCCACGTCCAGGGCGATCTTTTCGCCCAAGGTACGCTCGAACAGTTCCGTCAGGTTGCCCACGAGCCGGTTCGGAGGTGTGGGTTTGGGCGCCAACGGCTGGCGCCGCGAAAACGCCAGCAGCCGGTGTGTCAGCGCCGCCGCGCGCTTGGCCGACTCCATTGCCATATCCGTGTAGCGCAGCATGTCCATGGGTTCGCCGCGCTCGACGCGCTTCTGCATGAGCTGCAGCGCGCCCATGATGCCGGTCAGCAGATTGTTGAAATCGTGCGCGATGCCGCCGGTGAGCTGTCCCACGGCTTCCATCTTCTGCGACTGGCGCAGCGCTTCCTGCGCCAGTTCCAGTTCGGCGGTCGCTTCGTTCTCCGCCGTGACGTCCTGGGCGACCGCATGCACCAGGCCGTCCCCGGGCACGGCGGTCCAGGACAGCGTGCGGTAGCTGCCGTCCCGGTGCCGGCATTCGCACACGAAACGCGACGCGGCATGGCCCCGCTGCAGGCGATCGAGCTGGTTCTGCGCCAGCGAACTGTAGTCGGGATGGACCAGCCCCAGGATGTTGTTGCCGAGCAGTTCTTCGTGCTGCCAGCCCAGCCGCGCGGTCCATGCCGGGTTGGCGTCGAGCACGTAGCCGTCGAAATCCGTCACCACCATCAGGTCGTTGGCCAGCTGCCAGGTGCGGTCGCGCTCCGCCCTGCCGCGCGCCACCTCGTTCAGCAGCAGCTTCTGGCTGCGGCGCAGATCGTTGCGCGCCGCCACCACCAGGTCGATATCGAAGGCGATGATGAGCCAGCCGCTGACCCGGCCATCCTCCTCGATGGGCGCGGCGCGCGCCATGAACCAGCGCCAGCTGTCGTCGGCGGCGCACCTGAAGCGGATTTCCATTTCGCAGCCGGTGCCGTTCGCCATGGCGGCGCGCCAGGCCTGCTGCAGCGGCACGCGGTCTTCGGGATGCAGGGATTCGGTCCAGTCGCCGCCCCGCCCGTCCTGCTGGTTCCAGCCGGTATAGCGGACCCAGTACGGACTGGTGTAGATGACACGTCCCTTGGCGTCGGTGAAGAAGGTCATCTGCGGCGAGCTTTCCACCAGCGCGCGGAAACGCGCGTCGACGGCCTTGGCGCGGCTCTCCGTCAGGTGCTGTTCGGTACGGTCGCGTACTATCTTCAGGTAGCCGATGTGTTCGCCCGTGCGGTCGTCCAGGAAGGGCTGCATCAGGCCGGAGGCCCACAGCATCGAGCCATCCTTGCGCAGATGCCAGCGCTCGTCCTCGGCGCGGCCGCGCATACGGGCGGTCTCCGCTTCCGCCAGGTGGTCGCCCCGCGCGCGCGACTCGGGCGTGAAGATCATCGACGAATCGGCGCCCAGGGCTTCGTCCTCATCCCAGCCGAACAGGTGGCGGGCGCCCGAGTTCCAGCTTGTGATGACGAGCGCCAGATCGACCGTGAAAATGGCGAAGTCCGTCGCGCTTTCCAGCAACGCACGGGCAACGCGGTCCGTGGCCTCGCGCCGCTTGCGCCGCTCCCTCTCGACTTCGCTCATCACGCCTCCATGCGCATCAGCGCCGGATACCAGCAAGTTGCCTGCCCTGCCTGCTCAACCGCGACGGCCGTCCGGATGTGTCTTTACAGGCTAGACGCGGGGCGCGCGCGGTTTTCTCCGCCCCCGCCGACCGCCTCGGCAGCATAGTGTGCCGCGAAACAGCGTAATGTGAAATATGCCTAGCCGGCCCGCCCGAGGCCGAGCTTTTCCATGACCTCCTGCGCGTCGATGACCATGGCCGCCACTTCGGCCACCGTCACGCGCAGGCTGGTCGCCCGCGCGCGCATGTGCTCGTAGGCCTTGACCTCGTCCATGCCCTGATGGTCGACCAGGACCTTGATCGCCTTATCGATCTGGCGCCGCGACTTGATGGTCGCTTCCAGTTTCTGGATCTTGGCCTGCTGGCGCTGCTGGAAGCCCTGGGCCGACCTCGCCAGCACCAGGGTGCTGAGCACGCCGGAGGAGCGGAATGGCTTGGTCAGCACGCCGTGGGCACTGCTGTCGAGCAGAAGTTTGAGGGTGGTGGGGCTTTCGTAGTCGGAGAGCGCGATCAGCGTGGCGTCGGTCGCGCTGGCGCTCCACATGCCGCCGGTCGGCATATCCTGCGACAAATGGAAGAACACCACGTCGGCCCCGCGCGGCGGCTCCTGGCAATAGGGCCAGAGCACCTGCAGGCGGCAGCCGATGCGCTTGAGCTGCTCGATCAGCAGGTCGCGGTCTTCCCCCGGCGGATGGACCACCGCGACGCTGATGCTGCGCAGGTCTTCGTAGAGGCGGCGTATGCTGCTCATGGCGTCATTTCAGCCAGAATTCCGCCAGGCCGAAGGTGGACAGATAGGGATCCGGGCGGACGGGTCCGGCCCCTTGCCACACCACATCGAACTGGCCGTCCTCGCGGCAGACCCCGATACGCGGCGTCAGCAGGCAGTGATTGTTTTCCGAATCGATGGCCAGCGGGCCTTCCGGCGAATCGTAGCGCACCGAGTGCGCCGTGCGCACGAGCCGGGCAGGATCCAGGCTGCCGGTACGTTCCAGCGCCCGCGCGAACAGGTGGACCTGGTTGTATGCGGATTCCGACCAGGTGCTGGTCGGCCGGTCGCCATAGCGTTCGCGCCACAGCGCGGTGAAGCGCCGGTTGCTGTCGTTGTCCAGCGAATTGAAATAGGTGGCCGCGGTGATGTGGCCGGCGCACAGGGGCGCGCCCACCAGGCGGATTTCCTCTTCCGCCATGGACAGGCTGGCGATGGGGACGCGGCGCGGATCGAGCCCGCTTTCGCCGTACTGCCGGTACAGCATGCGCGCCGAATCTCCCACCACGGTGGAAAACACCACTTCCGGCTGCGCCGCGCGTATGTCCCGGATGACCTCGGCCACCTCGGAAGCACCGGCCGATAGCGGAAGGTAGACTTCATCCAGCACTTCGCCGCCATGCTGTTCGACCATGTCGCGCATGACGCGGTTGGACTCGCGCGGGTAGATGTAGTCGGACCCGACCAGGAAGAAACGCGAGCCGTTGTGCTGCAGCAGATAGGCGGCCAGCTGCATGGCGTTCTGATTGAGCACGGCGCCCGTATAGATGACGTTGGGCGAGTATTCGAATCCTTCGTAGAAGGAGCAGTACCAGAGCAGGCCGTTGTTGCGCTCCACCACCGGCAGGACCGCCTTGCGGCTGGACGACGTCGAGCAGCCGAAGATGATATTGACGTCGTCCTCCGCCATCAGCTTGGTCGCCAGGCGACGGTATTCCGCCGGGTTGCTGGCCGGGTCGTAGCATACCGGCGCCAGTTGCCGGTCCAGCACGCCGCCCGCGGCGTTGATTTCCGCCACCGCCAGGGCGGTGCCCAGGAAATGCTCCGATCCCGTCACCCGGGTCACGCCCGTGCGCGAAAACAGTATGCCGATGCGCCAGTCAGCCGATGATCCCTTGCTTTCCGTCATGACTCCATCCCGGCCCATCGCGCGTTGCTACACGCGCAGATGGGCGAATATCGTTTCCGCCGCGGTATCCGCCCTGGCATCGCCCTGTTCGACGATGCGGCCCTGCTTCATCACCAGGAAGCGGTCCGCCACGCGCAGGGCGAAGGCGACGTTCTGTTCGATCAGCAGCATGGTGGTGCCGTTTTCCTGGCGCTCCCACAACAGGGCCTGCGCCAGGCGGTCGATCACCGAGGGCTGCAAGCCTTCCGTGATTTCATCCAGAAGGATAACGGACGGACGCAGCATCAGGGCGCGCGCCACCAGCAGCATTTTCTGCTCGCCGCCCGAGAGCGTGCCGGCCGGCTGCCTGAGCCGGTCCTTGAACACAGGGAAAACCGGCTCGAGGGCGGCGAACCGCGCCGGAAAGTCCGCTTCGCGCGCCAGCCCCAGGCACAGATTGTCGCGCACGCTGAGCTCGGTGAAGATCGCCTGTTCCTGGGCGGCGTAAGCCACACCCCGGCGCGCCACGCGGTGCGGAGGCAGGCGGGTGATGTCCTGGCCGTCGAGCGAGACGGTCCCGCCTTGCGTGGGCAGGTAGCCCATGACGGTCTTCAGCAAGGTGCTCTTGCCCATGCCGTTCTTGCCCAGCAACGCCACGGCCTGGCCGGCGCCGACGTGCATCGACAGGTCCCGCAGCACGACCGACGCCCCATAGCCGCTGGTCACGCCATCCAGTTGCAGCCCGTTCATTGGACACCTTCCCGTGCGGGCGCGGCGCCCGCCTGCCCCGTCCCGGCGTATATCGTCCTGACCAGCTCCGATCCGACCACGTCGGCAAAGCTGCCGTCCATGACGATGGCGCCCTGGTGCAACACGACGATGCGCGTGGCGATCTGTTCGACGAAATCCAGGTCGTGCTCCACCAGCAGGCAGCACAGGCCGTGGCGGTGCGCGAGCGAGGCCAGGATTTCGCCCACCCGGGCGCGCTCATGGCTGCTCAGGCCCGCGGTGGGCTCGTCCAGCAATACGATGCGCGGCGACAGGGCCAGCACCATCGCCAGTTCCAGCGCCTGCTGTTCGCCATGCGAAAGATCGCGCGCGACCGTACCCAGCTTGCGGTCCAGTTCCGTGGCGCGCAGCACTTCCAGCGCATAGGCTGGCAGACGCAGGGTATCCGACCGCCGCCAGGGCGATGGCCTGTCGTGCAGCGCGCTGGCGATGCGCAGGCTGTCGGCGACGGTCAGCGTGTCGAAGATATTGGCGTTCTGGAATTTGCGTCCCAGGCCGTCGCGCACGCAGTCCTGCGGCGGCTGGCGGCCGATATCGTGGCCGCACAGCGCCACGGCGCCGCCGCTGCGTTCCGCGCCATCGCTCAACGCGCGCATCAAGGTGGTCTTGCCCGCGCCGTTGGGACCGATCAGCCCCACCAGCTCGCCCGCCCGTGCCGTCAGGGTGATCCCGCGCAGCACGTGCAGGGAACCGAAGCTGCGGCTGACATCGCGCATTTCCAGCGCGGGCGCGTCCGTGCGGGCGGGCGGCGCGGCGTCGCGCTGAACCAGCGTCGGGATCCGCGGCGCCAGGCGGCCCAGGCCGAAAGGACGCAACAGCATGGGCACCAGGCCGCGCGGCAGCAGCAGGATGACCGCGACGAAGGACACACCCACGATCAGTTGCCAGGCGAAGGGCATGCTGCCGCTCAGGTATGCGGTGGCGACGTTGATCAACACGGCGCCGATCAGGGGCCCCCACAGGGTGCCGCGGCCGCCCAGCGCGACCCAGATGATCAATTCGGTGCCCAGCACGAACCCCGTCAGCTCGGGCGCGACGACGCCGCTGAAGGCGCCATAGCCGAAGCCGGCCACCCCTGCCACGGCGGCCATCGCCACCAGCAGCAGGATGCGCACGCGCGACACACGCAGTCCCAGGTATTCGCAACGCGTTTCGTTGTCGCGGATCGCCGTCAGCACGCGGCCGGCGTCGCTGCGCACCAGCAGCCAACCGGCCAGGCTGGCGGCCGCCAGCGCGATACCGGCCACCCAATACCACCCCTGCAGCGACAGGTCGAAACTGTCATAGCCGGTCAGGCCGGAACTGGAGCCGGTCCATTCGCCTCCCGACAGCACCAGTTGCGTGAGCACGATGGGCAGCACCAGCGAAATCACCGTGGCGAAGAAAGGCGAGGCGCCGCGATAGAAGGATAGCCAGCCCACGATGCCGGCCAACAGCGCAGTCCCCGCCACCGCGGCCAGCAGGGCGAGCGCCACCACGCCCGGCGTGAACCCGTAATGCGTGAAGGCCAGGCCCGCCGCGTAGGCGCCCACGCCGAAGAACGCCGACTGCCCGAAAGTCAGGTACCCCGTGTATCCCCACAGCACATCGACCGTCAAGGCGGCGATGGCGAAGAAGTAGGCCTTGATCAGGACATTGAGCAGATAGGTGTCGAACAGGAACGGCCCGGCGGCCACCAGGACCAGGCCGGCGACGGCCAATCCCGCCAATCCATGCCCCGTGGCGTGCCGGCGCGCAGGGCTGGCGCCGTCCGGAGCTTTGCGGTCGATCATGGCGTCACTCATGCGCGAATCCCTTGGGACGCACGCGCAGGGTCAGCGCCGCCAGCACCGCGATCGTCAGGCCGCCCAGCACCGGATTGACATAGATGCTCACCAACACCTGGCAGGCGCCGAATACCAGGCAGGTCAGCATCAGGCTGGAAATGGAGTGTCCCGCCACCATCACCAGCATGAAGGCGCTGATCAACCAGCCCACCCCCATATTCGGATCGACGCTGGATAGCGGCGTGACCAGCGCGCCGCCCAGCGTGCCCAGGCCCGCGCCCAGGCTGAAGGTCACGAACCGGATGCGCGCGGCGTTGATGCCCAGGCCGCTGGCCAGGGTCTCGTTCATGATCACCGCGCGCGTCCGCACGCCGAAGCGCGTGCCGTTCAGCAGGGCCGCCAGCAGGCCCCACAGCACCAGCGCCACCGGGATGAGCAGGATGCGATAGGCCGAGTACCCGGTATCGCCCAGGGTCCAGATGCCGCCCAGCGGCGCGTCGGCGAACTGCACCTCGCGGCCGAACGCCAGCACGATCAACTGCCCGATGATGATGCCCAGGCCCCAGGTCGCCAGGATGGCGTCCAGCGGCCGCCGGTACAGCGGGCGCACCACCAGCCATTCGATCGCCATGCCCGCGAGGATGCCGCACAGCACCGCCAGCGGCCAACCCAGCCAGGGATCCAGGCCCAGGCGGGTCACCACGTAGCTGACGTAGCCGCCCAAGGTAATCAGCGACCCATGCGCGAAGTTCACGATCTTCATCACGCCGAAGATCACCATCAGGCCGACGGTCACGACGAACAGCATGGCCGCCGTGGTCAGCACATCCAGCAACAGACCCATCTCGTTCTCCTCGCGCGGACGCAACCGTCCGCGCGACACCGCGTTCATTTGATGTTGGGGCACTGCGGACCGGGGTCGACGGCTCTGAAGGTCTGCAGGATCTTCACCGAACCGTCGGCCTGGATCTGCCCCAGGTGCATGTTCAAGGCGGCATGCCGGCTCCTGTTCATGCTGACGGGGCCGCGCGGACCATCGTAGGACACCTGGGCCAGCGCCGGGATGACCTTGTCGGAGTCGGTGGTGCCGGCCTTTTCGACGGCGGCCTTGTACAGGAAAAAGGCCTCGTACTGCGGTTCCGACAACTCGTTGGGCGTTTTCAGCTCGCCGCCGAACTTCTTGCGCATCGCATCCAGGAAGCGCTTGTTCCGGGCGTTATCGATGCTGGTCAGGTAGGAGGCCGACAGATACATGCCGGACGCCACGTCGCCCATGGTCTTGGCGGTGCCTTCGTCGATGGCCAGGTTGCCGTACGGGATGGCGATCCCGGCCGCCTTGAGCTGCTTGGCGAGCGACACATTGGGCGCGCCGCCGGCCGTGGAGCTGATCAAGGCGTCGGGCCTGGCCGAGCGGATCTTGGCGATCACCGCGGTCCAGTCGCTGCCGTCCATGGGCAGGTATTCCTCGCCCACCACCTTGCCGCCCTTCTGCTCGATGTACTTGCGCGTGAAGCCCAGCATGCCGCGGCCGAAGGAATAATCGCTGCCGACCAGGAAGAAGGTCTTGGCCTTCTCATGTCCGGTGAAGTAATCGACCACGGGCGCGACCTGCTGCTCCGGCACCCAGCCGTTGACATACAGCCATTTGCTGCATGCCCGCCCTTCGTAGAAAGAGGTGTAGATGTAAGGCGTCTTGCCACGCGCCACCACGGGCAGCCCGGCGCTGCGCGCCGCGCTGGTTTCCATGCCGATGACGGCGTCGACCTTTTTCTGGAAGACCAGCGTGTCGAAGGCCTTTTGGGCGCCGACGGCGCCCGAGCCGTCGTCGGCGATTTCCAGCTGCACCTGGCGGCCCAGGATGCCGCCGGCGGCATTGATTTCATCGACCGCCAATTGCGACGACTGCACGGCCGCGGGCGCGACCACGCTATTGGCGCCGGACAAGCCGACGGCCACGCCGATACGGACAGGCTCGGCCGCCATGGCGGGCAGCGCGAGTACGCCGGCCGCGGCCAGCACGATGGAGACTAGGGAAGTCGTGGTGGTTTTCATCATCGATCCTGATTTCAAGGTGGATGGAACGGCCGCGGACGCGATACCCCACCTGGGGTCGCCCCGGCGGCCGCCGGGCACTGGCAGGTTATGTCCGCGTGGCGTCGCCCACGCGCACGATCCGGTAAAGATCCTGGCGCCGGTCGCGCAGCACGACGTTGTAGGGATTCAACTGGCGCGCGGCGCGCGAATGCTTCAGATTGATGGCCGCGTAGATGATTTCCTCCTGATCCGCGCTGGCCGGCCCGGCCAATGGCCAGCCCTGCGCGCCGACCACCAGGCTTTGCCCCAGGAAAGGCTGGCCGCGCTCGATGCCCACGCGATCGGCACAGACGATATTCAGGCCGTTGCTGTGCGCGGCCGCCATCGCGAGCGTATTGGCCATGGTCGGATGGCGCGGATCCTGCGCCGGCATCGGCACCCAGTTCGTCGGCATGCAGACGATATCGACGCCCTGCTCGGCGAGCAGCCGATAGACCTCGGGGAACCAGCCGTCATAGCAGATCGCCACCCCCAGTCGGCCGTGCTCCGTATCGAACACCGGCAGTCCCAGGTCGCCCGGTTCGAAGAAAAGATTTTCCTCCCCCCACAGATGCAGCTTGCGGTAGGTGCCCAGGTAACCGCGCGGGCCGATCACCACCGCCGCGTTGTACAGCCGATCGCCCGCGCGTTCGGTGATGCCCGCGACGATGTGGACGCCCAGCCGCGCCGCCGTCGCGATCCAGGCCTGCGCGGTGGGACCGTCCGGCACGCTTTCCGCCTGCGAGAAGGCTTCCGGGCGGCTGTCGAACACATAGCCCGTGTTGCACAGCTCCGGCAGCACCACGATGGCGGCGCCCTGCCCCGCGGCCTGCTCGATCAGGGCCAGCGACCGCGCCACGTTGGCGGCCTTCTGGCCGATACGGCAATCCATCTGCACCGCGGCGACCAGGGTGTCCGGGAATACACGCTCACCCGGCGGCGCCAGGCCGGCAGAATGGGAAGACGACATGCGAGCTCCAAAAACGAAAAAGCCCTCGAACACGCCGGAGGCGCGAGTCGAGGGCTTTCATAGCCGGTGGTTGGCACAGCAATCCTGCTGTGTTCGGCTCGCGACAGTCCTGTCGCGAGCCTGTGCGGATTATCCGGATTGCCGCGCCACGCTGTCAATGCGGAGCGGGTTGGTGGATACCCTAGGGCCCTGCCAATGCGCTACATGTGCAACCTGGTTTCCACGTAAAGCGTTCGTCCCGGATAAGGGTGATAGACGAAATACCGTTCGTCGAACAGGTTGTCCACGCCCACGCTGACCTCGCTGTAGCGGTTCAGCTTGTACGTGAACTTGGCATCGACCACGGTGTACGTGCTGGTGCCGCCGAACACGTCCGGGTTGCTGTCCTGGTTCGTCAGCGTGTTGTACTGGCGACCTGAATAACGCACGGCGCCGGTCAGCGACGCCTTGTCGCCGAAACGATAGGTGCCCACCAGGTTGGCGCGCCACAGCGGGATGCGATAGAAATACTTGCCCACCGAGGCCGGATTCTGCGAATTGGCCAGTATCTTCGACTGCGTGTAGGCGACGTTGGCGATAACGTCCAGGCCGTCCACGCCGACGTCCTGCCCCTGGTAGCTGGTCTCCACGCCCCGCGAACGCACCTTGTCGATGTTCTGGAAGCTGGTCACGTTGGGGATGGCCGTCGTATCGGTCTGGCTGAAGATGGTGTTCTTCACGTCATCCTGGAACAGCGAGACCCGATAGATGCCGCTGCCATGGGCCCATTCCGCCGTCAGCTCCTTGGACAGGTCGTTTTCCGGCTGCAGGTCGGGATTGTTGTTGACCAGGGTCGAGCCGTTGATCTTGCCCTGGAACAACTCGCCCACCGTCGGAAAGCGATATGCCCGTCCGAAGGACGCGCGCAGCGTCAGTTCCTCGGTCGCCTCGAAGGAAAGCGACGCCTTGGGCGAGACGTGCTGCTGGTCGGCATTCGCGTAAGGCGCCCGCACGCTGCCCACCGCCTGCGATCCTCCATAGGCGCGCCAGTCTTCGTAGCGCAGCCCGTACACCAGCTTCCAGCGGGGCAGGAAACGCCAGGCATCCTGGGCGTACCAGGCCTGCGTCCGCGTGCGCCCCTGGAAGGCATTGGCGAAGGAACCCGCGCCGCCATCCGACCAGTCGTCCGTATTGAACGTTCGGCTGTCGGAAAAATAGCTGTCGATGTGATAGCCGAAGGCCAGGTCGTGCGCGGCCAGGCCCGAGGCCGAAGGCGCCTGGGTGTAGGTCGATCTCAGGTCCAGCGTTTTCCAGCCGGTGCCATCGCCGTACGTGACCGTGCCGGGACCGTCGCCCGGCCCGCCCTGGTTGGCGTTGCGCGCGACGTTGCGGGCGACGTCGTAGTAGGACGCGATGGCTTCCGCGTTCCAGCCGGTGGCATGGCGCGTCTTCAGCGAGAGTCCGTACAAGTAGTTTTCGCTGTCGCCGCGGCTGGGCGCCAGGGCGGAGGCCGGGATGTCGTACCCATACCCGCCGATGTCCACCCTGCCCTGGTACACCTTGTTGCCGTCGGCGTCGCGCAGAAAGCTCGACGTATCGCTGCGATAGCGGTCGCGCCAATAGCCCAGCGTCGCGCCGCCCTGCAGCGTGGGGGTGAAGTCGTACCGCAGCCTGAGCTTGAGCTGGTCCTCGATGGTGCGCTCGATGCCTTCGCCGTTGACGCCGAGGACGACGGTGGGCGCACCGGTCTGGTTGTTGTAGTAGCGGGCGCCGCTCACCGGAGTATCGCCGGGACGCGCCGGCGTAGTCGAACGTGGCAGGGTCGCGAACTGCAGCGGCTGGCTGGTGTTCTCCAGATGGCTGACGCCCAGCACGTACGAGAGCTTGCCGATGCGGTCGCCGATGGAGGCGGACGCCTGCCCGCCGGTGAAATCGCGATCGACGCCGAACAGGCTGAAATGCTGGGTGTAGCCCTTGGCGTCGGCGTGCGTCTCGAAGCTGTCCGGCATGCGCGTGGAAATCAGGACGGTGGCGCCCAGGGAGTTGCCGGGATAGAGAGCCGAATAGGGCCCGTAGATGACGTCGACGCGATCGATCTCGTCGGGCGCCACCATGGACCAGCGCGGCGGATACGTGAAACTGTTGCCCAGCAGGTTGCTGAGCAAGAGGCCATCGGCGTAGACCAGGCCGCGCGCGCTCTGGCTATTGCTGGTGCCGCGCACGGCGATGATGGAGTTCTGGTCGCCGATGAAGCGTTTGCGCACCGCAAGGTTGGGCATGTATTTCAGCGCGTCTTCGCTGTTGACGACGTTCCATTTGTCGAACTGGTCGCGCGTCACCGATTCGACGGTCGCCGGCAGATTGGGATCGGTGGGCGGCGGCGTATCCGCGTCGGCGGTGACGCTGACGGCGGCCAGGGTGGCGGGGGCGGGCGCGGGTTCTGCGCCCTGCGCCAGGCAGGGGCCGGCGACGAACAGCATGGGCAGCATGGGCAGCAAGGCGCCGCCCATGCGCCCGGCCGCCAGGCGCACCCGGGACGGCGCGCGGCAAGAGCAAGGATAGGACATGGAATTTCCTGACGGGAAAGGACGGGCGGACACGCGCTTCGCGATGAAGCGGCGTCCGGTTACCAGGCGTGGTCAGGAAAAGGCGGGCGGGGCGCGGGGGCGGCCGGAGGGAAAGGCGCCCAGGGGCGTGTAACGCCTCAGAGCCGGCAGGACGAAGACGGCGAACAGCAGCAACAGGGCCGCGGCGGGCGCCGGCGGGACCATGGACAGCGCGGGTACGTGATTGAGCAGGTCGCAATACCCGCAGTCGTCCATGGGCTGCGATTCATGGTCGGCATGGCCGCCCGCGCCGTGGCCCGCGGACGGGGCATGATGCATGGACGGCATGTCGTCCATGGTCATCACGGCGGCCATGGCCGCCATGGCCGACGCCGCCGACATCGCGCTTGCCGGCATCGGCGTCGTCGATCCGGCGACCAGGCTGACGGCCCGCGCCGCCTGTTCGCCTTCCACCGTGCATACCGGAATCACGAAGGTGCGCGCCGCCCGCACGAAATGGCTGGCCGTAGGCGCGAACGCGGCCAGGCACATGGCGATCAGGCCAAGCCAGGCGGTCAGTTGTCGGCGAGCACGGTAGGTCATGATGGCGGAATATGAGCGGCTGGAGTTTAACCGCCCGCGTCCCGCCGCGGCATGGACAAATTGTCCAGGGGCCGCGATTCAGGCGCTCATGCGTGCGCGCAAGCGTTGATTGATCGCCAGCAGGATCACGCTGGCCGTCCCGGCGAACAAGGTCAGCAGCAGCGTCAGGGTCATGATCAGGTCGACGTTGTGCAGGCCGATGGCGCTCATCAGCAGGAAGCCCAGCCCGCGCTGCGAGGCGAACATCTCGCCCAGCAAGGTGCCGATCAGGGTCAGGGAGAAGCCGATCCGCAGGCCCGCGAAGATCTCCGGCAAGGCGGACGGGAAGATGATGCGGGTGACCATATCCCAGGGCCGCAGCCCCATCACCCGCCCGGTCTTCATATGCACCGTCCGCACGTTGCGCACCGCGTTGATGGTGAACAAGGCGATCGGGATCACGCCATGGATGGTGCCGAACGCCACCTTGGACGAGATGCCCAGCCCGAAGGCGAGCAGCAGGATGGGATAGAGGGTGATCTTGGGAATCGAATACAGGGCGATCAGCATGGGCTCGAACACTTCGCCCAGGAAGCGATGGCCGCCCAGCACGAAGCCGATGCCCAGCCCGATCACCACCGCCAGCACCAGGGCCATGCTGAAGGCGCGGGCCGTTTCCGCCAGATGCGCGGCGAATTGCGGGGTGGTGACGAAGCGCAGCGTGAACTCCACGGTCTGCGCCGGCGACCGCAGGGCGACGTCGCCGACCCGCCAATAGAGCAGCTGCCACAGCACCACGATCGCGACCAGCAGCGTCAGGGTATTGCGCAGGATCGGAGCGCGGCCTTTCATCGCAGTCCCCTGCGCGCCAGGATGGACTTTTCCCAACGCGCGAACAGCATGTTGATGGACACGGACACCACCAGGATCAGCAGGATCAAGGGGTACATCGTGGTGTTGTCGAAGTTGTTGTACGCGAAACTGATCTCATATCCCATGCCGCCGTTGGACATGATGAACTCCGCGCCGATGATGCCGATCAGCGAATACGCCACCGCCAGCTTGGCGCCGGTCAGGATGTACGGCGTGGCGTAAGGCAGCGTGATGCGCCAGGCCGTTTCGCGCACGCCCATGTGCTGGATGCGCGCCGTCTTCAGCAGGACATTGGGCACGCGGTCCAGGCCGTTCAGGGTGTTCACGATGACCGCCACCACCCCCAGCATCGCGCCGATGAAAATCTGCGGCGCCGCGTTCAGGCCGAAGACGATGATCAGCAGCGGGTAGAAGGCGAACACGGGGATCGCGTAATAGGTGGCGAACAGGGGTTCCAGCGTGTCCCGCACGCGACGCAGCCGATGGATGATGATGGCGCCGGACACGCCCAGCACGACGGCCGCCGCGAAGGCGACGGCGGCGTTGCCCAGCGTCTTGGCGATGGCGCCGTTCAGCGAGCCGGACACCAGCATGTTGAACATGTCGACGACCATGCGGTGCGGCGGCTGCATGGTCAGCTTGTCGATGACGCCGGTCAGGCACAGGACCTCCAGCAGCGCCACGCAGCCGGCCAGGATGGCGATACGCCAGGCGCGCGCACGATTCATGGCCGCGCTCCGGCTTGCATGGCGCCGATGGATTTCATGGATTCTTCGCGCAGCGCGCGCCACAGGCGCGCGGTGATGGCACCGAAGCGCTCGTCCTGCACGATGCGGCTGTCGCGGTCGCGGGACCAGCCGGTTTCCACGATGTCGATCAGGCGTCCGGGCCGGGCCGACATCACGCCGATGCGGTCGGCCAGCATCGCGGCCTCGTCCAGCGCGTGGGTGATCAGGAACACCGTCGCGCCGGTCTTGCGCCACAGGTTCAGCACTTCGTCGCCCATCAGCAACCGGGTCTGCTGGTCGAGCGCCCCGAAGGGCTCGTCCAGCAGGATCAGGCGCGGCTCGGTCACCAGCGTACGGGCGATGCACACGCGCTGCCGCATGCCGCCGGACAGCTGTGCCGGATAGCTGTCCGCGAACGGCGCCAGGCCCATCATGGCCAGGGCGCGGTCCACCCGCCGGTGCTTCTCCGCCGCGTCGATCTTCAGGCGGCGCAGCCCGAAGGCGATGTTCTCGCGCACCGTCAGCCAGGGAAAGGACGCGTCTTCCTGGAACACCACGCCGACGCCGTCCGGAATGCGGCCGACGATGGGGTCGCCTTCGAAGGCCACTTCGCCGCGCGTGGCGGTGGACAGTCCCGCCACCAGCTCCAGCAGCGTGCTCTTGCCGCAGCCGGACGGGCCGACGACGGCGAAGAACTCGCCCTGGCGCAACTCCAGGTCGATCGGTCCCAGCGCATGGACGGCATCGTCGGGACTGCCTCCAGGACGGGTGAAGAGCTTGTCGACGCCACGCATGGAAACATGCGCCACGCCGGCGCCCGGCCGGGGATCGCCGGGCTGCCGGCCAGGCAAGGCATGCGGCAGGACTTGCGCGACCTGGGCCATCTACTTCACCTTTTTCAGATCGTCGGGCAGGTAGCGCGTGTCGATCAGCTTGTCCAGGTCGACGTCGCCCTTGATGGCGCCGACCATCTTCTGGACATCGACGGCGCGCTTCAACCCGTCCATGTGGATGTCGCCGGGCCCCCAGTACGGCACGCCGCTGGTGCGGCTGGCCACCAGGTTGCGCACGGCGGCGCGGGCGACGGCGGGCTCCAGGTTATAGACCTGGGCGACGATGTCGCCTGACTCGTCGGGGTGCTTCTCCATGTATTCGACGGCGAGCCGGCGCGCGCGGATCACGCCCTTGATGAAGGCCTCGCGTTCCGGCGACACGCCGGATCCGGCGGCAATGCCGATGACGTTGGCGATGGGCGGCAGCATGTCCTGCGCCACGGCGACGGCACGGTACTTGTCGCGGTACTTGGACCACAGCGGTTCGGGTATGGGTGTGGCGTCGACCAGACCCGTGTCCAACGCGGCGACGCCTTCGCCGAAGCCGCCGGTCTTTACCAGTTCCACGTCTTCCGTCTTCAGGCCGCCCGATTGCAGCACCAGGGTCGCCAGCGCCTGGCTGGTGGAGCGCGGATTGGTATAGCCCATCTTCCTGCCCTTCAGGTCGCGCACCGATTTGATGGGCGAGTCCTTTTTGACGGCCCAGACGAACTCGGCCACCGTCAGCACGTTGTCGCTGACGATCTTGATGTCGGCGCCCTGCTGCGCGGCGGCGATGACGGCGTTGGGATTCACTTCGGCATAGGGCGCATTGCCGGCCAGCATGTTGCGCAGCGTGGTACCGCCGCCGGCCGACGTCAGGATGCCGGTGACGTTGGCGCCTTCCTGCTTGAAGAAGCCCTTGGCCATCGCCACGGCGAAAGGCATGCCGTTGGCGGAAACGCCGTAATTGCTGACGACGATTTCCTCGGCCTGCGCGGCGCCCTGCAAGGCCAGCGCCAGCACGGCGGCGCCGGCGCAGCGCATCAGCGCCTGGGGGGTGGATAGTCTATGCATGGTCTCCTCCGTTTTATCCGTGATGGTCCGGGCTGCGCCGGCTCGTATTGCGTCAGGCGCGCAGCTGGCCCGACTCGATCGCCCGCCAGCCCGCCAGATCGGTCGCGCGGTCGAGCGCCTGCCGCACGTCCGCCCCCTGCCGCATGGGCGCCAGCGGCTCGACACCGTCGGCATGGCGCCGCAGGGCCGACAGGCCGTCGCGCAGCGCCTGCACCACGCGCAGGATCAGGCTGGCCGGATAGGAAACCTGCGTGAACCCCATCGCCCCCAGTTCGGCGGGACTCAACCAGGGCGTGTCGCCGCCTTCGAACATCGCCGCCGACAGATAGGCGCCCTTCAGCGCCTCGCCCACGCGCCGGTAATCCTCTTCGCGCCGCAGGCCGGCGATGAAGACGCCATCGACGCCCAGCGCCAGGAAGCGTTCGGCGCGCCGCAGCGCGGCATCCAGGCCCAGGGGACCGTAGGCATCGGTGCGTCCGATGATGAAGGTCTCCGGGTTGCGCCGCGCCTGCATGGCGGCCTTCAGCTTGGCTTCGATGACGGCCTCGTCGACCACCAGGGCGGCTTTGTCGGCACGCTGCTGCTTGTGGTCGCGGCTCTGGTCCTCCACCAGGAAACCGCTGACGCCGATGGCCTCGTACGCCGCGACCAGGCGCGCCACGCTCTTGACGTCGCCATAGCCATCGTCGGCATCGGCCAGGAAAGGCAGGCTGGACGCCGCGGCGATATCGCGCAAGCCCTGCACCATATCGGTCAGGCCGATCAGCCCGATGTCCGGATAGGCATGGCGCGCCGCCAGCATGGCCGAGCCGCCGACCGCGAAGGCATGAAAGCCGGCCTGTTCGATCAGACGCGCCGACAGGGCGTCGTGCGCCAACGGCGTGACCAGCGGCGTTTCGCGCTTCAAGGCATCGCGCAGGCTGGGACGGGTCATGATGCATTGCTCCTTTGCAGCGTGGCGGGAAACAGCCAGGGGCTGGCCGCGCGCATGCGTTCGTAGTGCGCTTCGATGGCCGGCAGATGGGCCAGGGTCATGGCGATCTCGTCGTCGCCGCGCATCAGGGCCTGCGCGCGGGACGCGGGGATCGTGAAGGAATGGGAGGCCCCGTCGGGGCCCGTGACGGTCGCGGCCGCGAGATCGACGCGGCACGTCGGCGCCGGTCCGCCCGCGTCGGCGGACGCGCCGTCGTGCAGCCGCTGATAGGTCTGTCCGTCGATGATCGCCGCCACCAGGCCATTGCGAAAGGCGTTCTCGTAGAAGATGTCGGCGAAGCTGGGCGCCAGCACGCAGCCGATGCCGAAGCCCGTCAGCGCCCATACCGCCGCTTCGCGCGAGCTGCCGCAGCCGAAGTTCTCGTCGGCCAGCAGGATGCGCGCGTGGCGGTACGGCTCGCGGTTCAGCACGAAATCCGGCCGCTCGCGACCCTGGCCATCGTAGCGATAGCCGCCGAACAGGCCCTTGCCCATGTCGGCCGTGGCGGTGCGCAGCCATACTGACGGAATGATCGCGTCGGTATTGATGTTCGCCATGGGCATCACGGCCATGACGCCTTCGATCTCGCGAACGGCGGGTCTCATGAGCGCATCTCCCGGCGCACGTCGGTGATGTGTCCGCGCAGCGCGGCCGCCGCGACCATGGCGGGGCTGGCCAGATGGGTGCGGCTGCCCGGCCCCTGGCGGTTCTCGAAATTGCGATTGCTGGTGGCGATGCAGCGTCCGCCCGCCGGCACCATGTCGTCGTTGATGCTGACGCACATCGAACATCCCGCTTCGCGCCACTCGAAGCCGGCGGCGCGGAAGATCCGATGCAGGCCCAGGGCCTCGGCTTCCCGCTTCACCGCCATCGAGCCCGGCACCACCAGGGCGCGCACGCCCGGCGCGACGCGTCGCCCCTGCACGACTTCCGCCGCGGCCTGCAGGTCGGACAGCCGCGAATTGGTACAGGATCCGATGAAGGCGACGTCCACGGGTATGCCTTCCAGCGGCATGCCGGGCGTCAGGCCCATATAGGCGAGCGCGGCCGCCACGCCGTCGCGCTGCCTGGCGTCGGCGTAGCCGGCGGGGTCCGGCACCTTGCCGTTGATGCCGCCGACGTGGGCCGGCGTGGTGCCCCAGGTCACCTGCGGCGCCACGCCCTCGCAATCGACCGCCACGTCGCGATCGAACGGCGCGCCGTCGTCGCTGCGCAGCGTACGCCATGCCCGCACCGCCTGTTCGAAGTCCGCGCCCAGCGGGGCGAACTCGCGGCCGCGCACGTAATCGAAGGTCGCTTCGTCCGGCGCGACGAGCCCCAGGCGCGCGCCCAGCTCGATGGACATATTGCACAGCGTCAAGCGTCCTTCCACGGACAGGGCGCGCACGGCGTCGCCGGCGTATTCCACGGCGCAGCCGCGGCCGCCCGCCACGCCCAGCGCGCCCATGGCGAGCAGGATCAGGTCCTTGGCGGTAACGCCCGCGCCGGGCCTGCCCTGGAAGCGCACGCGCATATTGCGCGGCCGCGCCAGCGCCAGCGTCTGGGTCGCCAGCACGTGCTCGACTTCACTGGTGCCCACCCCTATGCCCAGGGCGCCCAGGCCGCCCGCCGTCGACGTATGGCTGTCGCCGCAGGCCAGGATGCTGCCCGGCAAGGCGAAGCCGAGCTCCGGCGCGATCACGTGCACGATGCCCTGGCGCGGGTCCTCGATGCCGAAATGCCGGATATGCCCGTGCAGGGCGTTGGCCCGCATCAGGGTCAGCAGTTCGCGGCCGCCGGGATAGCTGTCTTCGTCGCGGCCCGGCGCGGTGGACACGATATGGTCCTGCGTGGCGATGGTCAGCTCGGGATGCCGCACGGCGCGGCCTTCGCGTTTCAGGTTGGCGAAGGCCACGGCGCTGGTGGTTTCCTGCAGCACGTGGCGATCCACGAAGATCAGGTCGCGCCCGTCGTCCAGGCGGGCGATGAGATGCGCGTTCCAGATCTTGTCGAAGACGGTCGCGGGCCGCGCGGCGTCCGGCGGCAAGGCGCCGCCGGCGCGCGGGACGCCCGCCCCACCGCCATCGTCCATCGTGGCTGGCATGATTTTTTCTCCTCCAGGGATGCTGCACCGCACCCCGGCTTATCCTTGGCGCGCGGCACGCGGGCCGCACGGTTTTCCGCTTCGTTCACGGAGGTTTTGCGTTAGGATAATTGCAAGCCCCGGCGGCTCAAACCAAAATTAATGCAGGCTCCCCTGAGAAAAAATCAGAGCAGATGGCCAGACGCCTTCCCCCGTTGAATGCGCTGCGGGCTTTCGAGGCCACCGCCCGCAATGGCAGCCTGACGCGCGCCGCGCAGGAGCTGTCGGTGACCCAAGGCGCCGTCAGCCGCCACGTCAGCCAGCTCGAGGCGTGGCTGGGCGTGCCGCTGTGCCAGCGCTTGCGCCATGGCATCGAGACCACCGCGGAAGGCGCCAGCTACGCCGCGACCCTGCGCGCGGCCTTCGACCTGATCGAAGCACAGACGCGCCAGCTGCGGGCGCGGCCGACGGACAACATCCTGCGCATCAAGCTGCCGCCCACCTTCGCCATCCGCTGGTTCGTGCCACGCCTGGCGCGCTTTCATGCCTTGCATCGCCACATCGACGTGCACATCACGACGTCGCACCAGCAGGTGGAATTCGATCGCGACGAAGTGGACCTGTGCATCCATTCCGGTCCCGCCCCCATTCCGGGCGCGATATGCCGGCGATTGTTCGGTGAAATCCTGCTGCCCGTCTGCAGCCCGGGCCTGTTCAGGAACGCCGAACCGCCCCGCGACGCCGCCGACCTGTCGCGCTTCGTCCTGCTCTGTTCGATGCACCGCGCGTCCGACTGGCCCGACTGGCTGGCCGCCGCGCGGGTGGCGACGATAGACGGCAACAGCGGCCTGAAGTTCGAGAACTCGGCGCTGGCCTATCAGGCGGCCATCGATGAACTGGGCATCGTGATGGCGCAGCGCGCCTTCGTGGAAGACGATCTGCGAACGGGGCGCCTGCTGGCGCCGCTCGACCTGCGCGTGGAAACGGGCAACGCCTACTATCTGGCCTATCCCAAGGGCGGCCAGGCGTCGCCGCTGATCACGGCCTTCGAAGCGTGGATCGTGCAGGAAACCACGCAGATGGAAGAGGCGGGCGAGTAAGGCCTACTTGCCGCCGTTGACGTTCAGGAAGCCGCCGGTGGCGAAGGACGCCTTGTCGCTCAACAGCCAGACGATGGCTTCGGCCACTTCCTCCGGCTGGCCGCCGCGGCCCATGGGGATGGTGTCCTTCAGCCGGTCGACCCGGCCCGGTTCGCCGCCGCTGGCATGCATCTCGGTGTAGATGTGCCCGGGCCGCACCCCGTTCACGCGGATGCCTTCGCGCGCGACTTCCTTGGCCAGGCCTATCGTCATCGACTCCAGCGCGCCCTTGGTGGCGGCATAGTCGACGTATTCGTTGGCCGAACCCATCTGGGCCGAAGACGACGACACATTGACGATCGCGCCGCCCGCGCCGCCGCGACGGGTCGACATGCGGCGCACGGCCTCGCGCGAACACAGGAACGGGCCGATGGCATTCACCGCGAACATCCGCTGCAGGCGCTCGAGCGTGATGTCCTCCACACGGCCATGGCTGGCGATGATGGCCGCATTGTTGACCAGTCCGGCGATCGGCCCCAGGGTGCGCTCCGCCGTATCGAACAGGGCGATCACTTCCTCCTCTTTCGCCACGTCCACCTGCACCGCGATCGCTTCGCCGCCGGCCGCCTGGATCGCGTTCACCACGTCCTGCGCGGACGGCGTGTCGGATCGATAGCCGATGCACACCGCATACCCCTGCCGCGCGGCAAGCTTCGCGGTCGCCGCGCCTATGCCCCGGCTCCCGCCGGTGATTACCAATGTCCTGGCCATGAATCAACTCTCCTGATTGAACACGTGTCTGTTTCCCATGCGCGCCCCATACGCGGGCGAAGCGTCCGCGAGCCGCATGGCTGCCTACCGTTCATCGCCGGCGGCGCGCAGGCGCGGCGCGAGCGCGAGCGCCAGCGGCACTATCGCCAGCGCGGTCAGCGCCGCCGCCACCGTCGCCCCGTTCACGCCGATATGGTCGCCCAGCACGCCATAGACCACAGGCGACAAGGCGCCCGATGCGATCGTGCCGGTGTAGAACAGGGCGAACGCGCGTTCGGTGCGTTCGATCGGCGTCAATTCAGGCACGGTTCCGTACAGGACGGACGACGTGCCGTTCAGCATCAGGCCGAGCACGGGCAGCAGCACCAGCGCGGGTTCCAGCGGCAGCGCGATCAAGGCCAGGATCAGGGCGGCCGTGCCGGCTTCGGTCGCCAGCACCGTACCGATCACTCCCACGCGCGCGCCCAGCCAACCGCACACGAACTTGCCCGCGGCGCCCCCGATGAACACCAGGGCCAGCGCCGTCCCCATCATCGGCGGCGAGATGCCCTTGGCCTTCAGCAGGAAAGGCAGGAAGGTCAGCACGCCCATGCGCACGGCCGTATCCAGCGCGCCGATCGCGAACAGCAGCCAGAAACCGGAACCCGTTCCACGCGCGCTCCGGCCGGGCGCTTCCTTCGCGGCGGCCGGCGCTTTCAGCACGGCGGGCAGGAAGAAGGCGATCACCGCGGCGGCCGCGACGCCCAGTGTGGAGACCGCCCACAAGGAATGGCGCCAGGGCATGACGATCATCAGCAGGGACACGGCCGCCGGCAGCGCGGACTTGCCCAGGTCGCCGGAAAAGTTGTAGATGCTCAGCGGGCCTCTCGCGTCGCGGCCGTAGGCGCGCGAGACGGCGCCCGATGCCAGCGGGTGCTGGGTGCTGGACCCCATGCCGGAGATGGCGAGCGCGATGCACAGGCCCAGCAGGCTGGTGGACCAGCCGGCGACGGCATAGCCCAGCGCCGCCAGCAGCGTACCGGCGGCCAGCGTGGCGCGCGTCCCGAACCTGCGCGCCAGGCGGCCGGCAGGCAGTTGCAGCGTGGCCATCGTGCCCGCGTAGATGCCGCGCAGGATGGCGAGCGCGCCGTAATTGAGCGCGAAATCCGTCTGCCACACGGGTAGCAGGACGTAGATCATGTCCGTGTAGCCGTCGTGCAACGCATGCGCCATGCAGGCCATCCACAGAACCCGCCGGGGAGCGCCGGATTCCCGTGGCTTGGGACCGTCGGCCAGCCGGCCCATCGCGGAAGAGAACGAAAAACGTCGCATGATTCGGACGGCGCCAGATGGTCTCGACAGCTGGCTCCGGGAGTAATGGTCCATGACTCCGTCATTCTAGGCGCCTCGAAAGCCGGCAACAACTGACGTAAAATTGCCCAAGACGGGAGAAAAAGTCACCCATGGCCAGCGAAGATCATGACACCGGCAGTCCGCCCGCGTCGCCAGACGCAGAGCATCTGCCACCCTTGAATGCGCTACGCCATTTCGAGGCCGTCGCCCGCCTGGGCAGCTTCGCGGCCGCGGCGGCCGACCTGCACGTCACGCACTGGGCGGTCGGCAAGCAGATCCGCCTGCTGGAAAACTGGTTTGGCGTGCCGCTCTTCGAACGCCGTCCACGCGGCGTGGTGCCCACGGACGAAGGGGCCGCGCTGTTGAATGACGTCAAGAGCGCCTTCAGCCGACTGAACCAGTCCTCCACCCGGCTGCGACGCGCGTCGACCACGCGGCGCGCCAGCGGCATCGTGCGTGTGAACGCCCTGGCCAGCTTCGCCTTGTGCTGGCTGATACCACGGCTGGCGGATTTTCAAACCCGCTACCCGGACATCGAGGTCAGGCTGTCGACCAGTTCGCGCAGGCTGCGCTATGTGGGCGACGCCTACGACATCGGCGTACGCTCCGGCCTCGAGGACGCGGCAGGTGTCGTTTCCACGACCTTGATGCCGGACCTGCGCCTGCCCGCCTGCAGTCCGTCCTTGTTGTCGAACCGGCCGATCAGGACGGTGGCGGACTTGCGCAATCACACGCTGCTGCATTCGGCGAGCACGCGCACCGCATGGTCCGACTGGTCGCGCGCGGCCGGGATTTCCGGATTGCGCGGCCTGCGCGACCTGCATTTCGATCATGTGTATCTGCAACTGGGCGCGGCCGCCGAAGGCCTGGGCGTCACGCTGGCGTCGCTGCCGCTCATCGAGCGCGAGATCGCGACGGGCCGGCTCGTATGCCCCCTGTCCGAGCCGATCTGGCGGGGCCCGGATTACACCCTGGTGGTGAACACCGATCGCGCGGACGACGACGCCGTCGTCGCATTCAGGAACTGGATCATGGCGGTCGCGGCGCAGGGTGCGCCGGCGGGGTGAGTCAGCGGATGTCCAGGGGCTCGAAGGACTTGACCAGGTCGTCCAGGCGCTTGAGCTGCGTCAGGAAAGGCTCCAGCTTGTCCAGCGGCAAGGCGCTGGGGCCATCGCATTTGGCGTTGTCCGGGTCCGGATGGGCCTCCAGGAACAGCCCGGCCAGGCCGGCGCCGATGCCGGCCCGCGCCAGCTCCACCACCTGTTCACGGCGCCCGCCGGAGGCCGCGGCGCCGGCGGCGCGTTGCTGAAGCGCGTGGGTGACGTCGAAAATCACCGGCCGGTTGCCGCTGACCTTCTTCATCACGCCGAAGCCCAGCATGTCGACCACCAGATTGTCGTAGCCGAAACTGCTGCCGCGATCGCACAGGATGACCTGCTCGTTGCCGGCTTCGACGATCTTCTCGACCACGTTCTGGATCTGCGACGGGCTCATGAACTGCGGCTTCTTGATATTGATGATCCGCCCGGTCCGGGCCAGGGCCACCGCCAGGTCCGTCTGCCTGGCCAGGAAGGCCGGCAATTGCAGCACGTCGACGACCTGCGCGACCGGATCGGCCTGCCAGGGCTCATGCACGTCGGTCAGCACCGGCACACCGAATTCCGCCTTCACCGCTTCGAATATCTTCAGCCCTTCTTCCAGCCCGGGCCCCCGATAGGAGTGCATCGACGACCGGTTCGCCTTGTCGAACGACGCCTTGAAGACGTAAGGGATGCCCAGCTTGCGCGTCACGTTCTGGTAGTGCTCGCACGCCCGCAAGGCCAGATCGAGCGACTCCAGCACATTGATGCCGCCGAACAGCACGAAAGGCCTGTCGTTGCCGCAAACGATATCCGGCGCGATGGAAACGATGGAGTGGGACATGATCTTGGGTCCGACGGGGGAAAAGTAGAATCATAGTCTGCCGGCCCTGACTGCGAAAACGGGCACGCCTGTTACTTGACCGACGCACATGCCCGATCAGCACGCCAATCGCCCTCTATCCGATTCCATCGAGTTTCGCCTGGCCACGCCGAGCGACGACATTACGCGGCTGACGGCCCTGCTGCACCGCGCCTACGCGCAACTTGGCGACATGGGCTTGCGCTACATGGCTGTCGACCAGACCGACGAAGTCACGCTGGCGCGCATGGCGCAGGCTGAATGCCATGTCGCCTTGCTGGACGGCGCCTACGTCGGGACCGTCCTCTTCAAGCCCCCGGAACGCACCAGCGGCAGCCCCTGGCTGGAGCGTCCGGACGTGGCGGGCGTGGCGCAATTGGCGGTGGATCCTGTCCTACAGAAGCACGGGCTGGGGACGCGCCTGATGGCCCTGGTCGAGGCGCGCGCCTCAGCGTGCGGCGCGCGCGAGATCGCTCTCGATACGGCGGAGCCGGCCACGCATTTGCGACGCTGGTACGAATCGCTCGGCTACCGCTTCGTCGAGTACGTGCAGTGGAAGCACGCCAACTACCGAAGCGTGGTCCTGAGCAAAACCTTGGATATGACGATGCTCCCGACACAGCAACGGCCCGCCGATTTCGTCGATGTCGCGGCATATAGCCAGCAGGACAAGCCGCGCCGCGTCCAGATCGACATCCGGTATGCGGGCGGCGATAACTTCATCGGGCGGCCTGTCGCGGGATACGGCGCGAACAAGTGCCTGCTTACGCGGGCGGCGGCGAGCGCCGCCATGCGGGTCGTCGATGCGCTCGAACCCTATGGCCTGACCTTGCGATTCCTGGACGCCTATCGTCCCCAGCGCGCCGTGGACGATTTCATCGCCTGGGCGGGAACGCCAGGCGATGAAAAGATGAAGCCTGCCTATTATCCCGAGGTCGACAAACAGAACCTGTTCAAGGAAGGTTATCTGGCGCAAAGATCCAGCCACAGCCGGGGTAGCGCCATGGATGTCGCCATTGCGGCGATCGACGGCGCGCCGGGCGAAATGCTGGATTTCGGCACGGCGTATGACTATTTCGGCCGGGAATCCCACCCGTCGTACCCGGCGCTGTCGCCGATGCAGAGGGCCAACCGGCTGCTGCTGCGCACCTTGATGGTCCAGGCGGGGTTCAAGCCGATCGAGACGGAATGGTGGCATTTCCAGCTCGCCGACGAGCCCTACCCGCGCACCTACTTCGATTTCCCCGTGGAGTAGGCTTTGCCGGCAGCCCGCCTCCTGCCCGAACCCAAGCATCACAGCGCAGCAGCCCCCCACCGTCGGCATGGAGTTTGCTAGATATCGGACTCGTTCTCAGCCAGGAGGAAAACATGTCCGACAACCTGACCGACCGCGGCCCGCGCGACCGTTCCCGCATCGCGCTGGAAGAAGACTGGGAAATGCGCTACTGGACCAAGGAATTCGGCTGCACGCCCGAGCAACTGCGCGACGCCGTCCATAAGGCCGGCAGCAACTCGGTCGACAAGGTCCGCGAATACCTGAAGAAGTAGCGGGATCGCGGCCAGGGGTCCGCGGTCGCGGGCCCCTTCACCGCACGATGTACGGCCGATCGGTGTTGAACTTCGCCGACAGCAGCGTGGGCGCCCCCTTTCCCACCAGCACCATGTCCTGCACGTGCCAGTGGTCCTTGTGCGGCTCCAACGCCAGCACCATGCCTTGTTCCAGCAAGACGTCCGAACCACGGCGCAATATGGGTTCCTGCTGGTGCCACCACGCACCGACCCCATGGCCGATCAGCAGCGAGTTGTACGACCAATCGTTCTTCTGGAACTCGGTCATCACGTAGTCGTATAGATCGCCCACGCGCGCGCCCACCCGGCAGCGGTCGATCGCGGTCCGATAGATGTCCAGGTTGATCTCATAGTCGCGCCGCTGTTCGGCGCTCGGCTCGCCGAGGACCACGTTGCGCGACTGATGGCCGGGATACCCGTGCAGGTAGGCGACATAGTCCGTGCGTATCACGTCGCCGACGCCGATCACGACGTCGCTTTCACCCGCGTAGGGGATCGTGTTCTTGTCGGAATTCAGGATGCCATGCGCCCATTCGAAGCCCTTGGACAGGCAGGTGGCCATCATGTCCGCGTGGATCTTGCGCTCCGTATCGCCGGGACGTATGCGCTCGAACACTTCCTGGTAGACATCGTCCAGCAGATCGGCCGCGCGCCGGATCATCCGCACTTCTTCGTCTGTCTTGACCCAACGCACGCGGTCCATCACCGCCGTGCAGTCCATCATCTGCAGCGCGGGCGCATGCTGCCGCAGCAGCTCCCAGTCACGCACGTTGACGTAGTCGCGCTCCAGGCCCACGCGAGCGCTGCCCAGCCCGGCATCATGCAAAACCTGCGCCACCATTTCATAAGGGGATTGCACATAGCCCTCGTAGGTGACGACCTGCTCGACCCAGGCGTCGCGCCGCGCCAGGCCCGCCGCCGTCTTGTTGGCGACGATCACGGGCGTGCCATGGCGCGGCCACACCAGAAGCACCGCGCGCGTCGAATCCGACAGATCCTGATGCCGGGCGAGCGTACCCGGATACACCACGCCGGACAGATAGGTGAAGTTCTGGCCGGAACGCAGGACCACAGCATCCAGCCCGGCCTCGTCCATCAGGCGATTGAGCCGCTCCAGGTTGGCGGTCGGCGTTCTTCTTGCGGTCATTTCAGGGGTCTCCAATGGAATAGGGGGTGGGCGCCGGACGACCGGCGCTCAGAAGGCGCGGCGTCCCGCCGGCGCCAGCGACTGGGCGACGATGGTGCGCATGATCTCCACTACCGCGGCGTTGGCCCGCGGCGGCACGCCATCGCACCAGGGGCGCAATTGGCCGCTGCCGCCGTCGATCAGGCCCAGGCCCACGCCGACATGGGCCAGCGCGAGTTCCTGCTCGGCGGTGTGGCATAGCGACAGATCGCCGCGCAGCAAGGCAAGCCCCGCCGTCACCGCATGCGCGCCCAGGTTCGAACTGTTGGCCACCAGCAGTACGTCGGTCTCGGCCACCGAATACACGCCGCCACCGCAGGACGTGGCCTGCCGATAGTCGTACTGCGGCCACTCCCGCGACAGGCGCGCGTGGACATTGCCGAAGCCGATTTCGTTGCCGCCATCGCCGATTCCGATCGTGCGCTTGCCCAGGGACCGGGCCGTATCGAACAGCAGGTCCAGGTTGGCGCGGTGCGGCGCGCGCGACACGCCGGTGGCGCCGTAGATGATGCCGTTGGCGTTGCCGCCCAACCGTTCGATGGCGCAAAAAACGTCATGGGCCTGCGCCAGCTCCTGCTGCATGCCCGCGTCGTCCAGCCCGATCTCCAGCACGTCGGCCTGGACGCCCAGCGCGCGCAGCAGCCCGCGAAATGGCGCCGCGGCCGCGCCGTCGGTGACGATGCGCACCGTGTGGCCGATCGCCACCAGCGCGCGCGCCAGCGTCACCGTGCCGATGGGCCCGTCGTTCTCGCCCACCGGCATGTGTTCAGGCACGGCCGCCCCGCTGGCCAGCAGGACCTGGCACGGCGCGCGATCGAATTCCCGCGCGGCAGCGTGTACCAGCGACATGCCAGCGGCTTCGCGCGCCATCAGGTACATGGACCATTTCATGCCGCGCGGCAGGCTGCCGTGGTCCCGCATCTCGATGTTCATCGCGCGGTCGATGTTCTCGCAAGCGACGGTATCCACCGCCGGCCGCTCCATGGATGACTCGCTAATCAACTTTGGCTCCCGATTGTTCGATGACCTTGCGCCACTTCGGCACGTCGCGGTCCACCAGGGCCGCGAAATCGGCGGAGGAACTCCACGTGGGCTCGATCGCCAGGGTGCCGAACTTGTCCCGCACGTCCTTGGCGTCGAGCGCCTGTCTGACCGCCGCGTTCAGCCGCTCGACGATCTCCGGCGGCGTGCCGCGGGGTGCGAACAATCCGTACCAGGTGATCATCTCGTAGCCCGGCACGGTTTCGGCGATCGCGGGCACGTTCGGCAGCACCGGGTTGCGCGACAGGCTGCTGATGCCCAGCACCTTCAGCTTGGGCGAGCCTGCCTGCGGAAGCGCCGACCCCATGGTGTCGAAATCCATATCGACCTGGCCCGCCATCAGGTCCACCAGGGCCGGGCCCGCACCCTTATAGGGCACGTGCATGATTTTGGTGCCCGTCATCATCTTGAACAGCTCGCCGCCCAGATGCTGCGCTGACCCCGTGCCGGCCGATGCGAACGTCATTTCGTTGCTGGCGCCCCGCTTCTTCGCCAGGGCGATCAGTTCGGCCACGTTGGTGGCCGGCACCGAGGCATTGACCATCAGCAGCAGCGGCGTGGAGGCGACCGGCGACACCGGCGCGAAGTCCTTGATGGGGTCATAGCCCAGGTCCTTGTACAGGCTGGGGTTGATCGCGTGCGTGGCGGTACTCCCCAGCACCAGGGTGTAGCCATCGGGCGCGGCGCGCGCGACGAAGGCGGTGCCCAGGCTGCCGCCGGCGCCGGCCTTGTTCTCGATGATGACACCCTGCCCCAGCAGGCTGCCCAGCTTTTCGCCGATGATCCGCGCCACCACATCGGAGCCTCCGCCCGGCGGGAACGGCGTGATCAGCCGGATGGGCCGGTCGGGATAACCCGCGGCCGACGCGGGCTGCATCGCGCCCGCCACGCACACAATCGCACCCGCGAACGCCATCGCGGCCATTACTCGTTTCATGGTCTAACCCCTTGGATCCGCGGCTGTTGAACGACCGCATGTCTTTTGTATTGGTGATGCCAGTATCCACCTACCTGTGCGCCGGCAAGTAACGGATAATTTGGATGGGGATATAAAAAAAGCCTATGACTGCCACGATGCCGGACGACCGCGAATTCGCCTACGGGCACCTCAAGCTCAGGCACCTGCACCTGATGCATCTGCTGGAAAGCGAGAAATCCATCACCCGCGCGGCACAGGCCATGCACCTGACCCAGCCCGCGGTCAGCGCCATGCTGAAAGAACTGGAAGCCCAGTTCGGCATCCGCATGGTCGAGCGCACCGCGCAGGGCGTGCTGTTGACGCCGGCCGCGCGCGCCGCGCTGCGGCGGTTTTCGATCGCGCTGGCTGAAGTCGGCGCTGCCCACGAAGAAGCCCTGCGCGCCCAGCAGCATGAAGGACTGCGCCTGCGCGTCGGCGCGCTCACCCTGGCCACGCTGGAGCTGCTTCCCAGAGCCTTATCGCTGCTGCTCGACGAATCGCCCGACGTGCAGATCGAGATTTCGGAAGGCACGGTCGAAGGATTGACCGACGCCTTGATGCGCGGCGAACTCGATTGCATCATCGGCCGCGTCGGCGCGCCTTGGGCCAAGGCGCCGCATGAAGCGCGCATCGAACAGCTCAAGCTGTATGACGAGCAGCGCTGCCTGGTGTGCCGGCCAGGGCATCCGCTGGCCACGCACCGCCGCGTGAACCTGGCGGCGCTGGGCCGATATCGCTGGGTGCTTCAGCCCGTCCCGTCATCCACCCGGCTGGTGTTTGACGAACTGTTCCTGGAGCGCGGCATGGTGCCGCCGGCCCCGACGATCGAATCGGTGTCGGCCCATTCGAACATGGAGATCGTGGCCGCGACGGATCTGCTGGGAATCGCGCCGCAGGCCCTTGCGCGCCCGCACATTGCCACGGGGCGGCTGCACGCGATCGCTACCGACGCCCTGTTGCCACGCATGTCGATCTCGTTGATCTGGCGCCGCGCCAGCGGCGCCGACCCGCTCCTGGCGCGGCTGCGGCGCGCATTGGTCGCCGCCGGCGCGGCGCGGAGCACCAGGCGCCGTGGCGCTCGTTCCCCTGATTGAATAACCCGTCTAGGATGCGACGGGCTTGCGTTGCGAAATCAGCGTACCCCCGACGGCCCAGTTCTCGCGCGCCACGTCCTCGAACACGACAAAGACGCTTTGCGGAGTGGCGGCGGCGTGCTGCTCCAGGGCTTCGGTCACCACCTTGGCGATCGCCGCCTTCTGTTCCTCGGTTCGGCCTTCCAGCATTTCTATACGTACGTACGGCATTGCGTTTTCCTTGGTTCGCGGTGAATGAAGTGCCGTGGGATTTTCAGGCCTTGCCGGCCTCTTTGTCCATGATGTTGCCTTCGAAAACCGGCGCGGCGACGTCCGCCGGCAGGGCAAGCACTTCGTCCACCACCTGCTGCAAGGTCGCGCCTACCGGCTTGATACCCGCCCTGTCGCACGCCGCGTGAAGAGCGGTCAAGGACTGTTCGTAGCGGATCCGCGCCGGATCGCTGTCATCGCGATAGTCGTAGTGGTTGTGCGAGATCAGGTTGATGACCGGCACGCGCGGCGCGCGCTCGATAAGCTGCCGGACCATGCTTTCCGCGATTTCGTCGTAGCTCAACCCGTACTGCGTGGCCCAATCGGTGTCCGGTCGCAGGTCGGGATGGAAGGCCCAGCCCTTGGACGTGGCCAGCGAGCGCGAGAAATCCACCGCCACGGGCATGTTGACGAAGTCCATCGCGCCGGCGATCTGCCGGAAGCTCGGATGCGTGCGATGCGCGTCCGCCGGCGCGCCGGCCCAGATTGCCTGCATCTCCGGCATCATCCGGCCCGGTACGGAACAGGACCCGCCGCGAAACCCCATGTCCGCCAGGATCCTGAAGATACTGTCGTTGGCCGAGAACGTGCCCGGCCGGAAGTACAGCGGCCAGTCGCCCAGCGCCTGTTTCCACAGCGCGCCAGCCTCGCCCAGCACCCCGTATTGCTCCGCGTCCGACAACGCGCCGTAGTGCGACATATAGCGCTTGCCCGCGTGGTACGACATGGCGAACTTCCATGCGTGCACGTGCAGGCCCAGGCAGGCGCCCTGGTTGCGCAAGCGGTCGTAGACCGCCGCCTGCTCGATGGCGGTCTCGGGATGGACGAAAAAGCTCACCGGCAGCCCGAAGCGGCTCGCGATGGCCGCGTAGCCCTCGACCGCGCGCTGCCCCAGCGACCACTCCGCCGGCCCCGTGGCTTCGGGATGGGCCGCATGCTTCCTGGGCTCGCAATCCATGGTGACGACGATTTTCACTTCTTTCATACGCTAGTCTCCTCCGAATGCCGGGGTTCGCCGGCGCTCAATTCGCCTTCGCTCCCGCCAGCGCGACGATGTCCTTGTTGCGTTTCAATTCGTCCAGCCAGAAGGACCGGAACGCGGCCGGCGTCATGGGGTTCACTTCGCCGCCGTTGGCGATGAAATAGTCACGCACCTTGGGCTCGTTCACGACGTCGTTGACGGCCTGGTTCAACTCCTGGACCATCGCCTGCGGCATGCCCTTGGGCCCCGCCACGCCGCCCCAGAAGGCGTAGTACAACCCCTTGACGCCGACTTCATCGAAGGTCGGGACGTCGGGCAGCGCCTGCAGGCGACGCTGGGACGCCACGGCCAGCGCACGCAGCCCGCCCGAGCGCACCTGGGCGATCTGCGCCGCCGTATCGACGGAGATATCCACCTGCCCGCCCAGCAGCGCGGCCAGCGCGGGCGCCGCGCCCTGGTATGGCACGTGGACCATATCCAGGCCGGCCAGCTTGGTGAACAAGGCGCCGGCCAAATGGCTGGATGCGCCGATGCCGCCGCTGCCGTAGGTGTATTTGCCTGGGTTGGCGCGGGCGGCCGCGATGAAGTCCTGCGCGGTTCTGTACGGCGACTTGTTGCCCACGTACAGGACGTTGGGTGCGGCGGCGACGAATGCGACGGGGGTGAAGTCGGCCACAGGGTCGTACTGCAAGTCCTTGAACAGATAGGGCGCGGCCGTATTGGCGGCGCCGGTCGCCAGCAAGAGCGTGCAGCCATCGGGTTTCGCATTGTTGACGAAGCTGTTGGTGCCCACCACGCCTCCCGCGCCCGGCCGGTTCACCACCACGATCTGCTTGCCCAGGCGCTGCGCCAACGGTTCCGCGATGACGCGCGCCTGCAGGTCGGTACCGCCGCCGGCCGGCCAGGGCACGATCAGCTGTATCGATCCCGTGGGACATAGCGAACTCGCGGCCGTGGCGGCGGAATGGATTACCCAGGATGCGGCGGACAGGGCCAGGAACCAGCCCGGCCGACTCCGCTTGGAAACAGCATTGTTCACGTCAATTCCCCTTGACGATGCGACCTGGCGTCGAGGTCGCGGTAGGCGCGTACGTGCGCGCGTCGGATCCGTCTGGCGGGCGGTTGGCCTTGGCTACGCGGCCAGGCGAGCCAGCCCCCCGTATGACGGTCGGTACCATTGTCGACATGTCGACATACTGTGTGAACCCGGGGATTTCCCGCAGCGCGGCCGCGCGCCGGCGGGTACGCGGCGCGGTAAGATGCCCTTCGTTCACGCAGCCGCGCGCATCAGGACACTGGATTTACTTGCCGCCCATGACCGAGGCCGACGCCACGCCCCGCACTCCCCGCTCGCCCAGCACGCCGCGCCGCCGCGCCGACGGCGGCAACTACAGCCCCCAATCCCTGCCCGAGCAGGTCGCGGACAAGCTGCTGCAAGCCATCCTGGACGGCGAAATCCCTTCCGGCGCGCGCCTTCCCGAAATCGCACTGGCAGAGGAATACAAGGTCAGCCGCGCGACCATACGCGACGCGCTGGCGCAGCTGGAACGGCATCACTTCGTCGAAAAGCTGCCGCGTTTCGGCTGCCGGGTGATCGAGGTCGACATGGCGGAAATCGCGGAGCTGTACGAGCTGCGGGCCATGCTGCTCGGCCTGGCGTCGTCGCGGGCGGCACGCCTGGCGTCCCAGGAAGACATCGAGCAGTTCGTCGAAGCCACGCACCACCTGCGCATCCTGGCCGACAACGACGCCAGCGCCACGATCTACAAGCGCGAAGTGCTGTCCGCCCAGGCGCTGCTGATCGCCATGTCCAACAGCAAGTGGCTGTCGGACATGTACCAGCTGATCTCCAACCAGTCCCTATGGCGCGTCATGGTCCGCGGCAAGAGCGTCGTGTTCGGCTCCAAGGAGCGCCGCCAGCAATCCGCCACCGACTGGACCACGCTCGCCCGCACCGTGGCCGACCGCGACCCCACCGCCAGCGAAGCCGCCGCCCGCGCGTTGATCGGCGCATCGTGGGATTACGTGCGGGAACGGCGGAGTGGGAAGTAGGCTGCGGCTGGGCAGCAAGCTGGCGTTACAAAACGAACCAACTCTTGCGCCAAAGTCGTCCGTGCCGCACGACCGTAGCTGGCCTAGGTTAAACGTTGCTCCCAGGAAGGGAAACTTGCGTTACGTGAACATTCATGAGGCCAAAACAACGCTCTCCAAACTGATCGAGGCGATCGAACTTGGAAAGGAAAATGACGTCGTCATAGCGCGCAACGGCCGGCCGGCGGCGAAGTTGGTCGCAATGCCAAAGTTGGCAACGAGCAAACAGCTCGGCGTGGCGATGGGCCGCTTCGAAGTCCCCGATGATATCGACGGCGACAATGATCAGATCGCTGACCTGTTCTCAGGTGGCCCCATACGATGAATGGTCTGCCGGACACCTACATCGCCCCGCGGGCGATTGCTGGGAGTCGAGCGCTCCCCGGAAGCACGCCGCCTGATTACACACGACGAAAAAGTCGCGGCATATAGCGACTCGATCATTCTGGTGTGAACAAAAAACCCGCAGAGCTTGCGCTATGCGGGTTTTGTGTCATCAGGGCGGGCTGATGGGTGTCTTGGCGGAGACGGTGGGATTCGAACCCACGATGCAGTTTTTAGCCACATACTCCCTTAGCAGGGGAGCCCCTTCAGCCTCTCGGGCACGTCTCCGAAGAATTCGCGATTCTAGCATAAGAACCGCGGGGTTCGCTGCCATCCGGCCCCCGGTCAACCAGGAGCGAAGGCAGCGAATTCAACAGAGTCAGGCCTTTTCGCCCGGCGCCTGATCCAGGCCGAAGGCCTTGTGCAGCGAGCGGACAGCCAGCTCCATGTACTTGTCGTCGATGATCACCGAGGTCTTGATTTCGCTGGTGCTGATCATCTGGATATTGATGCCTTCGTTCGACAGCGTCTGGAACATCAGGCTGGCGACGCCGACGTGCGAGCGCATGCCGATGCCGACGATGGAGACCTTGCAGACCTTGTCGTCGGTGACCAGTTCACGGGCGTGCACGGCCGGCATGACGTCGCGCTTCAGGACGTCGATGGTGCGCAGGAATTCGTTGCGGTTGACGGTGAAGGAAAAGTCCGTGGTGCCCGCGACCGACTGGTTCTGCACGATCATGTCGACGTCGATGTTGGCGGCGGCGACGGGGCCCAGGATGGCGTAGGCGATGCCCGGCTTGTCCGGCACGGCGAACAGGGTGATCTTGGCTTCGTCGCGGCTGAAGGCGATGCCGGAGACAACGGCGGCTTCCATTTTTTCGTCATCCTCAAAGGTAATCAGCGTGCCCGAGCGCATTTCCTCGTCGAGCGGAATCATGGGGTCGGTCAGCGAGGACAGCACGCGCGTCGGCACGCGATACTTGCCCGCGAACTCGACGGAGCGGATCTGCAGGACCTTGGAGCCCAGCGAGGCCATTTCCAGCATTTCCTCGAAGGACACCACGGGCATGCGGCGCGCTTCCGGCACGACGCGCGGATCGGTCGTGTAGACGCCGTCCACGTCCGTGTAGATCAGGCATTCGTCGGCCTTGAGGGCGGCGGCCACCGCGACGGCGGAGGTATCCGAACCGCCCCGGCCCAGCGTCGTGATGTGGCCTTCTTCGTCGATGCCCTGGAAGCCCGTAACGATGACGACGCGGCCGGCGTCCAGGTCGGCGCGGATGCGGGCGTCGTCGATCGAGGTGATGCGGGCCTTGGTGTAGGCGGAATCGGTGCGCACCGGCACCTGCCAGCCGGCGTAGCTGCGCGCCGGCACGCCTTCGGCCTGCAGCGCGATGGCCAGCAGTCCGCTGGACGCCTGTTCGCCGGTGGCGGCGATCATGTCCAGCTCGCGGCCATCGGGCTGCGGCATGATTTCGCGGGCCAGGCCCAGCAGGCGGTTGGTTTCCCCTGCCATGGCGGAGGGCACGACCACGACTTTGTGGCCGGCGGCATGCCACTTCGCGACGCGGCGCGCCACGTTCTTGATGCGCTCGACCGAGCCCATCGAGGTACCGCCATACTTGTGAACGATCAGGGACATCTCGTACTCTGGCTGGAAACTTGCCGTCATGCGCGGCAGGCAAAGCTGGGTATTTTAGCGTGTTCGGGAAAAATCGCTGAAGTTCAACGGCGTTCGGTGCTCAGGGACGCGACCGCACGACCGCCCGGGTCGCCGCACCGCGCTACCGGCCGCCACCACGGGGCGCGCCGATCAACGGTCTTCCCTGGGCCCGACGCTGACGCGGCCGCGCACGCAGCGCACGCAATGATCGGCATGGTTCCACACCAGATGGCGGTCGTGCCCCAGGCTGTGCAGCTGGCGCAATTGCTTCAGCAGCTCCGCCAGACGGGCTTCGGTCGGCATGCGCGCGCCCTGCCCGGCGAGCCAGTGGCGCAGCACCTGCGCCTGGCGGGCGGGCGACAGCTGCCGCCATTTCGCCAGGGAAAAGCTGTCCGCCGAAGCCGAGGGCTCCAGGGCGGCGAAATCCTCGCGGGCGACCTCTTCCAGGATCTGGGCCGCTTCGCCGGCCTGCCGGGCATGCCGGGCCACGATTGCCTGCCAGCCCGGCCAGCGGGCATCCAGCGCCGGCGCCAGCAGCTTGCGCAGGGCGGCACGGGTATAGCGTTCGTCGGCGTTGGCGGGGTCCTGGGCCGGCTGCCAGCCGTGCGCGGCCGCATACGCGGCGGCGGCTTCGCGGATGGTGGCGCGCGGCACGTCCAGCCATGGCCGCAGGTAGACCACGCCGTCGCGCTCGGTGCGCGGCGACATGGCCGCCAGCCCGGCGGGCCCGGCGCCCCGCAGCAGGCGCAGCAGGACAGTCTCGGCCTGGTCGTCGCGGTGATGGGCCAGCAGGATGCGGCGCAGGCCGTGGCGCGCGGCGGCGTCGGCCATGGCGGCGTAACGCGCCTGGCGGGCGGCGGCCTCGATGCCGCTTCCGTCCGCCGTGTCGACCTGGACGTGCAGGATATGGACATGGGCGTTCAGCGCGGCGCCCAGTTGGCGCACGGCATCCGCCCACTGGTCGGCCTGGTCGTACAGGCCGTGGTGCACGTGCAGGAGATGCAAGGGCTTTTCGGCATCTTGCGCGAATTCGCGCAGGACCATCGCGGCGTGGACCGCCAGCATCACCGAATCCGCCCCGCCGCTGACCGCGACGCCCAGGGGCGGCGACGCGACCGGGTCGGGCCGCAGGGCATCGCGCAACGCGCGGGTCAACGCAAGTGCGGAATCCCCCGGTTTGGAAGCAGGATCGCCACGGCCGGCGCCGGTGCCTGGGATCGTTGCGCCGGACGCCATGGCACGGGTACCGGATACCTAGACGCGCACTTCCTGGACGCGGCCGTATGCCAGGACGCGTTGCAGGCGCTGTTCCACCAGTTGGTCCGCGCTCATGCCGGACAACTGGCGCAAGGTGTCGCTGAGCGAACGCCGCAGCAAGCGCGCCATGACGCGCGGATCGCGGTGCGCGCCGCCGACGGGTTCGTTGACCACACGGTCGATCAGTCCCAGGTCTTTCAGGCGCGGCGCGGTGATGCCCAGGGCCTCGGCGGCCTCGGGCGCCTTGTCGGCGCTGCGCCACAGGATGGACGCGCAGCCTTCCGGGGAGATCACCGAATAGGTGGCGAACTGCAGCATCAGCACCGCGTTGCCCACGGCAATGGCCAGCGCGCCGCCCGAACCGCCTTCGCCGATGATGGTGGCGATGATGGGCACGCGCAATTCAGCCATGGCATACAAATTGTGGCCGATGGCTTCGGACTGGCCGCGCTCTTCCGCGCCGATCCCGGGATAGGCGCCCGGGGTATCGACGAAGGTGAACACGGGAATATCGAACTTTTCCGCCAGGCGCATCAGCCGCATGGCCTTGCGATAGCCTTCGGGGCGCGGCATGCCGAAGTTGCGCGCGGCGCGCTCCTTGGTGTCGCGGCCCTTCTGGTGCCCGATGACCATGCAGGACGTGCCGTTGAAGCGCGCCAGGCCGCCGATGATGGACTGGTCGTCGGCGTACATGCGGTCGCCGTGCAGTTCATGGAAATCCGTGAAGATTTCCCGCACGTAGTCCAAGGTATATGGCCGCTGCGGATGGCGGGCGACCAGCGCGGTCTGCCACGGCGTCAGCTTGCCGTAGATTTCCTTGGCCAGGGCCTGGCTCTTCTGCTGCAGGCGTGCGATTTCGTCGGAGATGTCGACTGCGGAGTCGGCTTGCACGAAGCGCAGCTGTTCGATCTTATTGTCGAGCTCGGCCAGCGGTTGTTCGAAATCCAGGAAGGTATTGCGCATGTAGGTGTGGTTCCGTTGTTGGGCCATGCGGCATCGGGAGCAGGCTAGACCGCGAGCGGGTCCAGGCTGCGCCACAGATACCAGGTTGCCACGGTACGCCAGGGTTGCCAGGCCAGCGAGACCTCCCGCGCTTCGAAGCGCGAGACGGGTTCGCCGCTGAAGTAGTGTAGCGAGATCGCCTTCAGCAATCCCGGATCGTCCAGCGGCAGGACGTCCGGCCGCTGCAGATTGAAGATCAGGAACATCTCCGCTGTCCAGCGGCTGATGCCGCGGATGGCGACCAGTTCGTCGATCACCGCCTCGTCTTCCATCAGGGGCCAGCGGTCCGGATGGACCTTGCGTTCGCTGAAATGCGTCGCCAGGTCCTGCACGTATTCGGCCTTGCGCTTGGACAGGCCGGCTTCGCGCAGCCCGTCCACGCCCACGCGCAGCACGGAAGTCGGCGATGGCCGCGCGCCGGCGGCCTGGACGAACCGCTGCCAGGCCGCTTCGGCGGCCTTGACGGAAATCTGCTGGCCGACGATGGAACGGGCCAGCGTGACGAAAGGCGTACCCAGCGGAGTCAGCCAGACCTCCGGATGCTGGGGGATGAGTTTTTTCAAAATGCGGTCGCGGCGCACCAGGTGGGCGACGGCGTCTTCCCAATAGTGCGGCTTGCTTACAGCGACTTCAGCGCTCGGCATGACGGGCGGCTCCTGGATGCGGCTCAAACCCGGCGCCAGTTGGTGACGCCGCCCGGCTTGTCTTCGAGCTCGACGCCGGCGTCGCGCAACGCGGCGCGGATGCGGTCGGCTTCGGCGAAGTCGCGTCCGCGCTTGGCGGCGGCCCGCGCGTCGATCATTTCCTGGATGGCCTGGTCGTCCATGGCGGCCGACGGCGCGGCCGCGCCCAGCTTGTAGCGGGTGGGCGCGCGCAGGTAGGCCTGCGGATCCTGCTGCAGCAGGCCGAGGATGGCGGCCAGCCCTTTCAGCTGGCCCGCGGTGCGCGCGCTGCCCGTGCGGTTGGCGTCGCTGGCCAGCTGGAACAACGCGGCCACCGCGCCCGACGTGTTGAAGTCGTCGTCCATGGCGGCCTTGAAGGCCTGGGCCTGCGGTTCGTTCCAGTCCACGCCCTGGTCGTCCGGCGCGACGTTGGCCAGGGCCTGGTACAGGCGATCCAGCGCGTTCTGCGCGTCGTTCAGATTGTCGGGCGTGTAGTTCTGCGGGCTGCGATAGTGGTTGCGCGCGATGAAGAAGCGCACCATTTCCGCTTCGCGCGGATTGACGGCATAGTCGGCGCGCGTGTCGTCGGGTTCGCCCATCGCCACGGTCTGGCGGATGGTGCGGAAATTATTCAGGGACTTCGACATCTTGTCGTCGTCGACCATGAGCGGGCCGCAGTGCATCCACACGTTGGCGAGCACGCCGCCGAAAGCGCCTTCGGTCTGGGCGATCTCGTTTTCGTGATGCGGGAATTTCAGGTCCGGACCGCCGCCATGGATGTCCAGCGGCAGGCCCAGCAGGCTTTTGCTCATCGCCGAGCATTCGATATGCCAGCCGGGACGGCCCAGGCCATAGGGCGACTGCCATTTGGTGTCGTCCGGTTCATCCGTCTTGGCTGACTTCCACAGCACGAAATCCAGCGGGTCGCGCTTGCCGGCGGCGACCGCCACGCGTTCGCCCGCGCGCAGATCGTCCAGCGACTTGCCGGACAGCTTGCCGTAGCCGGCGAAGCCGCGCACCGCGAAATTGACGTCGCCGTCTTCGGCGCGGTACGCCAGGCCCTTGTCTTCCAGGCGGCCGATGATGTCCAGCATGTCGCCGATATGGGCCGTGGCGCGCGGTTCGTGGTCGGGCCGCTGCACGCCCAGCGCGCGCTCGTCCGCATGCATCGCGTCGATGTAGAAGGACGTCACGTCGCCGATGCGCCGGTTGGTCTGCACGGCGCGGCGGATGATCTTGTCATCGATGTCGGTGATGTTGCGGACGTAATCCACCTGCAGGCCGCTGGCCCGCAGCCACCGCTGCACGATGTCGAAACTGACCAGCATCCGGGCGTGGCCCAGGTGGCAATAGTCGTAGACGGTCATGCCGCACACATACATGCGCACCCGGCCGGCTTCGACAGGGGTGAAAGGGACTTTCGTGCGCGATAACGTGTCGTGGATGTGCAGCATAAAAAGAAGACTGCCGCGGGCGTCCAGGCGCTTCCTGGCACTACCCTTGGGATAGGTCTCGTGGGTGATGGCTTAGGGTTGCCCCGGGTTGCCCCAGGTTGCCCATGTTCGGTTCCGCCGCGGGTCGCAGGGACAAGCCTGACCCTGAAACTGAACCAAGGCTAAAATGGCGGTCGTCAAGTATAGCAAGCAGCCCGACCGTGCGCCCATCGCGCAGGGCCTGGCCAACACCGGAAACCCCTGTGACCATCAAGACCAGATTCCTGCCGGCCCTGCTCGCGGCCGCCCTGCTATGGCTTTCCCCCGATTCCGGCCATGCCCAGGGCATGCCGGGCGGCGGCGGCACCCCCGGTCGCAACGCCAACGCCACCACGCTGGACGAGCCCCCGCCCGAAGGCGGCTGGGACGCGCTGGCGCGCCTGCTGGAAGCCGCGAAACCCGGCGTCGATACGCGGCTGCAGCCCACGCCTTCGCAGATCACCGACCGGATCGAGCAACTGATCACCGCCGGCCGCAACGATGAAGCGCTGAAGATGATAGAAAAGCGTCTGGCCGAAACGGCGAATCCCCCGCCGCCGGGCGGCACCGACGTGCAGCTGGAGTTCCAGCATGCCCGCGTGCTGGCGGCGATGGGCCGGGACCAGGAAGCGCTGGACATCTACGAAGACATGACGTCCCGGTTTCCGGAACTTCCGGAACCGTGGAATAACATGGCGGTCATCTATGCCAAGCGCGGCGAAATCGATCGCGCCGAAACCGCCGTCCGCAACGCCTTGCGCGCCGATCCCAACTACGCGGCGGCGCGCGCCAACCTGGCCGACATCCAGCTGGCGCAGGCCAAGCGCTCGTATGGCGAAGCGGCGAAACTCGGCGTCACGGGCAGTGGCAACAAGGCCCGCGCCGTTGACAACCTGCTGAAGGAACCAAGCAAACAATGATGTTTTCAGATTCTGTACTGCGTGTGCTGCGCCATGCGGCATGCGGCGTGGCGCTCGCCGCGATCCTGCCGGCGGCCGCCGGCGCCGCGCCCACCGGCGCGGCATCAACCAACACTACCGAGGGTAAACAGTCCATGTCTTCTTCCCCCCGCGTCAAGATGACCACCAACTACGGCGCCTTTGTCATTACTCTGGACGCCGACAAGGCCCCGAAGACGGTGGCCAATTTCCTGACCTACACCAAGGAAGGCTTCTACAACAACACGGTTTTCCATCGCGTCATCGACGGCTTCATGATCCAGGGCGGCGGCTTCGAACCCGGCATGAAGCAGAAACAGACCCACGCGCCCGTGGAAAACGAGGCCAACAATGGCCTGAAGAACGACAAGTACACCGTCGCCATGGCACGCACCAGCGATCCGCAATCGGCGACGGCGCAATTCTTCATCAACGTCGCCGACAATGACTTCCTGAACTTCACCGCGCCCACCGCCAACGGCTGGGGCTACGCGGTGTTCGGCAAGGTCACCGAAGGCACCGACGTCGTGGACAAGATCAAGGCGGTCAAGACCGGCAACAGCGGTTTCCACCAGAACGTGCCGGCCCAGGACGTCGTGATCGAAAAGGCCGAAGTCCTTGAATAAGCTTACGCTGCCCGGAACCATCTGGGTGGCGTCGGATATGCATCTGGGGCCGGCGACGCCGGCCACGTCCGAAGCCTTCCTGGGTTTTCTGGAAGCGGCGGCGGCCGAAGCATCGGCAGTGCTGTTGCCGGGCGACATCTTCGACGCCTGGATAGGCGACGACGTCATCCGGCAGGCACCGCCCTGGCTGGCCGCCATCCTGCAGGCCATCAAGCGCACGACAGGCACCACGCCCGTGTGGCTGGGCCGCGGCAATCGCGACTTCCTGATCGGCCAGGAATTGGCCGAGACCGTGGGGGCCCGCCTGCTGCCCGAGCCGGCGGTGCTGGATACGGACTACGGTCTCGTCCTGCTGACGCACGGCGACGAGCTCTGCCTGGACGACGAAGCCTACCAGGCCTTCCGGACCATGGTGCGCGACCCTAAATGGCAGCAGGAATTCCTGGGCAAATCCATTCCCGAACGCCTGGCGCTGGCGCAGCAGGCGCGTGGCGAAAGCAAGGCCGCGACGCAGGCGCTGCAGGCCTCGCGGGCGGAGATCATGGACGTGAATCCCGGCGCGGTCGAAGCGCTGTTCCGCGATACCGGCGTGCCCACGCTGGTGCACGGCCATACCCATCGCCCGGACCGGCACGTGCTGGAAATCGCCGGCAGGCGCCGCGAACGCTGGGTGCTGCCCGACTGGGACTGCGATCATGCGCAACCGCCGCGCGGCGGCTGGCTGGCCATCGATCGCGACGGTCTGCAATTCTTCGATCTGGAAGTGGCCTGAGGCCGCCCGGGTCCGCCCGGACAGCGCGGCTGGCACGACTGGCACGACTGGCACAACGAGCACGATAGGCGCGGGGCTGAACGCCCCGTCGCCCTATCCGCCAATCAGCGGGTGATCAGCACCAGCGCGACCACGATGCCCAGCGCGATGCGATACCACGCGAACACGCGATAGGTGTGGTTCGCCACGAAGCGCAGCACCGCCCGCACCACCAGCAGCGCGCTCAGGAAAGCAGCGATGAAGCCGACGGCGATGCCCACCACGTCATGCTGGCTGAGCACCGACATGTTGCGATAGGAGTCGTAGACGGCGGCGCCCAGCATCGTGGGCATGGCCAGGAAGAAGGAAAACTCCGTCGCCGTCTTGCGCTGGATGCCGGCGATCATGCCGCCGATGATGGTGGACCCCGAGCGCGATACGCCCGGGATCATGGCGACGCATTGCGCGCAGCCCACGCCCAGGGCCTGCTTCCAGGTGATCTCTTCCAGCCGGTGCGCCGTGGCCTGAACCTGCGACGCGCTGTCATCGCCCGCGGCCGCGCCCCGGGCGTGGTGCGTATGGCGCTCCACATACAGCATGATCAGTCCGCCCAGCACCAGCGTGGTCGCCACCACGCCCGGGTGATAGAACAGGTTCTTGATCGCGTGGATGAAGATCGCGCCGATGACCGCCGCGGGCAGGAAGGCCACCAACAGGTTGCGGGTGAACATGACTTCGCTGCGCACGCCGGTCAGGGTGCCGTGGATCAACTGCCACAGGCGTGCGCGGAAGATCCACATCACCGCCAGGATGGAGCCGAACTGGATGACGACTTCGAACACCTTGGCCGAACTCGACTGGAAATTGATCCAGTCGCCGAACAGGATAAGGTGGCCCGTGCTGGAGACCGGGATGAACTCGGTCAGGCCTTCGATGATGCCCAGGAAGAAAGCCTTGATCAGGTAAAGCGTGTAGTCGGTCACGATGTGCGGCTCGGAGGGGTCGGGACGGGGTCAGGACGGATCAGGACGGATCAGGACGATTCGACTTCGTCGGTGGACGAAAGTTCGAAGGGTAGGCGTTCGACACCAACCGAAGCTATACGCCTTCCGGCCAATTGCAGGACTTCGAATCGATAGCGCTGATGCGGCGCCACGAATTCGCAGCTGTCGCCGGGCTGCGGCAGATGGCCGAAACGCGACAGCAGATAGCCCGCCAGCGTGGCGTAGTCCTGGGCCTCGTCGACCAGGCCGTCCGTTTCCAGCACCTGCTCCACGTGATGCAGATCGGCGGCGCCGTCGATCTTCCACTTGCCATCGCCTTCATGGACGATGTCGGGCAGTTCGTCTTCGTCGGGGAATTCGCCGGCGATGGCTTCGAACACGTCCATGGGCGTGACCAGGCCTTCGATGGCGCCGAACTCGTCGGCCACCAGCACCAGCTGGCCGCGCGCGCGCTTGAGCGTGTCCATCAGGCGCAGGATGCCGATGGATTCGTGCACGATGATGGGCTCGCGCAGGCGATTGCGGCGGATGGCGCCTTCGGTGATCAGGTCGGCCACCATTTCCTTGGCGCGGCCGATGCCCAGGACTTCGTCCAGGCTGCCGCGGCAGACCGGGAAGAAGGTGTGCGGCGCGGCCTCGATCTGGGCGCGCATGGTCTGCGCGTCATCGTTGATGTCTATCCACGAGATATCCGTGCGCGGCGTCATGATGGAATGGATGGAGCGCTCGGCCAGTGTCAGCACGCCGCTGACCATGTTGCGTTCCTCCACGCCGAAGGCCGGCACGTCCCCGGGCTCGATCGATTCGGCGTCGTCGGGCTCGTCCATGACCGGCTGCGGCGGCCGCTTGCCCAGCATGCGCAGCACGCCTTCCGCCGTGCGTTCGCGCATGGGCCGGCGCGCATCCAACTTGAGCAGGTTGCGGCGCGCCACCTGGTTCAGCGCCTCGATCAGCACCGAGAAGCCGATCGCGGCATACAGGTAGCCCTTGGGCACCTTGAAGCCGAAGGCCTCCGCCACCAGGGAAAAGCCGATCATCAGCAGGAAGCCCAGGCACAGCACCACCACTGTGGGATGCGCATTGACGAAGCGGGTCAGCGGCTTGGACGCCACCAGCATGATGCCGATCGCGATGACGACGGCGATCATCATGATCGCCAGATGATCGACCATGCCGACGGCCGTGATGATGGAATCCAGCGAGAACACCGCGTCCAGCACGACGATCTGCGTGACGATGACCCAGAAGCTGGCGTAGACGCGCGGACCGGAGCTGACCTGCGCGCTGCCTTCCAGGCGCTCGTGCAGTTCCATGGTGCCCTTGAAGAGCAGGAAGAAACCGCCTATGAGGAGGATGAGGTCGCGTGCCGATGGATGGAGCGGGCCGACGTAGAACAGCGGTTCCGTCAGCGTGACGAGCCATGACATGACGGATAGCAGCACCAGCCGCATGACCAGGGCCATGGACAGGCCCATGATCCGCGCGCGGTCCCGTTGCGCGGGTGGCAGCTTGTCCGCCAGGATGGCAATGAAAATGAGGTTGTCGATCCCGAGAACGATTTCGAGGATGACTAGGGTAAGCAGGCCGACCCAGGCAGCGGGGTCCAGCAGCCACTCCATTGGCAACTCCAGCAGTAAGGGACCGGTAATCGTACATGGAAAACCAGCAACACGCCGGTCACGGAACAGCAGGCGGCGCGCGGACCGCGCCATGCCCCGTATCGCGGCGGGGCGATGCCGTAGACCGTCTGGACGATGGCGCGCTCAGTCGACCGGCGCTGAAATACGCCTACAGACCCGATCGGTTTTCTGCCCGAGCGCCCGCGGCCCCCCTCTCCCCCGGCCTACCCATTTGGCCCCGCGCGCGCAACGCCAGACCGACGGGTCTGACCATTTCCGCCTTCAGGCCGCGGGGCCTTGAAGGATGCCCAGCATCTGCGTGAAGACCTTGGGGCTGGCCGCCAGCACGTTGCCGGATTCGAGCCAGCCCTGTTCGCCGGTGAAATCGGCCACCAGGCCGCCGGCTTCCAGCACCAGCAGGCTGCCCGCCGCCATGTCCCAGGGCTGCAGCGCCACGCCGCAGAATCCATCCAGGCGGCCGCATGCGACATAGGCCAGGTCCAGCACGGTCGCGCCCATGCGGCGCACGCCGGCGCTGCCCTGCGCGATCTGCTTGAACTTGCCGCCGCCCTGGTCGGGGCCGGCCGATCCCGGCCAATGCGCGCCCAGCAGCGCTTCATGGAAGCGCGTGCGGCCGGATACCCGCACCCGGCGGTCGTTCAGGAAGGCGCCGCCGCCGCGGCTGGCGGTGAACATCTCGTTGCGCGACGGGTCGTAGATCACGGCCTGCGTCATGACGTTACGCTGCATCAGGGCGATCGATACCGCATAGTTGGGCAGCCCGTGGATGAAGTTGGTGGTGCCGTCCAGAGGATCGATGATCCAGCGGAACTCGGCCTGCTCGTCGCCCTGCAGGCCGTATTCCTCGCCCATGACGGCGTGATCGGGATACGCCGTGCGCAAGGTCTCCACGATGGAGGTCTCGGCCGCCTGGTCGACTTCCGTGACATAATCCCGCGGCCCCTTTTTGGCCACGTTCAGTCTTTCCAGGTCGAGGCTGGCACGGTTGATAATGGTGCCGGCACGCCGGGCCGCCTTGATGGCGATGTTGAGCATCGGGTGCATAGAATTCCGTACGATTTCGCTAATGCGCGGTCGGCAGCCTGCCGGATGGCCGGTTCCGCCGCGCCAAACGTGGCATTTTAAATGACTCAGGCTTCCACCACCCCGCCGGGGTTCCAACGCGTGCGTTTTGTCATGGTCGAGCCCAGCCATCCGGGCAATGTGGGCTCGGCCGCGCGGGCCATCAAGACCATGGGATTCGGCGATCTGGCGCTGGTGGCGCCGCGCCTGCCGGACATGACGGCGCAGCCGGAAGCGGTGGCATTGGCCAGCGGCGCGGGCGACGTGCTGGCGGCCGCCAGCGTGCACGACACCCTGGAAGCCGCGCTGGGCCCGGTGACGCTGGCCTTCGCCCTGACCGCGCGCGTGCGCGACCTGGGCCCCCCGCCCTGCGATATCCGCGAAGCGGCCGTCCTGGCGCGCGAGCATCTGGGCGCCCACGAAACGGGCGGCGTGGCCATCGTCCTGGGAACGGAGCGGGCGGGGCTGACCAATGCCCAGATCGCCGCCTGCCACCGCATCTGCCATATCCCGGCGAATCCGGAATACAGCTCCCTGAACGTGGCGCAGGCCTTGCAGCTGGCCGCCTGGGAGCTGCGCTATGCCCTGATTTCGGCGCAGGGCGGCAGCCTGCTGCCCACGACGACCGCGCACGCGCCCGATCCGGGCGCCGCCCCGGCCCCGGCCGAAGCCGTGCATGCGCTGCTGGCGCATTGGGAAGAGGCATTGGTGGCGGTCAAGTTCCTGGATCCGAAGCATCCGAAGAAACTGATGCCGCGCATGCGGCACCTGTTCAGCCGCAGCGCCCTGACCCGCGACGAGGTCGACATGCTCAGGGGCGTCTGCACCGCGATGCTGAAGGCCGCGCGGACGGAGCGATAGCCCGTCCGCGCGGCAAGCGTCAATCCACGCGCGCGCCGGACGCCTTGACGACGGTCGCCCAGGTCTGCACTTCGGATTGGATGAACTGGCCGAACTGCTCCGGCGTGGTCTTGGCCGGCACGGCGCCCAGCTTGTCGAAGGCGTCCTTCACTTCCGGCTTGTCCAGGGCCTTGAGCATGGCCGCGTTCAGGGTCTTGATGACCTCCGGCGGCGTGCCCTTGGGGGCGATCAGGCCGAACCACGAGGACACGTCAAAGCCCGGGAAACCCGATTCCGCCATGGTGGGCAGATCCGGCGCCGTCGGCGAGCGTTCCTTGGTGGTGACCGCCAGGGCGCGCAGCTTGCCCGATTGCACGTGCGGCCAGGAAGACGGCATGTTGTCGAACATGAACTGCACCTGGCCGCCGATCAGGTCGGTCAACGCCGGGGCGCTGCCCTTGTAAGGCACGTGCAGCACGTCGACGCCGGCCTTCAGCTTGAACAGCTCGCCCGCCATGTGGATGGACGTCCCGCTGCCCGAGGACGCGAAGGCCAGCTTGCCGGGATGGGCCTTGGCGTAATCGACCAGTTCCTTGACCGACTTGACGGGCACCTGCGGATTGACCACCAGCACGTTGGGCACCTTGGCGGCCAGCGCCACCGGCGCGAAATCCTTCACCAGGTCGAAGTTCAGCTTGGAATACAGGGTCTGGTTGATGGCGCTGGTGACCGCGACGAAATACAGGGTGTAGCCGTCGGGGGTGGACCGCGCGACGTATTCCGTGCCGATATTGCTGCCGGCGCCCGGTTTGTTTTCGATGACGAAGGACTGGCCCAGGGCTTCGGTGAGCTCCTTGGCCATGATGCGGGCGATCACGTCGGTCGTACCGCCGGCGCTGAAGCCCACGACGATGCGCACCGGCTTGTCGGGATAGGCGGCCTGGGCCGGCGCGCTGACGGCGCAGAATGCGGCGGCCGCGACCAAGGCGGCGGCCGCCCGTTTGAACAGGGCAAGCTTTTGACTCATCTGTCTCACTCCAATAGTGTCCAGGTAATGGACGTTTAGGCTTGAATGTCCAGGTGATGGACGCTAAATTTATCGTCCAGGTAATGGACGTTTGGAATTTTTCTCGGCGGATTTTCCCGAAACCCGCGTCCGCTGCAACACCTTGTCGCTCTTTCGTCCGTCAGGCGGACGTTTCGCCTTCATTTTGCTTTCCGCGCCGGCCGCGCGCGTACATCGACAACGGCCCCGGCCGCTAGACCTATGGAAGACTTTACGCCCACCGCCGCCGGCCCGCGGACGCTACGCCGAGGCCTGCAGGTCCTGGCGGCCCTGCGCGATCACGGCACGGACGGCCTGTGCGTGACGGACCTGGCCCGTTATACCGGCATCCAGCGCCCCACCATCTATCGCCTGATGGCCGCGCTGATGGAAGCCGGCCTGGCGCAGCAGGTGACGGGCAGCAAGCGCTATCGGGCGCGGCTGGCGCAGGAGGCCGGCGCGCCGGATTCCGATCCGCGGCTGCGGCAGACCCTGCCCGCGCTCCGGCGCCTGGCCGAACGCACCGGCGACGCGGTGTTCCTGGTCGTGCGCGACGGCGATGAATCGATCAGCCTGCATCGCGAGATCGGCGGCTATCCGGTGCAGATCCTGGCCACTTACGCCGGCAAGCGCCAGCCGTTGGGCGTGGGCTCCGGCGGCATGGCCCTGCTGTCGGCGCTGCCCGACGAGGAAGCGCGCAGCATCGTCGAACGCAATGCCGCGCAACTGGACGAATACGGCGGCATGACGCCGCATGAAATGCTGCGCCTGGTGGAGAACACACGCGCCCGCGGCTATGCCGTGGTCGGCAACCACGCCGTGCGCGGCGCGCTGGGGGTGGGATGCGCGCTGCTCGATACGCATGGCATGCCGGTGCTGGCGATCAGCGTCACGGCCATCATCGACCGCATGCCCGCGCAGCGGCAGCGCGAAATCGCCGGGTGGATACAGGCCGAGCTGTCGCGCCTGCGGAACCAGAACTGATCGCGCCCGCCGCTCCTCTCAAGCCTGCCTGGTGGGGGCGGCGTCCTCTTCGCGGTTCGCCTGGATCAGTTCGCGCACCGGCACCGGCGGACGCAGGCCGGCGGCATCCAGCGCCAGGCGGGTCTTGTGCAGCAGGTCCCAGCGGAATTCCCAGTAGCGCGCCGATTCCGCCCATACCCGCACGTTGACGATCACCACGTTGTCGCGGTATTCGAACACGCGCACGTCCGGCGCGGGCGTCTGCAGCGCCAGCGGGTGCGCATTGACCAGGTCGCGCAGCGTCGCCATCGCCAGGTCCAGGTCGTCGCCATAACGCACGCCCACGGCCATGTCGAAGCGGCGGGTGGCGTTGCGGCTGTAGTTGGTGATGGTGGCGTTCCAGATCGTGCTGTTGGGCAGCGTCACGTGGATGCCGTCGCCCTGCACCAGGCGTGTCAGGAACAGGCCGACTTCCTCGACGGTACCGTCGCTGCCGGAGCTCAAGGCGATGTATTCGCCCGCGCGTATGGGCCGCAATATCAGCAGCATGATGCCGGCGGCGATGTTCTGCAGCGTTCCCTGCAACGCCAGGCCCACGGCCAGGCCGGCCGCGCCGAGCACCGCGATGATGCTGGCGGTTTGCACGCCCAGCTGGGCCAGCACGGCGATCAGCGTGAAGATCCGGACGGCCCAGATCACGGTCGTGCTGAACATCGGCACGATGGTGCGATCGATGCGGTCCGAACCTTGCGCCAGGCGGCGCACCCAGCGTCCCAGCACGCCGGCGATCCACCAACCCAGCCCCAGTATCACCACGCCCCACAGCAGGTTCAGGCCAAGATCGACCATGGTGGGGACCATCGCGGCAAAGCCGTCGAGATTGAGCTGCATGCGTCACTCCTGAAAGTCCATGGCGGCGCGGGCGCCGCCCCGGCGCGCCGGCCGGAAAGCAGGCGGACTTTAGCAGAAGCAAAAGGCCTTTTCGCGGCCTGGTGGTCGCGGCCTGGTCAGGCCGCGGCGCGCCTGGGCCGCGGGTGCAGCCACCGGTGCAGGACCCGGCTGATGAAAGGAATCAGCACGAAGGACAGGATGGGGCTCATCGTGGACGTCGTCACCAGCACGCGCCAGAACAGCGACAGGGAGGTCAGTTGATCCTGGAACGCGATGTTGAACAACAGCAGCGACGGGCAATACACCACCCAGATACAGAAAGCCTGCTTCCAGCGCGGCGGGGCGCTTTTCTGCGGGCCGAACCAGGCGTCCATGCCGGTGGCGCGATGGACGCGGCTTTCACGCACCAGGCTGCTGCCCCGCTCCAGCCACATCCTGCGCGGCAGGGAGTTTTCCCAGCGCGCCAGGCTGGCCTCGTCGTGGAAGCGCAGCACGATCTGGTATTGATCGCCGCCTTCCGGCGGTTGCAATACCCCCGAGCCCAGGAAACCAGGGAAACCCGCCGCCAGGATCTCGCCCTGGCGCTGCCAAGCCAGGAAATCGCTGTAGCGTTCGGGCGCGATCTGACGGGTGACCAACATGGTGACGGGGGCCGGCGTGGCAAGCGCGGGGGCGGGGGCGGACATGGCAAACGACTCCTGGGAAGGCCAGATGCAGCACTGGCCATCAACCAAGAGCAATACGCGTGCCAATTTTTTGCGGCGCAATATCCCCCGGGGCGCCCTGGCATTGCGGATACACGCGGGGTTATCCCGCACCGCACAATTCACCGTATCAGTGAAAACCCTGATCGATTGCACCATACAGGTGCATGATTTTCGTTACGACGCCGGCACGAGCGCTCCCCTACACTGGAACGCCCTCAATCGCTTATGGAGCGGATCATGGAATACCGGATCGCCGTCCTCGTGGGTAGCCTGCGCAAGGCTTCCTTCAACCTGCAACTGGCGCACGCCTTGGCGAAACTATTGCCCGCCCATTTCAAACCGACCTACGCCAACCTGGATCTGCCGCTCTACAACCAGGACCTGGACCTGTCCATGCCGGCGGGCGCGGTGGCGCTCAAGGACCTGGTGCGGCAGTCGCAGGGCGTGCTGTTCGTGACGCCGGAGCACAACCGGTCCATCCCGGCCGCGCTCAAGAACGCCATCGACTGGGGTAGCCGCCCGCCGGGGCAGAATGTCTGGACGGGCAAGCCCGGCGGCATCGTCGGCATCTCGCCCAGCAACGCGGGCACGGCGATGGCGCAGCAGCACCTGCGCAATATCCTGGCGGCGGAAGGGTCGATGTCGCTGACCCTTCCGGAGGTCTTCCTGCAGATGAAGGACGGATTCTTCGATGCCGACGGCGCCATCGCGAATGCCGACACCCGCGCTTTTCTGCAAGGCTGGGTGGACCGCTATGTGGCCTGGGTGGAAAAGCTGGCCGCCTGAACGCGCGTCAATCCGCTTCTTCGATTCGCATGCCGATCTTCAGGCCCACCTGCCAGTGGGCCACCTTGCCCTGCTCGATGTGCCCGCGCACGCTGGTCACTTCGAACCACTCGATGTTGCGCAAGGTGGACGAGGCGCGTTCGATCGCGCGCGAAACCGCGTCGTCGCTGGACGTGGTCGAGGAGCCGACCAGCTCGATCTGCTTGTAAACATGATTGGCCATTTGAATTCTCCATGAAACCGCGCGGCGGGTCCGTGCCGGAAGTGACACGCACCTCGCCGGCCGCGATGCCATGCGTCGCAAATGCCGTGCTCAACCTGCCGTCCTCCCTGCCGCCCGCCCTTGGCCCCGCATCCTTCGCGGCGCGACGCGGGCGCGTGGCCACCACGGCATGGGGTTTGCTGCCCGTACGGCACACCCATCGGGCCCATCCTGGGCTCGTTCTTCGATGGAGTTGATCATGCCCGAACGCAAAACCCTGGCTCGCGCGGAGCGCGACAAGAAGCAAGGCAAGTCGGCGTCCACCCAGGCCGGCGAATTCGTGCGCGAACAGATCGATCATGTACGCGAAGGCAAGCACGGCGTGCGCTCGGCCAAGCAGGCCGTGGCGATCGGCTTGTCCGAAGCGCGCCGGTCCGGCGTCAAGGTGCCGACCAAATCCACCGCGTCCAAGACCACCAAGAAAAAAGCCAAGCAGGATGAAGCCAAGGCCAGCCGCGGCGCGACCAAGTCCGCCAAGCGGTCGGCGGCCACCACGCGCGCGCTGAAGCGCGAAAGCACCGCGGGCGCGTCCAAGCGCGCGCTGTCGGGACAGGCCAGGACGGCGGCGAGCAAGCGCACGTCGACCGACAGGTCGGCGGCCGCGCGCAAGGCCGCCCAGACGAAGGGCGCGGCAGGCCGTTCCGCCGCGGCGCGCAAGGCCGCCCGCACCCGCGCGGCGAACCGCCAGGCCCAGGCGCGCTAGGACGGCGGAGAACGCTTATGGCATCAACAACGTCCAAGAACGTGTCGCAATTGCTGGCGTTCCTGTCCGCCAAACCGGAACTGGGACCGGCCAACCTGAACGATACCGAGCGCTTGATGTCCGGCGTCGGCGGGGGGGCGCTGGTGCTGGCCGGCCTGCGCCGGGGCGGCCTGGTCGGGATACTGGCCGCATTGGCGGGCGGCGCGCTGGTGAGCCGCGGGCTGTCCGGCCGCTGCGCCGTCAAGGCGCGGCTGGCCAAGACGCCGCACGAACGCGCCATCGCCGCCGAGCGCGGCTGGAACACCGCGGCGGCGTCGTCCCAGCGCATCGTCGTACAGCGCCCGATCGCCGAGGTCTACGCCTTCTGCCGGGAATTCCGCAATCTTCCCCAGTTCATGGAACACGTCCGCACCGTGGAGGTGATGGACGACCGGCGCAGCCACTGGACCATCGAGGCCCCCCTGGGACGCGCGCTGGAGTGGGATACCGTCATCACGGAAGACGTGCCCGGCAGCCGTATCGCCTGGGAATCGACGCCGGAATCGCCGGTGCGGCATACGGGCTCGCTGACCTTCAGCGACGTGGTCGGCCTGGGCACGGAAGTCCAGGCGGTGATCGCCTACGAACCGCCGGCCGGCGAACTCGGCCGCATCGTCGCCAAGCTCTGGGGCGACACCCCCGGGGCGCAGGCCCGCGACGACCTGCTGCGGCTCAAGCGTTTCCTGGAAGCCGGCCAGGATCACGTCACCGCCAGCGAGGACGGCGACTGAGGTTCACGCGACTGAGGTTCACGCGACTGAGGGTCACGCGGCGCCGCGCCGCGCGGGTTTACGGTGCCCGCTGATGTCCGCCCCGGCATTGGCGGGCAGCCGCGCGCTGTCCAGCACCGCCACCGCCGCCAGCAAGGCCGACAGCAGCAGGGCGACGCGGAATTGCAGGGGCTGGGGCGCGGCCTGGCCATGGCCGGTCAGCCACTCCGCCGCGCGCAGGGCCACCGCGCCGAAGGCGATGCCCAAGCCGGCATTCAGCTGCTGGCAGGCGCTGAACAGCGTGGTCGCGCCGGTCATGGCCGGCTTGGGAATATCGGCGAAACCCAGCGTATTCAGCGCCGTGTATTGCATCGAGCGGCTCATGCCGCAGAAGAACAGCAGCGCGGACGTCCACCAGGCCGGCGTACCCGCCGTCAGCGTGGCGCAGAGCCCGAAACCGATGGCGACGAGCAGCCCGTTGCCCACCAATACGTGACGGAAACCGAACCTGCGCATCACCCAGGTGGTGGCGGGCTTCATCGCCAGGTTGCCGGCGAACAGCGCCAGCATCAGCGAGCCCGCCTGCACGGGCGACAGGCCGAACCCCACCTGGAACATCAGCGGCAACAGGAAGGGCGCGCTGCCGATCGCGATACGGAACAGGGAGCCGCCGTACATGGTGACCGCGAACGTCCGGTAGCGCATGGGCGTCAGGTCGACCAGCGGATGCGGCGCGCGGCGCAGATGCCGCACCGCCAGGGCCAGCGAGGCCACGGCCAGCACCATCAGCCCCGCCACCAGGCCGGCTTCCACGTCCAGCTTGCCGCACAGGTCGACGGCGTACATCAGCATGCTGCAGCCCACGCCGGTCAGGATGAAACCGGGCAGATCGAAGGGCCGCCTGCCGCCGGCGCTGCCGCGCACCAGCCGCGCGTTGGCCGCCAGCGCGATCAGGCCCAGGGGAACGTTGAGGAAAAAGATCCAGTGCCAGCTCAGGGTGGTGGTGACGATGCCGCCCACCAGCGGACCGATCACCGGCGCGGCCAGGCCGGGCCAGGTGATGATGGCGATGGCCTTGACCAGATCCTGCTTGGGCGTCACGCGCAGGACCGCGAGACGGCCCACCGGCACCATCATCGCCCCGCCCAGGCCCTGCAGGATGCGGGCGGCGGTGAATTGCGGCAGCGATTGCGACAATCCGCACAGGATGGACGCCACGGTGAACAGGGCGAGCGCGCCGCCGAAGACCCGGCGCGGGCCGTAGCGGTCGGCGACCCAGCCGCTGACGGGAATGAACACGGCCAGCGCCAGCAGGTAGGCGCTCATGCCGATGGACATGTCCGCCGGCCGGACGCCGAAACTCTGGGCCATTTCGGGCAAGGCGGTGGTGATGACGGTGGCGTCCAGCATTTCCATGAAGAACGCGCCGGCGACCAGCCAGGCCACGCCGCGGCCGCTGTTGGACGGCGGCTGGGGCTCCTGTCCCGGCGGTTCCCCACCCTGGGGCGCCGGCCCGGCGCTGCCCACGGCGGCCGGTCCCTGCTGCTGCTCGATGCTCACTATTGCTCCTGCTGAACCAGCGCGCCAGGGGACGCGCGAGTGGCGCCATGTTCGGACGGCCAGGCGTACCGCGGCGTGGACCGCCGGGCACATCATCACGGGCACCCGACGGGCCCATCACGGGCGCAAGACGGGCAAATGGCGGGCAAATGGCGGGCCCGCGACGGGGCCCACGACGGGGCGGACGACGGCCGGTCCGGAATTGTATCGGCACGTGCCCCCCGGCGCCCGCCCCGCCTGTCGGGCAAAAGCCCAAACTGGGCCGGGACTCGGCCGCTGATCCGGTATCCCCGCCGGCCGGCCCGGTGGCAACATGCCTGCGGCTGCCCGCGACGCCGCGCGACCCTTGCCGCCGTCCGGCAGCCACGCATTCCGGCAGATACGCATGACCCTTCCCCCCACCGCGCCGCCGTCCGGCGGTTCGCTGGATCCTACCGACTGGGCGGAGCTGCGCGCGCAAGGCCACAGGATGCTCGACGACATGTTCGACTACCTGGCCGGCCTGCGCGAGCGCCCCGTCTGGCAGCCCGCGCCGGCCGACGTCCGCGCCGGCTTCGGCACACCCTTGCCGCGCCAGCCGACCAGCCTGGCGGCCGCGCATGACCGTTTCATGCGCGACATCCTGCCCTATGCCGTGGGCAACGCGCACCCCGGCTTCATGGGCTGGGTGCACGGCGGCGGCACCGCCGTGGGCATGCTGGCCGAAACGCTGGCCGCCGGCCTGAACGCCAACCTGGGCGGCCGCAACCAGATTCCGGTCGAAGTGGAACGGCAGATCACCCGCTGGATGCGCGAACTGTTCGGTTTCCCGGACGCCGCCAGCGGCCTGTTCGTGACGGGCACGTCCATGGCCAACCTGGTCGGCGTCCTGGTGGCGCGCGCCGCCGCCCTGGGACAGACGGTCAGGCGCGCGGGCGTGGCCGGACAGACGGGACAGCCAGCGGTGCGGCTGGTGGCATACACGTCCGCCTGCGCGCACACCTGCATCGCCCAGGCGATGGACATCACGGGCCTGGGCGCCGACGCCCTGCGGCGGATTCCCGTCGACCGCGATTTCCGCATGGATCCGGCCGCCTTGCGCGCCGCGATCGCCGCCGACCGCCGGGCGGGCTTCCAGCCTTTCCTGATCGCGGGGACGGCCGGCACGGTCGACGTCGGGGCCATCGATCCGCTGGACGTCCTGGCCGACATCGCCGCCGATGAAGGCATGTGGTTCCATGTGGATGGCGCCTTTGGGGCCCTGGCCATGCTCGCGCCCACGCTGGCGCCTTTGCTGGCCGGCATCGAACGCGCCGATTCCATCGCCTTCGACTTCCACAAGTGGGGGCAGGTGCCCTACGACGCCGGCTTCATCCTGGTGCGCGATGGCGCGACGCATCGCGCGGCGTTCGAAGCCAGCGCGGCCTACCTGAGCCGGGAGACGCGCGGACTGGCCGCGGATTCGCCATGGCCTTGCGACTATGGCCCGGACCTGTCGCGCGGGTTTCGCGCGTTGAAGACCTGGTTCACGCTGACGGTCTACGGGGCGGATCAACTCGGCGCGGCCATCGCCCGCAGCTGCGACGTCGCTCGCCATCTGGCGCGCCGGGTCGCGGACGAGCCCCGGCTGGAGCTGCTGGCGCCCGTGGCCTTGAACATCGTCTGCTTCCGCTACCCCGCGGACGGGCCGCACGCCAGCGATCGCCTGAACACGGCGATCGCGCAGGCCGTACAGGAATCCGGCATCGCCGCGCCATCCACCACGCGCATCAACGGCACGCTGGCCATCCGCGCCGCCATCGTCAACCACCGCACCACGTCCGCCGACGTCGACCGGCTCTGCGACGCGGTGCTGCGCATCGGCGCCGAGCTGGGCGCGCTTGCACCGGAAGTCCAATCGATACCATGACCGACACCGTATCCCCCATCGCCGCCGAACGCCCGCCGCTGATCGGCAAGGCCCGGCTCATTACCCTGGCCTTCCGGCAGGGCGACCTGGACGGGCTGCGCCAGCAGTTGCTGGCCCGCGCCCAGCAGGACCCCGACGATGCCAATGCCGCGCTGGACCTGTCCATGACGCTGCTGCTGCTGGGCCAGCGCGACACCGCGCTGGCGCTGCAACGCCATGCGGTGCAGACCCGGCCGCTGTACCACATGCCGGCGGCAAGGCCGGGCGGCGTGCGCCTGCTGGCGCTGGTGTCCTGCGGCGACTTCCTGGCCAATACGCCGCTCGAGTTCCTGGTCGCGGATTCGGACGTGTCGCTGGATATCCTGTACGTGGGCGACGGCGTGCCCGCCCCCGCCGCGCTGCCGCCGCACGATGCGCTGATCGTGGCCATCGGCGAATCGGCGGCCAACCGGCCGCTGCTGCAGGCACTGGCCGAGCCGGTGGGACAGTGGCATACCCCCGTGGTGAATCGCCCCGAGCACGTCCTGAAGACATCGCGCGACGGCCTGGCGGAAGCCCTGCGGGACGCGCCCGGCATCGTGGTGCCGGAGATCGCGCGCGTCGGACGCCCGGCGCTGGCCGCCATCGCCGAGGGCGCCGCCGCACCGGCGAGCGTGCTGCCCGGCATCGATTACCCCATACTCGTACGGCCGATCGACTCGCATGCGGGACAGGGCCTGGCGAAGATAGACCGCGCCGCCGACCTGGCCGAGTACCTGGCCGGCAGCGACGCCGCCGAATTCTACGTCTCGCGCTTCGTCGAGTACCGCAGCACCGACGGCCGCTACCGCAAGTATCGGGTGGTGCTGATCGACGGCGTACCCTACCTGGGCCATCTCGGCATCTCGCCGCGCTGGATGGTGCATTACCTGAATGCCGACATGGCGGAAAACGCCAGCAACCGGGCCGAGGAAGCCGAGCAGATGCGCGACTTCGACGGCGGCTTCGGCGGCCGCCATGCGCAGGCCTTCGCGGAAATCCATCGCCGCGTCGGGCTGGACTACCTGGTGATGGACTGCGCCGAAACGCCGGATGGCCGCCTGCTGGTTTTCGAGGGCGATACCTGCGGCGTCATCCACGCGATGGACCCGGAAGACCTCTATCCCTACAAGCCGCCCTATATGCGGAAGATCTTCGCGGCGTTCCAGGACATGCTGCGCCGCAAGGCCTTCCCATGAAGGATCGGCGCGCGCGCCGTTCACAGCGCGTAGCTGTCCCATTCGTAGCCGACGAATGCGGCGCGCTCCCCGGTATGCACGACGGGATCGCGCCGCAGGCCGATGATGATGCCGTCCGCGGGCACGCGGATGTGCTCGCGCACCGTGCCGTATATATCCATCGCCGTGCCCAACAGGGCGTCCTTGCGCACTTCGTCGCCGGCCTGCGCCTCCGGCACGAACAGTCCACCGTGATCGAAGGTGATCCAGCCGCGGCGCGTCACGCGGCGCACCGACGCCGGCGCGGCCGCCTGCCTGTCCAGTATGCCCATCTGCGCGGCCAGGCGTTCGAAGCCGCGTTCCGCCAGCGCCACATTGGCGGCCTCATAACGGCTGCCGCCGCCCAGTTCGAGCATGAACGCGGGAATGCCGGCCGTCTGGCATTGATAGTCCAGCGCGCCGGCGATATTGCCCGGTAGCTCGCCCTTCCCACCCACATCCATACGGCAGGCGACGCTGGGCTCGAACAAGGCGATGGCGCGCAGCAGCTCGCGCTCGCCGATCCCGCTATCGGGATTCAGCTTGTACACCGCATACGGCTTCGCATCGAACAGCGGGTTCATCGTATGCAGGTTGATGACCAGGTCGGCCGTACCGCGCATCTCGTTCATCAACGCATAGGCCAGCCGCTCGGAAATGAGACCGCGCGCATTGCCCGGGTAGCACTGGTCGAGGTCCAGGTCGTCATAGGGATTGCGTTTGCGCCGGAGATCCAGCGCGTGCGGATTACCCGTCGGCGTCACGACCACGTTGCCGCGCATGGCCTGCGGATCCAGCCGCGCGGCGAAGCGCAGCGCCGCCACCATGCCGTTGATTTCATCGCCATGCACCTGCCCATGCAGCCACAGCGTCTTGCCGGGTTGCGCGCCGCGCACGGCGACATAAGGCAGTTCGACCGCCATGCCCGACGACATCGAGCCGACCGCGATGCCGCCCGCGCGGCGGGCGCCGCCATCGCGGCCCGAGAGAAATTCCTTGATGATGCCCATGGATGTCATGCTCCTTTCGTTTCGTTGCGGCCGACACTCCAGCGCTCCGCCTGCACCAGGCAGCTCATGGCGTTCGGTCCTTGCGTCAAAGTGGAAGTGCCCACGTCCAGCGTCAGGACGTTGGCGGTACCGGCGTCTTCCGGCGCATCGCCGCCGGCCGGCGGCGTGAACCAGGCACCCGTGGCCATCACCACTGTGCCAGGCAGCAGTCCGTCATCCAGCCGTGCGCCGGCCAGGCAGGCGCCGCGCGCGTTGTACAGGCGCACGACGTCGCCATCGCGCAGACCCCGCGCCCGCGCGTCGGCGGGATGGATGCGGACGGCCTCGCGCCCCGCCACCTTGCCGGATTGCGCCAGCGGCGCCGGATCCAGCTGGCTGTGCAGGCGGTCGGCCGGCTGCACCGTCAGCAGGTGCAGCGGATAATCGCGCGCCGCCGGAGCCCCCAGCCATTCGCCCGGCGGCATCCAGCGCGGATGCGGCCCGCAGTCCTCGCAACCGTACGACGCCAGGGTGTGGCTGTAGAGTTCGATGCGTCCGCTGGGCGTGCGCAGCGGATGCGCCGCCGGGTCGTCGCGGAAGTCCTCGAACAGGATGAAATCCCTGGCGGGGGACGGCAGCCTGACGTGCCCCAGATTCCAGAAGGCGTCGAAGTCGGGCATCGTGATGCCGGCATGCTCCTGCGTGCGGGCGAATTGCGCATAGATATGGCGGATCCACGCCATTTCGTCGCGGCCTTCGGTATAGCGGTCGCGATAACCCAGGCGCTGCGCCAGGTCGGCGAAGACGTCCAGGTCGTTGCGCGCCTGGCCGACCGGATCGATGGCGCGATGCATGGCGAGCGCATAGCGGTCGCGTGAAGAACCGCCGATATCGTTGCGCTCCAGCGACGTGGTGATCGGCAGGACGATGTCGGCATGGCGCGCCACCGGCGTCCACCAGATTTCATTGACGACGATGGTGCGCGGCTTGCCGCGCCAAGCCCGCAGCAGGCGATTCAACTGCTGGTGGTGATGGAAGGGATTGCCGCCGGCCCAGTGGATGAAGTGGATATCCGGATAGCGGTGCGTCTGGCCCTGGAAGGGATATGGCTGGCCCGGCCTTTCCAGCATTTCCGTCAGCCGCGCCACCGGGATGGACAGATCCGCGGGATTGCGCCCCACGGGCATTTCCGGCCCGGACGTCGCGATGCGCGGATTGCCCACGCCGTTCATCGAGCCATGGCCGAAACCGAAGCCGCCGCCCGGCAGACCGATCTGCCCCAGCATCGCCGCCAGCGCGATCACCATCCAGTACGGCTGTTCGCCATGTTGCGCGCGCTGCACGGCGAAGGAACACGTCAGATAGCTGCGCGTGCCGCGCAATGCCCGCGCCAGCTCGCGGATGCGTTCGGCGGGAATCCCGGTGATGGGCGCCGCCCATTCCGGCGATTTCGGCACACCGTCGGCGGTCCCCATGAAGTAGGCTTCCAGCGCGGGATAGCCGACGCAATAGCTGGCCAGGAAGGCCGGGTCGTGGGCCTCCATGCGGCGCAGTTCGTGCGCCAGCGCCAGCATCAGCGCGACGTCGGTATTCGGCCGTATGGGTATCCACTCGGCATCCAGGAAGGCGGGGCAATCGCCGCGCGTCGGGCTGACGTTGACGACGCGCGCACCCTTGGCCGCCAGCTGCCGCAGCCAGTATTCCTGCGTATGTTCCGCCGCGCCGCCGGACGACACCTGGCCGTTCTTCAGGGCCAGTCCGCCGAAGGCGAGGAACACGTCGGTATGCGCGATGATGCTGGGCCACGATGTGACGCGGCCGGTCAGCGGCGTGTACGTCCCGATGACGTGGGGCAGGATGAATTGCGCCGTGCCCCAGCTGTAGTTGCCGACCTGGTCGACCCCGCCCCCGCCGGCGAAGTAGAAGCGGCGTATCAGCGAACGGGCGTGGTGCAGGCGGCCGGCGGAAGACCAGCCGTAGGAACCGCAGAATATGCCGTCGGCGCCCTGCTCTTCGCGCGTTCGCCCGATTTCCGCCGCCACCAGGTCCAGCGCCACGTCCCAATCGACCTCGACGAACTCGTCGCGGCCGCGTAGTTCGCCGCCCGCCGCGCCGTGCGTGGCAAGCCAGGACTTGCGTACCGCCGGACGGGCGATGCGGCGCGGCGAATAGACCATGGGTGCGATGGCTTCAAGCATGCGCGAAGGCGCGGGGTCCTGCTCGAACGGCTCGCAGGCAACCAGCCGGCCGTCGCGCACCACGGCGTTGAACGCGCCCCAATGCGCGAGCTGCGGATAGCGCCGCTCATCGGATGGAATGGAAGTCATGCTGCTTCTCCCGCGGCGGGCCAGCCCGCCGCCTGGGTCAATCGAGGCCGGGTCAATCCAGACCGGGTCCATCCAGACCGGGTCAATCGAGCCGGATGTCCGCCTTCTTGACCAGATCCGCCCATTTGGCGCGCTCCTTGGTCATCAGCTCGCCGAACTGCGCGGGCGTATCCGACGTCGCCGTCATCCCCGACGCGGCCAGCTGCTTGACGATATCCGGATTCGCCATCGCCTGCGCGAACGCCTTGTTGAGCGTGTCGACGACGTCGGCCGGCACGCCCGCGGGCGCGATGACGCCGTACCAGTTCGTCAGCTCGTAGCCGGGCACCGCCTCGCCGATGGGCGGCGCGCCGGGAAACTCGCTGGACGCCGACGTGGTGGTCACGCCCAGGGCCTTGAGCTTGCCGCCCTGCACCAGCGTCTTCACCGACGGGTCGGAGAAGGTCACTTCCACCAGCCCGCTGGCGACGTCGGTGAGCGCGGGCGTCGTGCCCTTGTAGGGAATATGGCGCATGCGGATGCCGGCCATCATATTGAACTGCTCCGCCGCCATCTGGCCGATCGTGCCGTTGCCGCCGGACGCATAGGTGACGTCCTTGCCGGTCTTGGCCCGCGCGATCAGGTCCTTGATGCTGTTGATGCCCGAATTCGGGCTGGTGACCAGCACGTTCGGCATCGTCACCAGCAGCGAGATCGGCGTGAAATCCTTGGCCGGGTTGTACGGCACTTTCTGCAGGCTGGGAAGGATGGTCAGCGAGCCGGGCGTGGCGATGTAGAGCGTATAGCCATCGGGCTTGGCCCGCGCCACATAATCGGTGGCGATGATGCCGCTGGCGCCGGGCCGGTTTTCCACCATCACGTTGGTGTTCAGCGCCTTGGAAACGCCCAGCGCGGCGGCGCGCGCGAGCACGTCCGCGCCGCCGCCCGGCGGGAATCCGACGACGATGCGCACCGGCACGGCCGGCTCCGGAAAGGCGGCCTGGGCCGACGAAATGGCCGCCGCGCACAACGCGGCCGCGCCGAGCGCGGTGATCGATTTGAACTGCATGGCACTTCCCCTTGTCGACGGCGATCCGCTGCGCGGCCGCCGCCATGGTTGATGAAACGGTCTGACGATGAAAACTCAGTGCAGGATGTCGGCCAGGAACTTGCGCGCACGCGGGTGTTCCGGGCTGGTGAAGAACCGCGCGGGCGTGGTGTCTTCCAGGATACGGCCCTGGTCCATGAACCAGATGCGATCCGCCACTTCGCGCGCGAAGCCCATTTCGTGGGTGACCACCACCATGGTCATGCCTTCGGCGGCCAGCTGCTTCATGACGGACAATACCTCTCCCACCATTTCCGGGTCGAGCGCGCTGGTCGGCTCGTCGAACAGGATCAGCGGCGGGTGCTGCGCCAGGGCGCGGGCGATCGCCACGCGCTGCTGCTGTCCGCCCGACAGGCTGGCGGGCATGGCGTCGTACTTGTGCTCCAGGCCGACCTTGGCCAGCAGGTCGCGCGCCAGCGCGGCCGCCCGCTCGCGCGGCATGCCGGCCACGCGCAGCGGCGACAGCATGATGTTGTCCGCCACCGACAGGTGCGGAAACAGGTTGAACTGCTGGAAGACGAAGCCGATGCCGGCGCGCAGCGCGTTGATGTCGCGGCCCGGCGCATGGATGTCCTGGCCGGCGACGCGGATGGCCCCGCCCTGTATCGGCTCCAGCCGGTTGATGGTGCGTATCATCGTCGACTTGCCCGAACCGGACGGCCCGCACACCACCACGACCTGCCCCGGCTCCACGCGCCCATGGATGCTGTCCAGCGCGTGGTAGCTGCCATACCATTTCTGTACGTTCTCGAGTTCTATCAACGCAATCTCCTATGGCCGGGCTCAGGCGGCGCGCAGCCGCCTGCTCGCCAGGCCGCGCTCCAGGCGCGCCGCCACCCGCGACAGCGCGAAGCAGGGCACGAAATACAGGGCCGCCAGCACCAGGAAGGTCTGCAGGGCGCGGGACGTTTCCATGCTGTTGACCTGCTGGGCGGCGAAGGTCAGTTCCTGCACGCCGATGACGTAGACGATGGACGTCGCCTTGATGGTGGATACGAACTGGTTGACCAGCGACGGGATCATGTTGGCCAGCGCCTGCGGCAGGATCACGTACCGCATGGACTGCGCATAGCTCAGTCCGAGCGCGCGCGACGCTTCCGTCTGCCCGGGTGGCAGGCCTTCCAGGCCCGCGCGCACGATCTCGCCCAGGAAGGCCGATTCGTACAGCACGATGGCGCACAGCGCGGTGGCGAAGGCCGGCACCGTGGCGCCGGTCAGCAGCGGCAGGACGAAATACGCCCAGAAGATGATCATGATCAGGGGCACGCCGCGAAAGGCATACACCCAGGCCGTGGCCGGCCACCGCAGGACGCGATACGCGCTGGTGCGCGCCAGGCCCAGGCAGATGGCCAGCGGGAACGAGATGCCCAACCCCGCGCCGGCCAGGATCAGCGTGGCGGCGATGCCGCCCAGCGGGCCCTGGGGCCACGCGCCCACCAGGAACATCAGGCCATAGTCATGCAGGATCTGCCACATGGCTCATCTCCTGTAAGCCGGCGGATAGCGCCGGCCGAACCACGCGCCCAACCCCATCAAGGCGAGCGAGGCCGCCAGGTACAGGGTGGTCGACACGGCGAACACTTCGAAGGAACGGAAGGTCTGGTTCTCGATCGCCTTGACCTGGTAGGTCAGCTCGCCGACGCCGATCACCATCGCCAGGCTGGTGTCCTTGAACAGGATCAGCGAACGGTTGATCAGCGGCGGCACCGCGATCCGCACCGCCTGCGGCAGCATCACATGGCGCAGCGCGCCCCAGGCGCCCAGGCCCACCGAACGCGCGGCCTCGATCTGCGTGCCGGGTATGGCGCGCAGGCCGGCCCGTATGTCTTCCGACATGAAGCCGCTGACGTTCAGGCTGAGCGCGATCAGGCCGAACAGGAACTCCGTATCGCCCCGGTTGATCCACAGGCGCATGCCGTCGGGCAGCACCTGCGGCATGCCGAAGTACCACACCATGATCTGCACCACGGTGGGCACATTGCGGTGGTACTCGACGAAAGCCGCCACCAGCAGCTGCAAGGGACGCCACGGTATCGTGCGCAGGACCGTCAACACCAGCGCGATGGCGAAACCCAGTATCCATGCCCCGGCGAACAGGCGCACGGTGGTCAGCGCGCCCGCCAGCAGTATCGCGCCGTAGTTGCCGCCGGCCAGGAAAGCGAAATCGAAGTGCATGACGCTTCCCGTCCGCCTTACTCGGCGTTCACCGGCTCGACCTTGAAGGTACGGGTCAGCTTGTAGATGGAATCCGCGCCCAGCCACTTCGTGTACATGGCGTCCAGCGTGCCGTCCTTGTCCATATCCTGGATCACCTTGTTGACGGCGGCCAGCAGCTTGGGATTGCCCTTGTTGACCACCACGCCGATATGTTCGACATAGGTCGGCTCGGGCAGCAGCACCACGGGCGTGCCGGTCTTCTGCGAATCCAGCTCGAAGCGCTTCAGGATCAGTTCGCCCGCCGTGAAGCCATCGACCTTCTCATTCTGCAGGCCCAGGTAGCAGGACGCCACGTCCTGGAAGGACAGGACCTGCGAATTCGGCAGCACGCGGGCGGCGATCGCCGCGGAACTCGACCCCTTGGACGCGCAAACCTTGCGGCCGGCCAGGTCCTTCAGCGACGCGACGCCGGAATTCTGGCGCACCAGCACCTTGATGCTGCCCTGCAGGTATTGCAGGCTGTAGTCCACCTGTTGCGCGCGCTCCGGCAGGTAGGCCATGGAACCGGCGACCACGTCCACGCGGTCCATCTTCAGTTCGGGGATGCGCGCCTCGGTGGACAGCGGCTTGTGCTCCAGCGCCACGCCCAGGCCTTTGGCCAGCGCCGCGCACATATCCACGTCGTAGCCGACGAAGCTGCGGGTGGCGGTGTCCTGGTAGGCGTAGGGCACGCTGGCGCTCTGCGTGCCGCAGATCAGCTTGCCACGCGCCTTGATCGTGTCCAGCGCGTCGGCATGGGCCACGCCGGCGCTCATGGTGGCGACGGCGGCCGCGGCGGCAAACAGGATGGCTTTGCTTCTCATCGTTGATCCCCTCTGGTTGATGTGCTTCACGTGGCTCGCACCGGGCCCGTTCGCCCGGCGGTGATGTCAGCCGGCGGCGGAACCGGCCGGAAAACGGAATATCGATCGCTCCTGTTCGTCGATCTGGTGGATCAGGTCGGTTTCCCAGGCCAGGTACTGGCGCGCCGCGGCCTTGTTGCCGTCGTGGCGGTCATGGACGAAGAACAGGTAGTCGATGCAATCCTTGTCGGCCGGCACGCCGTCGCTGGCCTCGATGGCCAGCCCGGCCGCGCGCCAGGCGTCCACGCCGTCGCAGTTCGCCTGTACCTGCGCGATGCCCAGCGCCGCCAGGTCGCGCGCGGCCAGCGCGGCCACCGCGGGCTCGGCGGCCAGCAGGACGACCCGCGCGCCGCGCGGCAGGTTCAAGGTGTGGAGCCGAGGACGTATGGACCAGCGCGCGCCGGCGATGTGGCCCTTGCGATAGGCCATGCCGGGGCGCAGGTCCAGCAGGACCGCGCCGTCGCGCTGCGCCGCGGCCAGCGCGGCCGTCGCGATGGCGGGCAGCTGCGGCGCCGAAGCGCCGGCCGCGCCTTCGCTCGCGGCCCCTGCCGCTGCCGCGCCTGCATCGCTCGATGCGCCGGACGGCGTCGACCGGCGCTTCGGCAGGTCCGCCTCGACACCGTCGCGCAGCACGTGCGCATCCCATCCCATCTGCTTCAGCCAGCTGCCGACCACGGGCGCGCGCACGCCTTCGCCATCCAGCAGCACGATGCGCGCGTTGCGCACGCCGACGTACTGGTCGGTGGCCTGGATCAACTGGCCGCCCGGCGTATGCTGCGCGCCGGCCAAGGTGCCGGCGGCGTATTCCTCGGCGGTACGCACGTCGCACAGATAGGTGGTGCGGCCGGCATCCGCCAGCCAGGCGCGGACCTGTCCGGCTTCCACGGTATCGACGCCGTACTGGCGCGCCAGCGCGTCGGCCCGCGCGCGCAGCGCGGGCAGCGCCTGCGCCGGCATGGCGTCGGAGAACTTGCGGCGAGAGCCATGCTCCAGCGGCAGGTCGGCCAGGTACCAGCCCTGGGTGCCGTTTTCCAGCGCCAGGATGGGATTCGGCAGGCCCAGGTTGATCAGCGTCTGCGCGCCGATGATGCTCCGCGTGCGGCCCGCGCAGTTGATCACGATCGTGGTGTCGTCATCGGGAACCAGGTCCTGGATACGCAGGGCCAGCTCGCCGTTCGGGCAGCAGACGCCGCCGGGGATGTTCATCTTGGCGTACTCGGTGAACGGACGGCCGTCCAGTACGACCAGCTTGTCGCCCTTGCGCTGGCGCTCCGCCAGGTCGGTGGCGCTGATGCGCGGCGTGTGGCAGATATGTTCGGCGAGTTCGCCAAAGGTTTTGCTGGGCAGGTTGACGCCGGCGAACAGGGTATAGCCCGCGGCCCGCCAGGCCGGCGCGCCGCCCTGCAGCACGTGGACGTCCGTGTAGCCCAGGCCGCGCAGCGCCGCCGCCGCGCGCGGCGCCACGCCGTCGCCGTCGTCGAACGCGACCAGCCGGGCCGTCCTGCGCGGCAGCAGGCGCGGCGCTTCGATCTCCAGGCGGCTGTACGGCAGCGACACCGCCAGGAAGGGATGGCCTTCGCCATACTGGCCGTGCTCGCGCACATCCAGCAAGCCGATTTCGGCGCCGTCATGCAGCCAGCGTTTCAGCGTGGCGGCGTCGATGCGCGGAATGGACGTGTCGTCGGTAGGTTGCTGGGTCATGTAGGCCTGCGGAATTCAAGGAAAAAGCGTCCCCTCACGCCGCGCGGACGCGGCGTGCCGGGATGATCGGGTATGGAACGGCGCGGGTGCGCCGCGTTCAGCGTTTCAGGGTGTCAGGCGTTCGCCGTGTCAGCATTTCAGCGCGGCCATGGCCTGATCCAGGTCGGCGATCAGGTCCTCGGGGTCTTCCAGGCCGATATGCAGCCGCAATACCGATCCGCGCCCCGACCAGTCCGCCACGGTGCGCGCACGGGTCATATAGGCCGGCACGCACAGGCTTTCGAAGCCGCCCCACGATGCGCCCAGGCCGAACAGGCGGAAGGCATCGATCATGCGTTCGACGTCCGCGTCCTGGATGCCGCGCGCGAACTCGATCGAAAGCAGGCCGTTGGTGCCGGTGCAATCCCGCTTCCACAGCGCGTGGCCGGGATGGTCGGGCAAGGCGGGGCAAAGGACCCGCACCACTTCCGGACGGCCCTGCAGCCATTCCGCGACGCGCAGCGCGTGGCGTTCGTGCATGGCCAGCCGAGCCGGCATGGAGCGCAGCCCCCGCAGCACCAGGTAGGCATCGTCGGCGCCCACGGTCTGGCCCATATCGACGGTGGCCCGCTCCAGCGGCGCCCAGGCCTTTTCGTTGGTGACCACCGTACCCATCATGACGTCGGCGTGGCCGCCCAGGTACTTGGTCGCCGCGCAGACGGAGATATCCGCGCCCAGCGCCAGCGGCCTGTACAGCAGGCCCGAGCCCCAGGTGTTGTCCACCGCCAGCCAGCAATCGTGGCGGCGCGCCAGCTCGGCGACCGCCGGCAGGTCCATCATTTCGTAGACCAGCGATCCCGGGCATTCCGCATAGATCATGCGGGTATTGGGGCGGATCTGGTCCGCCAGGTCGCTGCCGTCGGGCTGGTAGTAGCTGAAGGCGATGCCCCAGCGGGACAGTTGTTCGGCGCAGAAGCGCCTGACCGGTTCGTACACCGCATCGGTGATCAGCACGTGGTCGCCGGCCTTCAGGTAGGCCAGCAGCACCACCGCGATGGCGGCCTGGCCGGTCGGGTACGCCTTGGCGCGATAGCCGCCTTCCAGCTCGACCAGCGCGTCTTCCAGCGCATGCGTGCTGTCGGTCCCGCGCGCGCCGTAGGACAGCAGGCGTTCCTTCTCGCGGCGGGCGCGCGTGTCGCGCCACTGCTGCACGTTGTCGTAGATAAAGGTGCTGGCGCGGGTGACCGGCGTGTTGACCCAGCCGCGATGCGGCCGCCCGGCACGCAGCAGCCGCGTGCCAGGCTTGTACTGTTCATCCATGATGGGTTTCCGTTCAGCGGCGCGTTTGCACGCCGATGGGCATGACCTTGCAGGTGCCGGCGTCCAGGTCGAAGGACAGGCGCTCGGATAGCGTCTCCAGGGCGCGTCCGTACATGTGCAGATGGCGGATCACGCCGTCTCCGCGGATCTCCACGGCGTGGATGTCGTCGGGCATCAGGGCGATGCCGGTGCCGGGCTCGACCACCACGGTATCGGTCTTTTCCAGGCGGGCGACGCCGGACTGCTTGCCGTCGTCCAGGCGATCGTAGACATAGTTGTATTCGATGCCTTCCACCGCCGCGATGCAGGCCCAGGTGGTGTGGTTGTGCGGGACGATCTTCTTGCCCGGCCGCATCACGTTCAGGTACAGCGCATAGGTCTTGTCGGGCGTTTCGCTGATCAGGTAGCGGGCCTGGCGTTCGTCGCCTTCGGGCGCGGGATAGCGGTCGGCGCCCCACCAGTCGGCATGGCTGGCCAGGCCGATCACCGTGCGCAGGACGTCGTCCAGGCTGTCACGGCTCAGGCCCTGCGTTTGTACAGTATCCTTTATGTTTTCGATCGCCGCGGAAATATCTTTGTTATGTGGATGCAAGCCGGCCATAAGCGGAACCCCTTTGGAAATGCGATTTTGGCGTTACTCTACGGGCCTGCCTGCGGTGTGACAAATTAATTTGATTTAATAACTCATTAGCTCCCGTAATATGTCGGAGACGGCATGCGCAATCTGGACCTGGACCTGCTGCGTACCCTGGCTGCCATAGACCAGGCCCAGACCTTCTCGGCGGCCGCCGAGCGGCTGCACAGGACCCAATCCGCGATCACCCAGCAGATGCAGCGGCTGGAAAGCATCGTCGGCCTGCCCCTGTTCGAAAAGCAAGGCCGCAACAAGCTGCTGTCGCCGCACGGACGCAAGCTGGTGGACTACGCGCGCCACATGCTGGCCATCAACGACGAAGCGATGCGCGCGATGCAGGACGGCCAGCTGGAAGGCGAGCTGCGCCTGGGCGCCCCGCATGACGTCGCCGAAACCCTGTTGCCGACGGTGCTGACGCACATCACCCGCTGGTCGCCGCGCGTCAGGCTGGAAATACGCGTCGATCGCAGCCCCTTCCTGATGAACGCGCTGCGCGCCGGGGAACTGGACCTGAGCATCTCCACGCGCTTCGATCCCGCTTACGAAGGCGTCATCCTGCGGACTTCTCCCACGGCCTGGATCGCCTCGGCCGGCTACGTCCACGATGCCGGCTCGCCCGTTCCGCTGGTGCTGGCGGACGAGCCCAGCCTGTTCCGGCGCCTGGCCTTGAATGCGCTGGAACAGGCGCGGGTACCCTGGCAGACCAATTACGTCGCGCCCAATCTGGTCGGCATCCGCGCCGCCGTGCGCGCCGGCCTGGGCGTCACCGCGCGCAGCATCGAATTCCTGGGGCCGGACATGCGCGTCCTGGGTGAAAAAGACGGCCTGCCGCCCCTTCCGGATGCCAACTACTTCCTGTGGATGCGCAGCGACCTGATCAATCCCCTGACGCGTTATGTCTTCGACATGCTGATCGCGAAGATGGGCCTGACCGAACGCGGAACGCCGGCCGCCAGCGTGCAGGCGCGGCAGTTCTGACCGTGGCGCCCGGCGGCGCCGCTGGCCACCCTACGATCGCGGCCGCTCCGCCGCGTTGACGCGATGCTGCCACGCATGCGCGCAGAAGGCCGCGACACCGCCCAGGGCAGCCGCCAGGCCCAGGCTGGCGAAGGTCGTCGGCGTCGGCGGCAGGTGCGACGCGAAATACGCCACCAGTCCCAGGAAGAAGCCCAGCAGGTTGTTGAATACCGGCAAGCGCGCCAGCGAGAGGGCCACGGCGGTGACCGCCACCACGACGGCGCTGATCGCATAGTCGCCCAGCAGCGGCGCCAGCGCGCCCAGCCCATGCGCCGCGCCCATGCCCAGGGCCACGCCCATCAGCACGCAGGCCAGGTTCACCAGCCCGCTGCGCAGGTTCAGCCCGCGGGTGAAGTACGCGATCCATCCGACGAACATCGCCCACACCGGCAGCTCCAGCGCCAGCGTACTGACGGTGGCGGCCGATGAGGCGACGATCGATTCACCCAGCACGACCTTCATGTGCCTGCCCAGATTATTGCCGGCCATGAGCAGCCTCCTTATCGATGCGCGGCGACAGCAGGTCGCCCAGGTTGACGCGCCGCAGGAACTCGGCGCGGATGCGGTCGGCCACCGGCCCGACCACCGCGCAGCCGTCATCCGATGGATCGATGTGCACGCGGAAGGGCCGGCGGCCATAGGGCGCGTCCACGACGTCGACGATGGCGCGCGCGACGCTGGCCGGATCCGCATCCGGCGGCTCGCAGGCCGCCAGGTTGGTGAGGATTTCGTCGGCCAGTCCGCGCGTGGGCCCGGCATCGTATTCGGCCTGGCGCGCCTGGTCGGCGGGCGAGCCGGCATGCGCGAAGTGGTTGGTGCCCTGGGTGAACGCACCCGGCACGACGATGCTGGTTTCGATCCCCCAGCGCGCCACTTCGCCCGCATAACTGACCGCCAGCGCATCCATCGCGGCCTTCGCGGCGAAGTACGGCGCGAGATAGGGCGGCGTGCCGCCGCGGTGGCTGGAGCTGCCGACCCACAGCAGCAGGCCGCGCCCTTGCCGGCGCAGCACCGGCAGCACCGCGCGATTGACGCGCTGCGTGCCCAGCACGTTGATGTCGTAAAGCTCGGCGAACTGTGCCGGCGTGAAGGCCTCGGCCGGCCCGAAAGCCATATGCCCGGCGTTATGCACCACCACGTCCAGCCGGCCGCTTTCCTCCAGCACCCGCGCAACCGCCGCCTCGATGGACGGTTCCGACTGGACGTCCAGCTCGAGCGGCCGCAGATCCGCCCGCGTTCCGGCGCCGTGCGCCGCCGACCACTCGGCGATTTCCCGCACGCGCGGCGCGTTGCGGCCCGCCGTTTCGCGCATCGATGCATGGACGACGTGGCCCGCCCGCGCCAGCGCGCGGGCCGCCATCGCGCCGAAACCCGAAGAAGCGCCGGTGACCAGGATGGTGTAGGTCATGGATATCTCCCGAAAACTGTCCATGCCGCCATTCTTGTCGTTTCACCCGCGCGGATAAATGCGGAAAAACGAATATCCCAATTCAACGGGGATCAACAATCCCGCTCGGCCGGCGTCCCGCCCCCGTCTCGATACAATCCCTGCTTTGCGTCGCCCCCGACGCGGACCAGCTCTATTGGTATCAATGGAAAAAAGCGATCTGACCGGCCACACGCCGATGATGCAGCAGTACCTCAAGCTGAAGGCCGAAGCCGGCCCGCTGCTGCTCTTCTACCGTATGGGCGACTTCTATGAGATGTTCTACGAAGACGCCGAACGGGGCGCGCGCCTGCTCAATCTGACGCTGACCAAGCGCGGCACGTCCAACGGCAGCCCCATACCCATGGCCGGCGTGCCCGTCCATGCCATGGAGCAGTACCTGGCCAGGCTGGTCGCGCTGGGCGAATCCATCGCCATCTGCGAACAGATCGGCGATCCCGCGGCGTCCAAGGGGCCGGTCGAGCGGCGCATCGTGCGCATCGTCACCCCTGGCACCCTCACCGATGACGCCCTGCTGCCCGCCAAGGCGGACCGCTGCCTGGCGGCGGTGTTCCCGGGCGCCGGCCGGTCGCCGCGCGCCGGGCTGGCCTGGCTGAACCTGGCCAGCGGCGATTTTCGTGTCACCGAATGCGCGCCGGCGCAGATCGAATCGGAATTGCACCGGATCGCGCCGGCGGAAATCGTCTATCCGGAAGGCGCGGACCTGCGCATCTCGATAGACGGCGCGCAGACCCGCGTCCCGGACTGGCATTTCGAAAGCGACGGCGCGCGCGCGCATCTGCTGGCGCACTTCCGCACCGATTCCCTGGCCGGCTTCGACGTCGAGGACATGCCGGCCGGCGTACGCGCCGCCGGTGCCCTGCTGCGCTACGCCGCGCGCACGCAATCGCAGGCCTTGTCGCACGTCCAGGGCATCAGCGTGGACCGTCCCGGGCAGTACGTGCTGATGGACCCCGTCACCCGCCGCAATCTCGAACTGACGCAGACGCTCAGCGGTGAAGAATCGCCCACGCTGTTTTCCATCCTGGACAACTGCCGCACGCCCATGGGCAGCCGGCTGCTGCGGCGCTGGCTGCATCATCCGCTGCGCGACAACGCGCCCGTGCTGGAGCGCCAGCGCGCCATCGCCGCGCTGCTGGCCGCCCGGCTGGACACCCCGGCGGGCCTGGCGGCCGCCCTGCCCCTGGACACCCTGCGCGACACCTTGAAGCGCTTTCCCGATATCGAGCGCATCGCCGCCCGTGTCGCCCTGCGTTCCGCGCGGCCGCGCGAACTGGCCAGCCTGCGCGACGCGCTGGGCGACCTGCCGGCCTTGTGCGAACAGGTGCGCGCGCTGGCCACGGAAGGCCGTTTCGCCGCGCTGGCCGACAAGCTGTGTCCCGACCCGGCCATCCACGCCCTGCTCGCCGCCACCATCGCCGCCGAACCCGCGGCGGCGATCCGCGACGGCGGCGTCATCGCCCCCGGCCATGACGCCGAACTGGACGAACTGCGCGCGCTCGCCACCGACGGCGGCGACTTCCTGATCCAGCTCGAAGCCCGCGAACGCGAGCGCAGCGGCATCTCCAACCTGCGCGTCGAGTTCAACCGCGTGCATGGCTTCTACATCGAGGTCAGCCGCGGCCAGGCCGACAAGGTGCCGGAAGACTACCGCCGCCGCCAGACCCTGAAGAACGTCGAACGCTACATCACGCCCGAGCTCAAGACCTGGGAAGACCGCGTGCTGTCGGCGCAGGACCGCTCCCTGGCGCGTGAAAAATGGCTGTACGAACAGATGCTGGACCAGCTCGGCGGCCACGTGCGCGCCTTGTCGGATTGCGCCTGGGCGCTGGCGGAAGTCGACACGCTGGCCGCCCTGGCCGAGCATGCGCGCCGGCATGACTGGAATGCGCCGGAACTGTCGGAAGAGGCGGAGATCGACATCGAGGCCGGCCGCCACCCGGTGGTGGAACGCGCCATCGAACGCTTCACGCCGAACAGCTGCAAGATGGACGCCACGCGGCGCATGCTGCTGATCACCGGCCCCAACATGGGCGGCAAGTCCACGTACATGAGGCAGGTGGCGTTGATCGCGCTGCTGGCGCGTACCGGCAGCTTCGTCCCTGCCGCGCGGGCTCGGATCGGACGGCTCGACCGGATCTTCACGCGCATCGGCGCGGCCGACGACCTGGCGGGCGGACGCTCCACGTTCATGATGGAAATGACGGAGGCAGCCGCCATCCTGGCGGCCAGCACCCCGGCCAGCCTGGTGCTGATGGATGAAATCGGCCGCGGCACGTCCACCTACGACGGCCTGGCGCTGGCATGGGCCATCGCGCTGCGCCTGCTGACGCACAACCGTGCGCTGACGCTGTTCGCGACGCATTATTTCGAGATCACCCGGATGCCCGCCGAACAGCCTACCGCCGCCAACGTGCACCTGGCGGCGGCGGAATCGGCCGGCGGCATCGTCTTCCTGCACGAAGTCCGCGACGGCCCGGCCAGCCGCAGCTACGGCATCCAGGTGGCGCAGCGCGCCGGGGTGCCGGCGGCCGTCATCCGCCAGGCTTCCCGCGAGCTGGAGCGGCTGGAGGCGCAAGGCGCGCCGACGCCGCAACTGGGCCTGTTCGCCGCCGCGGCCCAGGCGGATGCCGAATCCGCGGCGCAGTCGGCCGCCGCCCACGAAACCGAAACCCTGCTCGCCCTGCACGCGGCCCTGGCCGACGTCGACCCGGACAGCCTGACCCCGCGCGAGGCGCTGGACACGCTGTATCGACTGAAAGCCCACCTGCAATAAGCGCGCGCGCAACGTTCAAGGCATATTCACATGAGCCCATCGATCAACCCGCGGCCGGACCAGCCCCTGGACCTGCTGGGCGGCCGCACGCCGGCGCAGTTCATGAAATCGTATTGGCAGCGCAAGCCGCTGCTGATCCGCCAGGCGATTCCAGGCTTCAAGCCGCCGGTCGGCATCGCCGAACTGAAGCGGATGGCGCGCAACGACGACGTCGCGTCGCGCCTGATCTGGCGCGAGGACGGGCAATGGCAGATGGAGCACGGGCCGTTCGCCCGCCTGCCCAAGGCATCCGAACCGGATTGGACGCTGCTGGTGCAAAGCGTGGACCAGCACCACGACGCCGCCGCCGAACTGATGCATCGTTTCCGCTTCATCCCCGACGCGCGGCTGGACGATGTGATGATCAGCATCGCAACCGATGGCGGCGGCGTCGGACCGCATTTCGACAGCTACGACGTGTTCCTGCTGCAGGCGGTCGGGCGGCGCGAATGGCGCATCGGCCAGCAACGCGACCTGAGCCTGCAACCGGATCTGCCGCTGAAAATCCTGCGCCACTTCGAACCCGAGGCCACCTACGTGCTGGAGCCGGGCGACATGCTGTATCTGCCGCCGCAGGTGGCGCACGACGGCATCGCGCAAGGGGATTGCATGACGATCTCGATAGGCTTTCGCGCGCCCGACCAGGCCACGCTGGCGCGCGGCATGCTCGAAGCCGCGGCGGAACAAGTGCTGGCGCGCGCCGGCCAAGCCAGCGGCCCCTACGGCGAACCTCCGCTGCCGGGACCGCGCCTGCAGGCCCGGTATCGGGATGCGGGCCTGCAGGCGACCCGGCACCCCGCCGAACTACCCGAGGGGCTGGCAGCCGCCGCGCTGGATGCGGTGCGCCGCGTGCGCTTCGACGAGGCGCTGGCGCACCGCTTCCTGGGCTGCTGGCTGACGGAACCCGGCGCCGCCGCGGTGTTCGACGTGCCCGCCCAGGATGGGCCGGACCTGGCATCCGAATGGCCCGCCAGCGGCGTGTTGCGGCTGGATCGCCGCACCCGCATGCTATATCGCGGCAGGCAGGTATTCATCAACGGGGAAACCGCGCCGGTGCCGGCCAGCCCCGCGCTGCGGCAGTTGGCGGACGCCAGGCGCCTGGCTTGCGGCGACCCGATGGCCCGCAGACTGACCGAACAAGAGCGGGAATGCCTGGTCCAGTGGCTGGACGATGGCTGGCTGCTGTACGAGGCCCAGTGAGGACGCCTGACATGAAACCCAGGCGCCCCCCGGGCGTCTGCTAGTCCTAAAGCGCAGCAGCCGTTCGGATCAGACAAATCCGGCATCTGAAACCTGCAAAGGTTTCCAGAAACCACACTTCAGCCCAGATTCCCCCGCAATCGAAACATCCGGAAAAACCCTATACATGGGAGCAAGGCTTGTTTCCTTTAGGACTCGCAAGCTTTAATTTCCACACGCAATCGTTCGGGTAAGTCCTGTAGCCTGAATCCGTCATCCCGGTTAGGCACCTGCGCGGGCAGGCTTTCCGGGTCGCACGGATTCCATCACAAAGGAGATCTCGAATGATGATGAAAACCCTGGTTCTGGCTAGTGTCCTGGCCGTTTCGCTGAGCGCGTGCAACAAGAAGGAAGACGCGCCCGCCCCGTCCAGCAGCACGCCTTCCACCACGGCCCCGTCGTCGTCCACCCCGGCTCCCTCGACCACCGCGCCGGCTGCCGGCGGCGGCGGCGCCACCACCACGCCGGGCAACGGCAGCGGCGGCGGCACGACGGGCGGCACCACGCAGTAATCGATCCGCCAGCTTCCCAAGAGCAGGCAAAAAAAAGGAACGCGCAAGCGTTCCTTTTTTTGTGCTCCCCCCGACGCTTACTGCACCGCGGACATCTTGTCCGCCAGCACGCTCAGCAGGCGCTGGGCGGTCGGCGTGGTGTCGACCTGGCCATTGGTGTCCAGCACCGTGACCTGGGTGGTCGCGCCCTGGCCGACGACGTGGATGCGGTATTGCGGTGCCTGGCTGGGCCGCGCCGTACCGAACATGCGGCTGAAGAACCCGGGTTCGTCACGCTGCACGCCCGTATCGGTGTCCAGGTAGCGCACGTAGAAATCACCCGCCGAACGGTCGCGATCATCCACCGTGAAGCCACCCGAATCCAGCGCGACGCCGACGCGGCGCCAGGCGCGATCGAAGGTTTCCTGCACGTTCAGGCGCGCGCCGTCCGCCACCACGTCACGCGTGATCTTGGGTTGCGCCGGCGCGGCTTCGGCGCGTGCGACCATGGTCTTGGCCTGGTCCACGCTGGTGCCGAGATACACCATCAGGCGCGCCAGCATCGCGGCATTCAGGCCCGGATCTTCCGGCCCGGGCTGCCATTGCAGGTTGCCGGAATCGCGCTGGCCCACGTTCTTTTCCACCATGTGCTGGTGGCTGATATAGATTTCCGTGTGGCCGTTGACGCGTTCCATGCGAGTGCGGAATTTTTCGCGCTCGCCGCTATCGTAGGCCTGCTCCAGGACGAAGCCCAGGGCCTGCCGCAGCCAGCTTTCAGGAATCTTCGCGCGGTTTTCCGCCCAATTCGTCTCGATCAGGCCGGCCTTAGGATCGTTGGTCTGGATCGTGAAGCCCGTGCTGGTCCAGAAATCGATCACCTTGCCGAAAATCTGGTCGGGCGGCATATCGACCACCAGCCAGCGGATATCGCCGTCGCGCTCGACATGCATGTCGGTGCGCTGCGGCAATACATCGTTGGAAGCCTTGCCCTGGGCCTGGCTGGCCGCCTGCTGCTGGCCTTCCGCCTGGTATTGCGAGAAAGTGGTCGTCCCACCCGGGGGCGCCTTGTAGCGCGGATCCGCGGCGGCCTGGGTCAGGTCCGGCGGAATACTGAGCGGCTGTGCCTGCTGGCCGCTCGCGCTCTTGTAGTCGATGGGTTCTTCTTTGCCCAGTATCTGATTGACGTCGCTGCAGCCGGCCAGCATGACCAGAGTAAGCAATGCCGAGTAACCGGCATGGCGCGTGTTCATACGTATCCTCATTGATTGCTTTTAAAGCAGGCCTGCGTCCCGCAATGCGGCTTCGACCGTGGCATGGTGCTGCTTGCCCGGTTCCACCAGGGGCAGACGATAGCCCAAGGGCATGCGCCCCATGCGCGACAAGGCCCATTTGACGGGAATCGGATTGGCCTCGACGAAAAGGGCCTTGTTCAGACGTGCGAGACGGGCGTTTAGTTCACGCACCTTGGGCACGTCCATGGCCAGCGCCGCCGCGCACAGGTCGTGCATGAGGCGGGGCGCGACGTTGGCGGTCACGGAAATATTGCCGCGTCCGCCCAGCAGCATCAGCGCGGCGGCCGTGGGGTCGTCGCCACTGAAAACCTGGAAGCCGGCCGGTGCCTCGCGCAGCAGCAAGGCGCCCCGGCCGATATCGCCGGTGGCATCCTTGATGCCGATGATGCCGGGCACCTCGGCCAGCCGCAGCACGGTCTCGTTCGACATGTCCGCCACCGTGCGGCCCGGTACGTTGTACAGGACGGTGGGCAGGTCGACGGCTTCGGCGATGCGCCGGAAGTGCTGGTACAGGCCTTCCTGGGAAGGCTTGTTGTAATAGGGAACGACCGACAGGCCGGCCTGCGCGCCGACGGCTTTCGCGTGGCGCGCCAGGTGGATGGCTTCGTCGGTGGAATTGGCGCCGACGCCGGCGATCACGGGCACGCGGCCGGCGGCATGCTCCACGGCCACGCGTATCAGCTCCGCATGTTCTTCCATCGACACCGTCGGCGATTCGCCGGTGGTTCCGACCACGACGAGGGCATCCGTGCCTTCGGCGACGTGCCAGTCGATCAGCGAGCGGTAGGCTGCGTAGTCCAGCGTGCCGTCGGGATGCATGGGGGTGACCAGGGCGACCATGCTGCCCTGGAAAGTAACGCCAGCGGCGGATGCCGAAGATGCCATATCGAGAGGGGCTCCGGTGCCCGCCGGGCTGTCCGGCGGGGACTTGAATCAGGAAATCCCGCGAGTTTACCGGATACCAGGAAAAAACCTATAGAAACCAGCTGACGACCGTGCTGCCCAGCGCAAAAATCGGCTTGAGGAAGATCCACAGTCCGCCGCTGAACAGCAGCAGCAGGACGATCATCATGCCGTAGGGCTCGATGCGGGAATACTGGTAGGCCAGGCGGTTGGGCAGCAGGCTGTAAAGGATGCGTCCCCCGTCCAGCGGCAGCAGCGGCAGCAGGTTCAGGGCCATCAGCACCAGGTTGATCTGCACGCCGGCCTGGGCCATGTCGAACCAGTAGCCTTCCGCGCCGCCGCTCTGGTAGACCAGCTTGAGCATGATGCCCCACAGGATGGCCATGACCAGGTTGGACGCCGGCCCCGCCGCGGCCACCCACAGCATGTCCTGCTTGGGGCGGCGCAGGCGGCCGAAATCGACCGGCACCGGCTTGGCCCAGCCGAACAGGATGCCCGGGCTGCCCAGCAGCTTGGAAGCCAGCAGGATGACCAGCGGCACCAGCAGCGTGCCGACCGGATCGATGTGGCGGGCCGGATTCAGGCTGACCCGTCCCATCTGGTAGGCGGTCGGATCGCCGAACATGCGGGCGACATAGCCATGCGCCGCTTCATGCAGCGTGATGGCGAAGATGACGGGGATCGCGTAGATCGCGATCGACTGGATGATGTCGTCCATGGATCAGGCGATTCCGAGCTGGGTGGGGTCGCCGCGGCCCACCCGGATGAGTTGCGCTTCGTCGCCGGTCAGGTCGACGACGGTGGTGGGTTCCTTGGGGCAGGCGCCACTATCGACGACCGCGGCCAGCACGTGCTCGTAACGCTCGCGGATTTCCTCGGCGTCGTTCAACGCGTCGGTTTCACCGGCGGGGATCAGGGTGGTGGACAGCAGCGGTTCGCCGAACTGTTCCAGCAGGCCCAGGGTGACGGGATGATCCGGCACGCGCAGGCCGATGGTCTTGCGGGAAGGATGCGAGACGCGCCGCGGCACTTCGCGCGTGGCCTCGAGGATGAAGGTGAAGGGGCCGGGCGTGGCGGCCTTCAGCATGCGGTATTGGCGGTTGTCGACGCGGGCGAAATGACCCAGCTGCGCGAGGTCGCGGCAGATCAGCGTCAGATGGTGGCGATCGTCCAGCCCGCGCAGGCGCCGCAAGCCGTCGGCGGCCGCCTTGTCGTCCAGGCGGGCGATCACGGCATAGCTGGAGTCGGTCGGCACGGCCGCAAGCCCGCCGTCACGCAACAGCTGCGCGGCCTGCTTCAACAAACGCGGCTGTGGATTCGCGGGATGTACGGTAAAGAATTGCGCCATGCGGCTATCCTAACATCTTGCAAGTAGGCATCCGCCCCGGCGGCGCGTCCGCGCGGGGCACGAAGGAGAATCTCATGCGCTTGGATGATTCGCGTGAAAGTGAAAATGTGGAAGATCGGCGCGGCATGGGGCTGCCCATCGGCGGCGGCAAGCTGGGCATAGGCGCCATCGTCCTGGCCCTGGTCGCCGCGTACTTCGGCATCGATCCGTCAGTGGTGCTGCAGGAGATGCAGGAGCCTGCCAGCCAACAGGCGCCCGCCAGCACCGCGGCGCCGCCGGCCAACGACCCGCAGCGGCGCTTCGTCGCCAAGATCCTTGGCGAAACGGAAGATACCTGGCAGGCGATTTTCCGCGAGCATGCCAAACGCGCCTACGTGCCGCCGACCCTGGTCCTGTACAACGGCGCCACCCGCACCGCCTGCGGCACCGGGCGCGCCGCCATGGGGCCGTTCTACTGCCCGGCCGACAGCAAGGTCTACCTGGACCTGAGCTTTTTCGACGACATGAAACGGCGCTTCCAGGCGCCCGGCGACTTCGCCCAGGCCTACGTGATCGCGCACGAGGTCGGCCATCACGTGCAGAACCTGCTGGGCATATCGCAACGCGTCGCCTCGCTGCAGCAGGAAAACCCGGGCCAGGCCAATGCCCTGTCGGTGCGGCTGGAACTGCAGGCGGACTGCTATGCCGGCCTGTGGGCCAAGCGCGCCGACAGCGCGCGGCACATTCTGGAAGCCGGCGACGTGGAAGAAGCGTTGAACGCCGCCAGCGCCATCGGCGACGACCGGCTGCAGAAGCAGAGCCAGGGCTATGTCGTGCCCGACGCCTTCACGCACGGCACGTCCGCGCAGCGGGTACGCTGGTTCAAGCGGGGACTGGAAAGCGGCGATCCGCGCCGCTGCGATACCTTCAGCACCCAATCGCCCTAGCGCCGCGGGCGGCGCGTCAGATCAGCTGGAACTCGCCATTCCGCCGGTAGCGGCGGAATGCCTCCAGCGTGGCGCGCACATGCGGCATCATGGGGGGCTGCGTTTCGTCCAGGGATACCCATCGCAGGACCGCGGCTTCCTGGGGATCGCCGCGCAAGGCGCCCTCGAATTGCGAACAATGGAACAGCACCGCCTGGTAGTGGCAGACATCGCCATTCGGCAGCGTGACGGTTTCCACGGCGGGATTCGACGCATGGCCGAAAGGCAGCAGTACGCGCGCGGCGAGGCCGGTTTCTTCACGGGTTTCGCGCCGCGCCGCCTGTTCGGCGGACTCCCCCAGTTCGATGTGGCCGCCGGGCAATCCCCACATGCCGCGGAAGTCGGCCCGTTCGTGCAGCAGGACGGTTCCGTCCGGGCCTTCCAGCACGATGCGCACGCAGGGACACAGCAAGGGCCGCGGCCCGACCAGGGCACGCAGGCGCCCCAGCGTCGATTGCGCGAACGCGGTCATGACACCGCCAGGCGCACTCCCGACAGGGCGTCCACGATCTCGCGGCCATGCGCGACAGCCGCATGCACGGCTTCCGCGGGGCTGTAGACGTAGCCGCCGTCCACGAAGCGCGGAATCGGATATTCGTCGCCGTCGGCGGGCTGCAGCGATGCCGGTGCCACGCAAACCACGGCGCGGAACACAGGTGTGCCGCCATCGTCCGGCGCCGGGAGATCCCGGGCGACCTTGGCGGTCAGGCGAAAGCCCTTGTAGACGTCGTTGTTTCGATGCACGCGTTGTTCCCCTCTTACGATTCGTCCCGGGGCGAGCATACCCGCCTCACATGACATGTCGCGGAATATTTTGTAACCACAAAATGACAAAAAGTTAAGCGGGGTTTTCCCGGCGCGAGGGGTCGGCCGGGCGGAAAAACCACAAAAAGGGAACGGGGCGGGTACGAAGTTTGCGCAACCATGGACGCGGGAAGCGCCGGACATATCCGGCGCCCGACATGCGGAGGTGCAACATGTTGACCCAGGAACAACTACAACTGCTTAAACAAATCCACGCCGGTGAGCACGGCATCGACGGCCTGAAAGCCAGGGATCTGCTGGATCGGGGCCTGGTCGCCCAGGCCGACGACGGCCTGACGGTCACGCCGCAAGGCCGCGACGCGCTGGGACTGCGGGAAGGCTTCGGCGACGCCATCGTCGACGCGGTCCTGCCGGGCGAAGGCGCACGGCAGGCCGAGGAAAAACACTGATCGGCCCCGATCAGGCGCTTGATCAGGCCTTCAGCGCCGCGATCACCGCGTCGCGCATCGCTTCGAAGCCGGCGACGTACTGCTGGCTTTCGGAGCGGGCCAGCAAGGCCGCGTAGTTCTGCTCCAGGCGCGTTTCGACCGCCTCCCGCAGCCCCGGCGAGTCGCGCGCGATGTGCAGCACGCACAGCAGCGAGGCGGTCAGGGCGCTGATCTGGCCACCCTGATGCGCGATGGTTTGCGCAATCAGTGCAAGTTTTTCGTCGGTATCCATGCTGGTCCTTGTCGTCGGCGCCTGCCGCGGGGCGCCGGCTGTTGGTAAAGTCGCGGGCCATCCTAGCACGGCCGATCCGACGGCTGGACGGCGTGCGAGGGGCTTCCCCCTGACTCCACCATCTGGATAGACTTGCCGTCTTTTCCATATGAGCACACCATCTTCATGTGCCTGTCAGGCGGAACGCTCCTGGCGAGCGGCCGCCCGGCAACACCCAAGACTCGAACGCCCATGACTAAACCGGTCAAGATCCTCATCGTTGTCGTCCTGCTCATCGCCGTCGCCGCCGTGGGCGCCCTGCATGTGGCTTCCAGATTGGTGGTCAGCCGCATCCAGGACATGATGGGCGACAAGGGCCATGCCGCCCATATCGACGTCGGCTGGACGGAAATCGTGCTGCAGGACGTGGAAATCGGCGCGCCGCCCGATTGGCCCAGCCGTCAGACGCTGCGCGCCGCCCGCGTGACCATGGAACCGGATTGGCGCGCCCTGCTGTCGGATCGGCTGGACATACGGCGCGTGGTCGTCAGCGACTATTACGTGTCCATCCTGCGCTCGGAGGACGGCAGCCTGCAGATCCTGCCGACGCTGCGGCAGCGCGCGCGCGAACGCGCCCAGGCCCGTGGCGACGCGGACACCGACGACCAGGGCCGCCCCAAGCGGGAAACCTCGATCGGCCAGCTGATCCTGGACAAGGGCCGGCTGGACTTCTTCGACGCGCGGATCGCCAAGACGCCCTACCGGGTGCCATTCGAGAACGTGCATGCCGAGGTCGGCCCGCTGCATTCACCCGCCAACGACACACGCACCGAGATAAAAATGCAGGGCCAGTTGGTAGGTAAGCAGCGCCGTGGCACCGTCACCGTGAACGGGTGGCTGGCGCTGCCCAGCCACGACGCCGACATACGCACCACCACTACCGGCGCCGACGTGGCCGTGCTTGCGCCCTACCTGCAGAAACATGCGCCTTCGATATTGACCGCGGGCCAGATGGACCTGGACATGACGACCCGCGTACAAGACCAGCAACTGTCGGCGCAGGGCAAGGCCAAGCTGCGCGACCTGGACTTCAGCGGCGGCGGCCTGGGCTCCCTGCCGCGCAAGGCCGTCATGGCGGCGCTGGAAGACCGCAAGGGCGAGGTCAATTTCGAATTCACGCTGCAGGGCAGCCTGAAGGACCCGAAATTCTCGCTGACCGACGACGTGTCCACGCGCATCGTCGGCGGCTTCACCAAGGCCATCGGCGTCAGCGTCGAAGGCGTGGCCGAAGGGGTGGGGTCGGCGGTGAAGGGATTGGGCGGGGCGATCGGCGAACTGCTGGGTAAATAAGGAAAACGGGCAGCCTTCCGGTTGCCCGCGGCCGTCAAGCCACCCAGCCCCCATCCGGCGCGGCGGGACGCGGCGTCACGGGGGCATCCGCCTGGCCGGGCCTGGGCGGTTCCGGCGGAACGGGAGCCCCCACGGGGGGCTGGCCCGGGCCGGGCACCGGGTCCTTGGGCGGAATGTCCGGATTTTCGGGCATGCCGGGATTCACCGGCCGGACCGGTTCGACCGGGCGCACCGGGTCGACCGGATTGACGGGATTCGCGCCGCCCGCGCCGCCGACGGGGGCGGGCGCGCCGATGGGACCGATAGGGTTCATGGTGATCTCCTTGTGGTTTGCCGACCTTTCCGCAAACCCTGTGCCATCGAAATGGCGGCGACGCTGGCCGCGGCCCGTGCGCCTGCCCGGCCGCCGCGTCGTCATGGCGCGCGATGTAGCACAATCAGGTTCCTTTTCCACCATGGAACCGCGATGCCCTTGCGCGATCTGGCCCTGGCCCTGGTTGTCATCCTCGTTTGGGGTATGAATTTCGTCGTCATCAAGGTGGGCCTGCATGGCATACCCCCCATGCTGCTGGGCGGAATGCGCTTCCTGCTGGCGGCGGTGCCGGCGATTTTCTTCGTCAAGCGGCCGGCGATCCCGCTGCGCTGGCTGGTGGCCTACGGCGCCACGATATCGCTGGGCCAGTTTGCCTTCCTGTTCACCGCCATGGCGGTGGGCATGCCCGCCGGGCTGGCCTCGGTCGTGCTGCAAGCCCAGGCCTTCTTTACCGTGGCGCTCGGCGCGCTGCTGCTGCGCGAACCCTTCCGCGCCCACAACGCCGTCGGATTGATGGTCGCCGCGGCCGGCCTGGCACTGATCGGCGCGGAAGGCGGCGCGGGCATGACGACCCTGGGTTTCGTGCTGACCCTGTGCGCGGCATTGATGTGGGGCCTGGGGAATATCGCCACCAAGAAAGCCGGCAAGGCCGACATGCTGGGATTGGTGGTGTGGGGCAGCCTGGTGCCGCCGCTGCCGTTCTTCGCGCTGTCGTGGTGGTTGGAAGGTCCCGATCGTATCCACGCCGCGCTGGCATCGATAGACGGTTCGTCGGTGTTCGCGGTGGTGTATCTGTCGTTCGTTGCCACGCTCGTGGGCTACGGGCTGTGGGCGTGGCTGATGTCTCGCTATCCGGCGGCCCAGGTAGCGCCGTTTTCGCTGCTGATCCCGGTGATCGGGCTGGCGGCCGCGGCGGCCTTGCTGGGCGAAATGCCCACGGCGCCGCAGGTGGGCGGCGCCGTGCTGGTCATGGTGGGACTATTGATCAACACCTTTGGCCGTCGCCGCGGACAACGAACCGTGTCGGGAACCGTTCGGTGAATTGTGCGGTGAATTGTGCGGTGAATTGTGCGGTGAATTGTGCGGTGAATTGTGCGGTGAACTGTTCGGCGAACTCTTCGATGAACCGCTCGGATCGAAATACAGGTTGGCATCCGGTTGTGCGACGTTCGCATCCGCCTTGTGCGACTTGCGCCATCGGTTCTTCCACGAAGCCACGGCGCTGGTGAACGCCTCGAATTGCCTGGAAACGAACTGCGTCCGGAAACGGCGTTTCTTGGGCCGAAGCGAGCCCGACTGCGCCGGCGTGTCCGTCTCCAGGTAGTCCGAGCTTTCCGGCAGCACGCCATCATTCCCGGTGGCCACTGGCGTTTCGGGACGAATCGCGAGCTTGGCCAATGCCTGGGCGGCCGCGTGCTCGTCGTTCGCCAGCGTCTGGCGCCGAACGGCAAGTTGCTGCTGCATCGCTGGCGTCTCGACCTGCCCCGCCAGCTCGTTCACGAACCTGCGCTGCGTTTCGGCAAGGTCTTGTCCCGTCTGGTCGGCATATTGCTCCACAATGCAGGCGTTGCGGGCCGCCAGCAGCGCCTGGAACACGGCGGGCGCGTAATGCCGTTCCGGGGTGACGCCGATGTCGGGCGCCGGCGCTGTGAGTGCATCCCGCGATAGCCACAAATCGTGCGATGCCAGGTCGCGCGCCACGGCAGCATCGGACGGCAACAGGTTCACCGCCAGCGGATGGCCCTGCCTGGCCCGCTCGCGGAAATACTCCAGCACGTCGTGCCCGCTGGGCAGCGCGTCTATCACGCCCAGGATATCGATCAATCGCTCCCTGCAGCCGGCATCCCTGACGGATTGGGCGAGGTACACGTCCAGCCGTCCCCCCAGGTCATCGCGTTCCGGCTTGGGTGGGCGTGCCGGCGGACCATCGTTCAAGCCATTCAAGTCGGAATGGGAAGGTTGCCTTTGTCCTACTAGCATGAGGTCTCCTTACTCGCCGTTGTGGGCAGTGCCGTTCGCGGAATTTCCGGTACCGCCGTCGCGCGTGGGTGCCGGCGGTACCTCGTTGGTGCTCGACGTGCGTCTGTGTCCAAGCCTGGCCTCCTTGAGCGCGGCCGGTTCGCCGCGCGGCCGGCAGTCGTCGGCGGCATCCTGCCGACCCATGAATCCGGCGAACTTCTGTACCTGTTGCGCCGCCCACCTGAACGCCATCCGCGCCTTGCCCGGGCGGGAGACTTCCGTGGCATCCGCAGCGTCCACCGCGACCACCGGCATGTACGCGGGCCTGGAATCCTTGCGCAGCGGTATGCATAGAAAGGCCCTGGCCCGGCCTGGCGGAAGGGGCGGGTCGCCGTCGGCCGGCCCCTGGTCGGGCATCAGCGGCGTGGACAGCGAATGCCGGCCGTTTTCGGCGGCCAGGGAGGCCGACGGCGTGCGCTCGTGCACCTCCAGTTCCTTGCGGAACTTGACGACGGTGGAAACGGGATCCAGCCACACGTCCAGGACGTCGGTGGGCGACTTCGTGAAACGGCTTTCCGGGCTGCGCCCCGCCAAGGCATTGCGGACCTGCGTCAGCCGCAGCAGCATCGAGGGCGCCTGTTCGACCTCCGGCGGCACGCCGATCCGGGAGGCCCCGGCGGTCAGGCTGTCCGCCGCGAGATACAGACAGTGCGGCTTTTCCGCCTCTTTGCGCGGGATGTCGCCGCCGTCGGCGAGCGCGATGGTGGGATGCTTGCCGCGTTCGCCCAGCGTGCGGAAATCGTGCAGCAGTTCCCTGCCTGTCTGGGTGGCGTGAATCACCCGCAGCGTGTCGACGATGCGCGGCCGATGTTCCCTGGCAGTGGGAAACATCGTGGCCGTCAGCAGGCCATCCAGCTCATCCTTGATACGTTCGGGAGGACGCGGAGGACTGTTTCGATCGACGACGTGGACGGCTATGTGTTGATGTCCGAGTGATCCTGGCTCCAACATGAATGAGGCCTCCTCCGTAAGATATAGGCGCGGGCGTGTCGCCCTGGCCGTGTACGTGGAGTTAGGCAATGCCGCGTTCCGCGTCGTCCGACGGCGGAAAACCCGTATTCCCACAGACCGCTTCCCGGTCCGGCGCTTGCTCGCAGGCTGCGCCCGGGCCTGACCGCCTGCCATGCGGGGCGATGGCTGCTGGTATATTCAGTGGCTGTCGGCAGAGGCGCGTCGGCTCTTGCTCTGCCATAACGATTTCCGAAAGCGGCTAGGAGTGGAAAGCAAGATGGAGCAGCCCCTGGACCCCCGTTCCCCGCATAATGACCCGATGCCATCGTTCCTGGCGGGTGGCGGCGAAATGGGCGCCTTGATTCGCGCTCACGATTGGGCCGCCACGCCCTTGGGCGAGCCCGCGCAATGGCCGCAAAGCCTGCGTACCGCCGTACGCATCATGCTGGCGTCGCGCCAGCCCATCTGGATCGGCTTGGGGGAAGAACTGATCTTCCTCTACAACGATCCCTACAAGAACATCATCGGCGGCAAGCATCCGGACGCCCTGGGCCTTCCGACCATCGAAGTCTGGAAAGAAATCTGGGGCGACATCGAGCCGCTGCTGCGCACCGCCATGGGTGGCATGGAAGGCACCTATGTCGAGGAAAAGTTTCTTCTGATGGAGCGTAACGGCTACCCGGAAGAAACGTATTACACCTTTTCGTACAGCCCCATCCCGCGCGACGACGGCACGGCGGGCGGCATCATCTGCGCCAATAGCGACGACACGGCCCGGGTGATCACGGCGCGGCAGATCCGCCTGTTGCGCGAATTGGCCGCGGCAACCACCCAGGCCCACAGCTGGGACGAGGCCTGCCGGCTGGGCACCCGCGCCCTGGGCCTGGACCCCTACGATATCCCCTTCGCCATGCTTTACATCGCGGAGGCGGGCAGCGATACGGTCACGCTGGTCGGCAGCAGCGGCATCGAGGACGGCCATCCCGCGGCGCCGGCCTCGATCCAGGCCGTGCCCGACGCGCTGTGGCCGGTCGACGACGCGCTGCGGCGCGAAGGCCTGGTCGTCCTGAACGACCTGGACGAGCGCTTTGGCGACAGCCTGCCGTCCGGCCCCTGGCGGCACACGCCGTCCAGGGCGGCCTTGCTGCCGGTGTCGCCCACCGCCGATGGCGGCCGGGCCGGCGTGCTGATCGTGGGACTGAATCCCTATCGTCTGCTCGACGACGACTATCGCGGCTTTCTCAACCTGGTGGCCGGGCAGATCAGCGCGGCCATCGCCTATGCCCATGCCTACCAGGAAGAGCGCCGCCGCGCGCGGGCGCTGGAAGAGATCGACCGCGCCAAAACCACGTTCTTTTCCAACATCAGCCACGAGTTCCGCACACCGCTGACCCTGATGCTGGGCCCGCTGGAAGAATTGCTGCAGCGGACGCACCAGGAAGACGGCCAGCGCCCGCTGCTGGACCTGACCTATCGCAACGGCCTGCGCCTGCTCAAGCTGGTCAACAGCCTGCTGGACTTCTCCCGTATCGAAGCGGGACGCGTACAGGCCAAGTACCAGCCCACCGACCTGGCGGCGCTGACCGCCGAGCTGGCGTCGCTGTTCCGCTCCGCGACCGACCGCGCGGGACTGCGGCTGGTGGTCGACTGCCCGCCGCTGCCGGCGGCGGTGTACGTCGATCGCGAAATGTGGGAAAAGATCGTCCTGAACCTGCTGTCCAACGCGTTCAAGTTCACCTTCGACGGCGAAATCCGCATCGAGCTGCGCGCGACCGCCGATGGCACGGCGGCGGAAATGCGCGTGCGCGATACCGGCATCGGGATCCCCACGCACGAGCTGCCGCACATCTTCGACCGTTTCCACCGCGTCAGCGGCGCGGTGGGCCGCAGTATCGAAGGCAGCGGCATCGGCCTGGCGCTGGTGCAGGAACTGGTACGGATGCACGGCGGCACGATAGACGTGCAAAGCCAGCTGGGCGAAGGCACGCAGTTCACCGTCCGCGTGCCGCTGGGCGCGGCGCGGGCCGCCGACGGCGTCCAGCCGGATGCCGCCGGCAGCATCGAGGCCGGGCGCGGCACCAGCGTCAACGCCCAGGCCTACGTCGCCGACGCCCTGCGCTGGGTGCCGGAAGGCGAGGCGGGGCCCACGTTATCCACCGTGCTCGACGCCGACCTCAGCAAGACCAGCAACGGCGAGCGGGTGCTGGTGGTCGACGACAATGCGGACCTGCGCGACTACGTGCGGCGCATGCTGAGCTCCGCCGGCTATCGGGTCGACGTCTCGGTGGACGGGAACGACGCGCTGGCGGCGGCGCGCCGCCAGCCGCCCAGCCTGATTCTTTCCGACATCATGATGCCGGGGCTGGACGGCTTCGGCCTTTTGGCGGCGGTGCGCGGCGACCCTCAGCTGCGCGACGTCCCGGTGCTGCTGATGTCGGCGCGCGCCGGCGAAGAAGCGCGCGTGGAAGGCCTGGGCGCGGGCGCCGACGACTACCTGACCAAGCCGTTCTCCGCGCGCGAGCTGCTGGCGCGCGTGGCCAGCAACGTCCAGATGTACCGGCTGCGCCAGGACACGGCGCGCCAGATCAAGGAAGACGCGCGCATCCTGGAAGTCCTGAACCGCGTCGGCACCACGATCGCCGCCGAACTGGACCTGGGCCGCGCGGTGCAGGTCGTGACCGACGCCGCGACGGAACTGACGGGCGCCGCCTACGGCGCGTTCTTCTACAACCTGCTGGACGACGCCGGAGAACGCTACACGCTGTACACCTTGTCCGGCGCGTCCAGAGACCTGTTCGAAGGCTTCGAGATGCCGCGCAACACCGCGGTATTCGGCCCGACCTTCCGCGGTGAAGGCATCGTCCGCTCCGACGACATCACGCAGGATCCACGGTACGGCGGCAACGTCCCCCACCATGGCATGCCGGTGGGACATCTGCCGGTGCGCAGCTATATGGCCGTGCCGGTGCAATCGCGCAATGGCGAAGTGCTGGGCGGCCTGTTCTTCGGCCATCCCGAGCCTGGCGTGTTCGATGCCGCCGCCGAACGACTGGCCGTCGGCATCGCGGCCCAGGCCGCGATCGCCATCGACAATGCCGGCCTGTACCAGGCGGCACAGAACGAGATCGCGCAACGCAGCCGCGCCGAACAGGCCCTGCGGCAACTGAACGAAACCCTGGAACTGCGGGTCGCCGAGGCCGTCGCCGAGCAGGAACGCCTGTGGGCGCTGAGCGAAGACCTGCTGGCCATCGGCGACTACGACGGCAAGCTGTTGCGCACCAGTCCTTCCTGGACGCGCGTGCTGGGACACCGCCGCGAAGCGCTGGCGTCCAGGCATTACCGCGACCTGCTGCATCCCGACGACTATCCCGTGGCCGCCGGCGCGATGCAGGCGCTGCGCGCCGATGGCAGGTCGGTCACCTTCGAATGCCGCATGCGCACCGAAGCCGGTCTGTGGCGCTGGATCGCCTGGACGCTTTCGCCGGATCCGGAGCACGGCACGGTGCATGGCGTCGGCCGCGACGTGACGGCGGACAAGGAAGCCGCCGAAACCCTGCGCCAGACCGAGGAAGCCCTGCGCATGGCCCAGAAGATGGAAGCCGTGGGCAAGTTGACCGGCGGCGTGGCGCACGACTTCAACAACCTGCTGCAGGTCATCGGTGGGAACCTGCAACTGCTGGCCATCGACACGGTCGGCAACGAACGCGCCGAAAAGCGTGTGCGCAACGCCTTGACCAGCGTGTCGCGCGGCGCCAAGCTGGCGTCGCAGCTGCTGGCCTTCGGACGCCGGCAGCCGCTGGCGCCCAAGGTGGTGAACCTGGGCCGCTTCGTGCGCGGCATGGACGACATGCTGCGCCGCGCGCTGGGCGACGGCATCGAGATCGAAACCATTATCTCCGGCGGCCTGTGGAATACGCTGGTCGATCCGTCGCAGGTGGAAAACGCGCTGCTGAATCTGGCGATCAATGCGCGCGACGCGATGCAGGGGCACGGCAAGCTGACTATCGAGGCCGGCAACGCCCTGCTGGACGACGACTATGCCATGCGCCACGCGGACGTGACGCCGGGCCAGTACGTCATGGTGGCCGTGACCGACACCGGCGAGGGCATGCCGCCCGACGTGCTCGAACACGTCTTCGAGCCTTTCTTCACCACCAAGCCCGAAGGCCGCGGCACCGGCCTGGGACTGAGCATGGTGTACGGCTTCATCAAGCAGTCCAACGGCCATATCAAGATCTACAGCGAACCGCGCCAGGGCACGACGGTGCGGCTGTACCTGCCGCGCGAAAAACAGCCGGAAGACCTGGCGACCGAGGTGGACACCGGTCCCATCGCCGGCGGCAACGAGACCATCCTGGCCGTGGAAGACGACGAGGAAGTCCGCACCACCGTAGTCGATATGCTGTCGGAACTGGGCTATAGCGTGCTCAAGGCCAGGGACGCGCAGAGCGCGCTGGCGATCGTCGAGAGCGGCGTGCCCATCGACCTGCTGTTCACCGACGTGGTGATGCCCGGCCCGCTGCGCAGCCCCGAACTGGCCCGCAAGACGCGCGAGCGCCTGCCCAATGTGGCGGTGCTGTTCACGTCCGGCTACACCGAGAACGCCATCGTGCACGGCGGCCGCCTGGACGAAGGCATCGACCTGCTCAGCAAACCCTATACGCGCGAGGCGCTGGCGCGCAAGCTGCGCCACGTGCTGCGCAATCAGCAGCAGCGCAACGTGATCAACGAAGCGCGGCAGCGCAGCCTGCCGCTGCCGGCCGCCAGGCGCGACGGCGCGGCGGCCGCGCCGCTGCGCGTACTGTTGGTGGAAGACGATGGCCTGATCCGCTCCAGCACGGCGGAAATGCTGGAAGCCCTGGGCCATACCGTCGTGCCCACCGAGCATGCCTCGGCCGCCCTGGCGGCGCTCAACAGCGACAGCATCGATGTGCTGATGACCGACATCGGCCTGCCGGGCGTATCGGGTGTCGAGCTGGCGGCGCAGGCACGGCAGCGGCAGCCCGACCTGCGCGTGGTCTTCGCCTCCGGCCTGGACGCGGGCGCGGAAGCCGGCGATGGCCAACTGGAAGACGCCGTGCACCTGCTGAAGCCCTACACGGTGGACGATCTGGCGCGGACGCTGGAAATGCTGCGATAGCGGAAGGCGGGGCGAGCGCCGGATCGCGCCTTGCGTGCTCGCCCCGGGAATGCCGCGCTAGGGGGCCGGCGATAGCGCCCGGTCGTCATCCATGCCGACGCGCCACAGCCGCAGCGCCACGTGGATTTCCAGGGCGCGGGCGGGGTCGCGCCAATCCTCGATCAGGGCTTCCACGCTCGCCAGGCGCTGGCGCACGGTGTTCACATGCAGGTCCAGGGCGCCGGCCGTGGCCGTCGCGTTCTGGTGGTGATCGAAGAACGCCAGCAGCGTGGCCGCCAACTCCGTGCCGCGCTTGCGGTCGTGGTCGATGACGGGACCGATGGCGGCGTCCAGGAAAGCCCGCAGGCCGGCGCGATCCTGGCTTTCGAACAAGGCGGAATAGAGCGCCAGTTCGTGCTGGGCGAGGATGCGCCCGCGCATGCCCAGGCGTCCGGCCACGGCAAGCGCGCGCCGCAATGCGGCATGGACGGCCGGCATGTCGGCGGCGCCGGCCACCGGCCGGGACAGCACGCCCAGGTAGGCACCGCCCAGTTCGCGACGGGCGAAATCGGCGAACGCGCGCCGCACCGCCACCACGTCCGCCACGCCGCACACCAGTACCAGGATGCCGTCGACGTCGTCCATGACCACGCCTGGCATATCCAGGCTCTGGCGCGCCCGCCGCGCCAGGAACATGGCGTCCCGTCCATCCGCCTCGACCAGCAGCAGCGTCAGGGGCCGCGCCAGATCCAGGCCGAAGCGCTCGGCGCGGTCGCGCGTCAGCGCGGGCTCGCCCTGGCGGGGCGATATCAGCGATTGCAGCAGCTGCGACACATCGCGGCTCTTGTTGGCTTCCAGGCGTTCCTGCGACAGCAGCACGATGCCGATGACGCTGGAGCTTCTTTCGAAGGTACGGATGGAGATATCGCGCATGTCCTCGCGCCGGAACAGCAGCATGGCGCCCACGATGCCGTCGCCGCCGATCACGGCGACGGCGTGGCAGAGTTCGCCGTCGCTTTCATAGGCGATGGCCGAGCGGCCGGCGCGGCGGCTGTCCCGCAAGGCCTGGGCGATCGCCGCGCCGTAAGGGCCGTAGGGATCGTAGGCGTCGGCCGCCCTGCCCTCGTAGCCGGGCGCCGTGGCGCGGGCGATCACGTGCTGGGCCTCGTCCAGCACCAGGACGCTGCCTTGCAGCAGTTGTGCGACGTCCTGGCAGAGTTCGCCCAGCGACGCGCCACGGGCCAGCAGCGAGGTCAGCCGTTCGTGTGCTTCCACCGCATCCTGCACGTCGCGCGCGTGCTCCTCCAGCTCGGCGCGCGCCTGGCGGGCCTTTTCCAGAGCGGCCTGGGCATCGGCGAAAGCCTTGGCATTGTTGATGGCCACCGCCGCATGCGTCGCCAGTGTGCACAGGATGGAGACGTTCAGCGCGGTGTGGGTGCGGTGATAGCGATCCGCCACGAACAGCAGGCCGATCACCTCGTCGTCCCAGATCAGCGGCGCACCGACCACGGCCCCCACGCCCTCGCCCCGGAAAATGTCATCCAGCTCGGCGTCATGAATGAAGCGGTCGTCGTTCAGGTAGTCCGGCGTGGAAAAAGGCAGCCGCGTGGACAGCACCACGCCGGCGATACCCAGCTCGCGCCTGGCCGTCATCCTGCCGGTGCGCTGCGTGATCGCGCCGTCGGCCACCAGGGCCTTGAATTCCCCGCTTTCGGCGTCGTAGACGGACAGCCAGCACAGGTGCGCCCGCAAGAGATCGCGGGCACGCGCCGCGACGGCCTTGAGCAGCTCGGACAGCTGCAGCCGGCTGGCCAGGTCCTGGGCCGATTCGGTCACGGCAAGCATCCCGCGTTCGCGCTGCTCGTGCAGGTCGAGCCGGTTGCGCAGCGCCATCGCCATCCGCACCAGCTCGATCAGGCCGGTTTTCTGGCGCATGGCGTCGGGCAGGGCTTCCAGCGCCGCCAGCCGATCGGCGAACACGGCGCCCGGGGCATTGGCATGCAGCAGGCCGACCAGTTCGGCGGCCACCGCGTCCACGCCCGGCGTGGGCGCCTGCCCTTCCTGCCCGCTCCCCGCTGATCGATGGTCCATGGCGGCGCGCCCCGAGTAATGTGCAAACATCATATCAATATCCCATTTTTTATACAGGATTCGCACATGGATTCCTCGGACGCTTTACCGGACACTGGGTCCATTCCAAGAATGGCAGGAGACAAATGGTGGGTACGAGCGTCCTCGATTCCCTGCGCCCGGTTCCGGGGCTGCGGGTACTGGTCAGCGCGGGCGCGTCCGGCATCGGCGCGGCGGTGGTCCGTGCCTTCCGCGAAGCCGGAGCCCGCGTCCACGTGTGCGACATCGACCGGAGCGCCCTGGACAGGCTGGCCGCCGAAGCGCCGGGCGTCACCACCAGCACGGCCGACGCGTCCCTGGCCGGGGACGTCGACACCGTCTTCGACGACGTCAGGAATGCGCTGGGCGGGCTGGACGTCCTGGTCAACAACGTCGGCATCGCCGGTCCCACCGGTCCGGTGGAACAACTGCGGACCGCGGATTGGGAACGGACGATAGGCGTCAACCTGAACAGCCACTTCTACTTCGCGTCGCGCGCCGTTCCCCTGCTGAAGGAATCCCCCCACAATCCCTGCCTGATCGCCATGAGCTCGGTGGCGGGCCGCCTGGGCTACGCGCTGCGCACGCCCTACGCGTCCACCAAATGGGCCATCGTGGGGATGATGAAGTCCCTGGCCATAGAACTGGGTCCGCACGGCGTCCGGGTCAACGCGATCCTGCCCGGCACGGTGGAAGGCGAACGCATGACGGCCGTGATGGGCGCGCGGGCCGCCGCGGCGGGCGTATCGCTGGACGACATGCGGCAGGAGTACCTGGGCAAGATTTCGCTGCGCCGCATGGTCACGACCGACGACGTCGCGGCCATGGCGCTTTTCCTGTGTTCACCGGCCGCGCGCAACATCAGCGGCCAGGCCATCAGCGTGGACGGCAACATGGAGTATCTCTGACACGCATCCCGGCACGTCCGTCGCCCCATACCATCCAAAAAACGAGGAGACAAACCATGATCAAGTTCCCACTGTCCACCGCCACGGCGGCGGCGATGCTGGGCCTGTGCGTCGCCACGCCGGCCCTGGCCGCGCCGGTGAAGATCGGCCTGGTCGAAACGCTGTCCGGACCGCAGGCCTCCACCGGCCAGACCTACCGTGCGGCGGTGCGCTACGCCATCGACCAGATCAATGCGGCCGGCGGCTGGAACGGCGAACCGGTGCAGCTGCTGGAATACGACAACCAGGGCGGCCCGGCCGGCGCGGCCGACAAGCTGAAGGCCGCGGCGGCCGACGGCGTGCAGATCGTCGTACAGGGCGCGTCGTCGGCGATCGGCGGGCAGATCACCGAGGACGTGCGCAAGTACAACATGCGCAATCCCGGCAAGGAGATGGTCTACGTCAACATGGGCGCCGAAGCACTGGAGCTGACCGGCGAGAAATGCAACTTCTACCATTTCCGCTTCGCCGGCAACGCGCAGGTCCGCACCAAGTCGCTGATCGAAGGCATGAAGAAGGCCAATGCGCTGGGCACCAAGGTCTACGCCATCAACCAGAACTATTCCTGGGGCCAGGACATGGAGCAGGCCATCGTCGACGACCAGAAGCTGGGCGGCTACACGGTGGTCGACAAGACTCTGCACGACGTCAACAAGATCCAGGACTTCGCGCCCTACGTCGCCAAGATTTCCGCTTCCGGCGCCGATACCGTCATCACCGGCAACTGGTCCAACGACCTGCTGCTGCTCATGAAGGCGTCGAAGGCGGCCGGCCTGAAGGCGCGCTACGGCACCGTCTACCTGGACCAGCCCGGCAATCTGGCCAACGCCGGCGACCTGGCGCTGGGTAGTTTCGTGGCGCACACCTTCAACGCCGAAGCCGGCGGCGCGGACGCCGCGAAATTCGTCGACGACTACAAGGCCACGACCGGCCATGTCCCGGTCTTCGTCGAACCGCAGACCTACTACGGCATGATGATGGTGGCCGATGCGCTCAAGCGCACGCCGGCCGGCAAGGGCGCGCTGGACGTCAACGCCTTCGCCGCGAACCTGGAAAGCGCGCGCATCGCCACGCCCATGGGCGAAATGAGCATGCGCGCCGCGGACCACCAGGCGCAGCTGCCGATGGTGGTATCCACCGTCGCGCGCGACGCCAGGTACAAGGTCGACAACACGGACATGGGCTTCAAGCCGGTGCTGCTGCTGACGGCGCAGGAAGCGTCCACGCCCGCCCAGGCCAGCTGCAAGATGAAGCGGCCCGGCTGAGCGCGGCGCGCCCACCCCATGGAACAGATCGTCTTTTCCCTTCTGAACGGCGTCATCTACGGATTGCTGCTGTTCATGGTGTCGGCCGGGCTGACGCTGATCTTCGGCATGATGGGCGTGCTCAACTTCGCCCATGCGTCCTTCTACATGCTGGGGGCGTACTTCGCCTATACCCTGCAGGGCGTGATCGGCTTCTGGCCGGCGGTGATCGTCTCGCCGCTGCTGGTCGGGCTGGTGGGCGTGGTGGTCGAACGCTGGTTCCTGCGCCGTGTCCATCACCATGGCCACGCGCATGAACTTCTGCTGACCTTCGGCCTGTCCTTCATCATCGCCGAAGTGATCAAGCTGATCTACGGCAACTTCCCGGTGGACTATCGGGTTCCGCCCGCGCTGGACTTTTCCGCCTTCAGTATCGGCGGCACGCAATATCCGGCGTACCGGATACTGATGGGCGGCATCGCGCTGCTGATGTTCGCCGCCATCTACCTGGTGCTGACGCGCACGCGGGTGGGCATCGTGGTGCGCTCGGCCATCCACAGGCCGCGCATGGCGGAAGCCCTGGGGCACAACGTTCCGCTGGTCTTCATGGGCGTGTTCGGCGCGGGCGCCGCGCTGGCCGGCCTGGCCGGCGCCGTGGCCGGCGCCTTCTACACCACCAATCCGAACATGGCGCTGGAGCTGGGCGTGATGGTCTTCGTGGTGGTCGTCGTGGGCGGCCTGGGTTCCCTGGTCGGGGCGATGCTGGCGTCGCTGCTGATCGGCAGCATCACTTCCCTGGCCGTGGCGGTGGATGGCAGCCTGGCCGATCTGCTGGGGCTGGTGGGCCTGGGCGACTGGGCGCGCGGCGTGGGCGGCCTGATGACCCTGAGCCTGTCCAGCCTGGCGGCCACCCTGCCCTTCGCGCTGATGCTGCTGATCCTGCTGGTGCGGCCCGGCGGCCTGATGGGGGATAAAGAATGACGGGCGACAAGGAATGACGCGATGAAGAAAACCGTCCTGGCCTGCCTGGCGGGCGTGGCCGTGCTGGCCGCGCTGCCTTACCTGCTGTCGCAGGGTCTGCTGAATGCCGCCATCCAGATGCTGATCGCCGCGCTGTTCGCCACCGCCTACAACCTGCTGTGCGGGCAGGCGGGCATGCTGTCCTTCGGGCACGCGGCGTATTTCGGTGTGGGCGCCTTCGCCACCGTGCATGCGATGAATGCGCTGGGCGGCGACGGCCTGCTGCCCACGCCCCTGATGCCACTGGCCGGCGCCTTCGGCGGATTGGTCTTCGGCGGTATCGCCGGCTGGTTCGCCACGCAGCGCAGCGGCACCTACTTCGCCATGATCACGCTGGCCATCGCCGAGCTGGTGCATTCCCTGGCGCCGCACCTGAAGGGGACATTCGGCGGCGAGGCCGGCATTTCGACGATGCGCATGCCCGCCTGGGGCCTGGACTTCGGCTCCACCACGCAGGTGTATTACCTGACCCTGGCCTGGGTGCTGCTGGCCATGCTGCTGCTGTACCTGTACACGCGCACGCCGCTGGGCCGCCTGACGCTGGGGCTGCGGGAAAACAGCCATCGGCTGAAATTCCTGGGCTACAACGTGCACGGCCTGAGCACCCTGGTATTCGCCATATCGGCGATGTTCGCCGGCATGGCGGGCGGCCTGCAGGTGCTGTCCAACGAATCCGCCAACTACGTGGTGTTCGACCCCGCCTTGTCGGCGGCGGCCGTCCTCAATACCTATATCGGCGGCGTCGGCGTGTTCCTGGGGCCCGCCTTCGGCGCCTCGCTGATGACCTTCTTCGGCTACGCGGTGTCGGACCTGACGCGGTCGTGGCTGCTCTACCAGGGCATACTCTTCGTGATCGTGATGATGTTCCTGCCGCGCGGCCTGGCCGGGCTGTTCGTCCGGCGCGCGCGGCCGGCCCCGGCGGACACGCCGACGGACACGCCGGCCTCGCCCGCCACGTCCGCCCCGCCCGCGACGCACGGACAGGGCCGCAAGGAGCTGGCATGAGCGATCCTATCCTTCGCATCCGCGACCTGCGCAAATCCTTCGGCATCACGGAAATCATCCGCGGCGTGGACCTGGACATCGAAGCGGGCGAACGGCATGCGCTGATCGGTCCGAACGGCGCCGGCAAATCGACGGTGTTCCACCTGGTCTCCGGGCAGCTCGCGCCCACGTCCGGCAGCATCCTGCTCCAGGGCCGCGAAATCGGCGGCCAGGCGCCGCAGGCCATCAACCGGCAGGGCCTGGCGCGATCGTTCCAGATCACCAACATCTTTCCCAGGCTGAGCACCTTCGAGAACGTGCGGCTGGCGGTGATGCGCGCCTACGGCACGCAGTACGCCTTCTGGCGCTTCATCGACCGCGACCGCCGCATCCGCAGGGAAACCGAACGCCTGCTGGAGCTGGTGCGCCTGACGCCGCGCGCCCATACCGTGGCGGGCGAGATGGCGTACTCCGAGCAACGTTCGCTGGAAATCGCCATGACGCTGGCGTCCGATCCGCGCCTGATCCTGCTGGATGAACCGATGGCCGGCATGTCCAACGAAGAGACCGCCTATACCGCGCAGTTGATCCGCGAGGCCGCCGCCGGCCGCACGCTGGTGATCGTCGAACACGATATGGACGTGGTGTTTTCGCTGAGCGACCGCATCAGCGTGCTGGTGTACGGCCAGATCATCGCCACCGGCACACCCGCGGAGATCCGGGCGCATGCCGGCGTGCGCGAGGCTTACCTGGGCGACGAGGCCATCGCATGAACGACACCGCCACGCCGCTGCTGGACGTGCGCGACCTGCACGCGCACTACGGCAAAAGCCATGTCCTGCAAGGCGTCGACCTGCGGGTCGGACAGGACGAGGTGGTCAGCCTGGTGGGCCGCAACGGCTCCGGGCGTTCGACCACCATGAAAGCCATCATGGGCCTGGTGGCGCCAACTGCCGGCCATGTCCGCCTGCGCGGCCGCGAGCTGGCGGGCGCGCGGCCGTATGCCATCTGCCGGGCGGGCATCGCCTACGTGCCGGAAGAACGCGAGGTCTTCGCCAACCTGACGGTGGACGAAAACCTGCGCATGGGCGAGCAGCCGCCGGTGGCCGGGGCCCATCGCTGGACGATCGACCAGATGTTCGACTATTTCCCGCGGCTGAAGGAACGGCGTAACGCCAAGGCCGGGAGCATGTCGGGCGGCGAGCAGCAGATGCTGACGATCTGCCGCTCGCTGCTGGGCAACCCGCTGGTCATCCTGGTCGATGAACCCACGGAAGGCCTGGCGCCCAAGATCGTCGCGCAAGTGGGCGAATGCATCCGCGACATGCATCGCAAAGGCGTATCGGTGCTGCTGGTCGAACAGAAGCTGACCATCGCGCTGAAGGTGTCCACACGCGTCTGCGTGATGGGACATGGCCGCGTGGTATTCGAAGGCACGCCGGACGAACTGAGCGCCAACGACGACATCGTCTCGCAATGGCTGGCGGTGTAGCCCGCCGCGCCGGCGCCTGGGTTCAATCCATGAACGCAATCTTGCATCCCGTCCACGAACATAGCGCCCACCCACATCGAAGATCCTCCCCATGAAAACCCGCCAAGACAAGGTCATCATCTCCTGCGCGGTCACCGGCTCCGTGCATACGCCGGCGATGTCGCCGCACCTGCCCCTGACGCCCGACCAGATCGCCGCGCAGGCCATCGAAGCGGCGGAAGCCGGCGCGGCCATCCTGCACCTGCATGCGCGCGATCCGCGCGACGGCCGGCCCACGGCCGATCCGGCGGTGTTCGACGCGTTCGTGCCGCGCATCCGCGACGCCACCGACGCGGTGATCAACATCACCACCGGCGGCAGCACGCGCATGACGCTGGAAGAGCGGCTGGCCTATCCGCTGCGCGCCAAGCCGGAGATGTGCTCCCTGAACATGGGGTCGATGAACTTCTCCATCCATCCGGCCGCGCGGCGCATCGCGGAGTGGCGCTACGACTGGGAAAAACCCTATATCGAAGGCATGGAAGACCTGATCTTCCGCAACACCTTCCGCGATATCCGGCACATCCTGAAGGTACTGGGCGACGACTGCGGCACCCGCTTCGAGTTCGAGTGCTACGACATGGGCCACCTGTACAACCTGGCGCACTTCGTCGACGAAGGCCTGGTGCGGGGGCCGCTGTTCATCCAGGCCATCTTCGGCATCCTGGGCGGCCTGGGTCCGGATCCGGAAAACGTCGCCACCATGCGGACCACCGCCGACCGCCTGTTCGGCCGCGACGGCTACCGGTTTTCGGTGCTCGGCGCCGGCCGGCACCAGATGCCCCTGGTCACCATGGGCGCCATCCTGGGCGGCAACGTGCGCGTGGGCCTGGAGGACAGCCTTTACCTGTCCAGGGGCCAGCTGGCCGCCTCCTGCGCCGAACAGGTCCGGAAGATCCGCGGCATCCTGGAGGCGCTGTCCCTGGAGATCGCCAGTCCCGACGAGGCGCGGGCCATGCTGGGCCTGAAAGGCAGCCACGCCGTGGCATTCTGAGCCTCCCCCAGGGGGATTCGTCCGAATTCTTGGCATGACAGTTGCTACGCGGCAAAAAAGCGCGCGGCGGGTACGCGCGTCCGCCAAACAAAGGAACTGCCATGGCCTCGTCAAGAACGATCTGGAAAGGTGCCATTTCATTCGGGCTGGTGAACATCCCGGTGGGCCTGCATACGGCCGCCGTCGAGTCGGGCGTCGACTTCGACTGGCTGGACAAGCGCAGCATGGACCCGGTGGGCTACAAGCGCATCAACAAGCGCACCGGCCGCGAAATCGACCGCGACAACATCGTCAAGGGCGTCGAGTACGAAGACGGCAAGTACGTCATCATTTCGCCGGAAGAAATCGCCGAGGCCTTCCCGCGCACCACGCAGACGATCGAAATCCAGCGCTTCGTGCCGGCCGACCAGCTTTCCTTCGTCTATCTGGAGCGGCCTTACTACATCGCGCCCATCAACAAGGGGCACAAGGTCTATGCGCTGCTGCGCGACACATTGGCCAAGACCGGCAAGATCGGTATCGCCAAGGTGGTGATCCAGACCAAGCAGCACCTGGCCGCGCTGGTACCGTCGGGCGACGCCATGGTGTTGAACCTGATGCGCTGGGGCGACGAGATAAAGTCCATGGAAGACCTGGACCTGCCCACCGTCGGCGCCAAGGCGATGGCCGCCAGCCCGCAGGAACAGAAGATGGCCAAGATGCTGGTCGACGACATGTCCGGCGATTGGAATCCGGACGACTTCCAGGATGAATTCCGCCACGCGATCATGGCCCTGGTCGAACAGAAGGTGCAGGCCGGCAAGACCGAAACCGTGATCGAGCCGCAGGAAGAAGCGCCCAACGTCGGCGGCGGCAACGTGATCGACCTGACCGAACTGCTGCAACGCAGCCTGAAGGGCCGGTCCGCGGCCAAGGCCGACGCGCCGGCCAAGTCTCCCGCCAGGAAGGCGGCGAAGAAGACCGGCGCCAAGAGCGCGTCGAAGACGGCCAAGTCGGCATCGAAATCTGGCGGACGTACACGCAAGGCGGCTTGACCATGGCGGACACCCTTGCCAAATACCGCCAGAAGCGGAACTTCGACGTTACGTCCGAGCCCGCGAGCGGCGGCAAGCCGAACGCCACGGCGCGCGCCTTCGTCATCCAGAAGCATTGGGCCAGCCGCCTGCACTACGATTTCCGCCTGGAGCTGGACGGCGCCATGAAGAGCTGGGCCGTACCCAAGGGGCCCAGCTACGATCCGTCGATCAAGCGCATGGCGGTCCAGGTGGAAGACCATCCCATCGCCTACAACCAGTTCGAGGGCGAGATCCCGAAAGGACAGTATGGCGCGGGCAAGGTCATCATCTGGGATGAAGGCACCTGGCAGCCGGTGGGCGATCCGCGCAAGGGTTATCGGGAAGGCCACCTGAAATTCGATCTGATGGGCGCCAAGATGCAGGGACGCTGGGCGCTGGTGCGCCTGCACGGCAAGGAGAACGAACGCCAGCCGCCGTGGCTGTTGATCAAGGACCGCGATGAGTTCGCGCGATCCGATGCGGAATTCAGCGTGGTCGATGAAATGCCCGACAGCGTGGTGCCGCTGCGCGCGCAGCGCAAGACGGCGCTGGCGCGCGCCGCGCGCCCGGCCGCGGAAGAACGCGGCCGCGAAGGCGCCGACTCCGGCGGGGCCGCCAAGGCTGAGAAGAAGACGACGGCGAAAAAAGCAGCCACGAAGAAGGTCGCCACGGCACAGGCCGCCTCGAAGAAATCGGCCGCCAAAGCCGCGTCGACGAAGCGTGCAACCAAGGCCGGCGCAACCGCGGAGGGCGACGGCCCGGCGGCAACGGGCGAGGCCGAACACCGCCTGCCCGGCGTGGCACGCGCCCTGCCCGCCACGCTCAAGCCGCAGCTCGCCACGCTGGTGGACGGCGTGCCGCCCAATCCGGCCGACTGGATCTACGAAGTCAAGTTCGACGGCTACCGCATCGTCGCGCGGCTGGACCAAGGCGGCGCGCGGCTCTACACCCGCAACGGCCACGACTGGAGCGCGAAAATGCCGCATCTGGTCAAGGCCCTGTCCGCGCTGAAGGTACAGGACACCTGGATCGACGGGGAAATCGTCGTGCTGGCCGACCACGGCGCGCCCAGCTTCCAGGCCTTGCAGAATGCCTTCGAAAGCGAGCGCACCGGCGACATCGTCTACTACGCATTCGACCTGCCTTTCGTCGCCGGCCGCGACCTTCGCGAAGAACCCGTCACCGTGCGCCGCGCCTTGCTGGAGCAGCTGCTGGGCGGCGCCTCCGAAGGCCCGCTACGCTTCAGCGCGGCCTTCGATGCTCCACCTGGCGAGCTGGTGGCCTCGGCCTGCAAGATGGGATTGGAAGGCATCATCGCCAAGCGCAGGAACTCCATCTACGTCTCACGGCGCTCGGATGCCTGGCTCAAGCTGAAGTGCGCGCAGCGGCAGGAATTCATCATCGTCGGCTATACGGATCCCGCGGGCAGCCGCAAGGGGCTGGGCGCGCTATTGGTGGCCGTGCACGACGACAAGGGCGAGCTGCGCTACGCCGGCAAGGTCGGCACCGGTTTCGATACGCGCGGCCTGCAGGAAATGGCGAAGCGGCTGCAAGCCATCGAGGTCGCGGAGCGGCCCCTGCCCCAGCAGCCCGAGCTGCCGCGCAAGGCCCATTGGGTCAAGCCGGAGCTCGTCGCCGAGGTTTCTTTCGGCGAATGGACGCAGTCCGGCCACATCCGGCATTCCGTCTTCCGGGGCTTGCGCGGCGACAAGCCGGCGCGGGCCATCACACGGGAAAAGCCGGTCGCCGCGCGAGCCGTGGGCAAGGACGCCGCCACGCCTGACGCTTCGGGCACGCCGGAAGCCGCGCCGAAAAAGACCCCCGGAAAGAACGCCGCCAAGAACGCCACCAAGGATCCCGCCCAAGACGCCCCCGCGGCCGCGCGCAAGGCCGGACCCGCCGGCAACGCCAGGCTGGGCCGCCTGTCCAACCCGGATCGCATCATCGACCCGTCGACCGGCCTGACCAAGCTGGACCTGGCGCGCTACTACGGCCTGGTGGCGCCGCTGCTGCTGGAACACCTGAAGAACCGCCCTGTGTCGCTCGTGCGGGCGCCCGGCGGCATCCAGGAGCCGCTGTTCTTCCAGAAGCACCTGGAGGCCGCCATCCCGGGCGTCAAGCCGCTGCCGCAACGGCTCGACCCCGGCCATCCATCGCTGCTGGAAGTGCCCAGCGACGTCGCCATCGTGTCGGCCGCCCAGATGAACGTGGTGGAATTCCACACCTGGAACGCCGTCAAGACGGCGATCGGCAAACCCGACCGCATGCTGTTCGACCTGGACCCGGGCGAAGGCGTGAAATGGGCGACGCTGCAACAGGCCGCCGGATTGGTACGGGTCCTGCTGCACGAGCTGGGACTGGATTGCTGGCTGAAGACCAGCGGCGGCAAGGGCCTGCATGTGGTGGTGCCTTTGCGCAAGCAGTACGGCTGGGACACCGTCAAGGATTTTTCGCAGGCGATCGTGCGGCACCTGGCCAGCACCCTGCCCCAGGTCTTCGTGGCCAAGAGCGGGCCGAAAAATCGCGTGGGCAAGATCTTCGCGGACTACCTGCGCAACGGCTTTGGCGCCACCACCGTCGCGGCGTGGTCGGCTCGCGCGCGGCCCGGCCTGGGCATTTCGGTGCCGATCGCATGGGATGAGCTGCCTGACATCAAGAGCGGCGCGCAGTGGACGATCAGCACCGCGCACACCCGCCTGGACGCCGGCAACGCGCCCTGGAAGGACTACCAGCCCCAGGCGGTCACCCCAGCCATGAAAGCGCTGGGCTTCGATCCCAGGGATTGAGCGGTCGGCATCCTGAACAGGCGCGCCGTGGGTATGGCGCCTGCGGACTACCGATGTCGGCCCGCCCCAGCGCGGGCGGTCTCGCCAGCATGATCGGACGCTGGCGCCCGCGGTAATCCCACAGGAGATGACGATGGAAAACGAAGGCATCACGATGGACAGGGACGTCCTGGAATCCCACTTCATGGATTGGCTGCGCGACGCTCACGCCATGGAAGAGCAGGCCGAAAGCATGTTGACCGCCATGGCCAAGCGCATCGAGAACTACCCCGACCTGAAACGCCGCATCGAGCAGCACATCGAGGAAACGCGCAACCAGGCGCAACTCATTGCGAAGTGCATCGAGCGCCGCGGTGGCGATACGTCGACGCTGAAAGACCTGGCGGGCAAGGCGGTGGCCGGCATGCACGGCGCGACGAGCATGTTCGCCAGCGACGAGATCGTCAAGGGCGGCATGATGAGCTACGCGTTCGAGCACTTCGAAATCGCCTCGTACCGCAATCTGATCGAAGCGGCGCGCATGGTGGGCGACCGGGAAACCATGGCGGTATGCGAGCGCATCCTGCCCGAGGAACAGGCCATGGCGGATTGGCTGCAGCACAACATGGCCGCCACGACCCGGCGGTTCCTGCAATTGGCGCAGATACCGGACGCGAAGGCGAAGATATAGCGACGGCAAGGCCGTGCTCACCGGAAACAAGTGCGCAACGGAAATAAAACAGGGCCGCCCGAGGGCGGCCCTGTTAGCTATCGCAGCGCTTACCCGCGATTGCGGTCCTGCTGATTTTGCTGGCGGTTCTGATCGTTCTGCTGGTTCTGCTGACGGTTCTGATCGTTCTGCTGGTTCTGCTGACGATTCTGATCGTTCTGTTGGTTCTGCTGACGATTCTGGTCGCCTTGCTGGTTCTGTTGGCGATTCTGGTCGTTCTGTTGGCTCTGCTGACGGTTCTGGTCGCTTTGTTGGTTCTGCTGGCTCATGGTGTGTCTCCGGTCGATGAGTTGGATGCAGCGATGCGCCGCACCTTGCTTGCGCAACAGTCGTACCTGAACCGTTCCATGAATTCGCCCGGGCGTCGCTCCGCCCTGCTTCAGCAAAAGCAAAACGGATGAGCTGACTTTACGAGGGAGCTAGCCATGCTGCGCTGCAAGGTGCTCAGGCGCGGGATGGTCCAATCGCCGCGGGCGCCACCACGCCGGCAGCAAGGCCCGCACATTTGCGCGCCGGAACCGATCATCGATCAGGTAGACGCTACCCCGGTCCGTCTCGGTGCGGATCACGCGGCCCGCCGCCTGCACGACCTTCTGCAGGCCTGGATAGAGATAGGTGTATTCGAAACCGCAGCCGAAGCGGGCATCCATGCGCCGCATCATCTGCTCGTTGACAGGATTCACCTGCGGCATGCCCAGGGTCACGATGAAGGCGCCGATCAAGCGGTCCCCCGGCAGATCCACGCCTTCTCCGAACACGCCGCCCAGGACGGCGAAACCCAGGCCGGCGCCGCCCGGCGCGAAGCGGTCGAGAAACGCCACGCGTCCGGCCGCGTCCATCCCGGCGGCCTGCTGCCACGAGGGCAGGTCCGGCGCACACGACCGCAACCGGCACGCGAGCCTGTCCATGTACTCGAAGCTGCTGGCGAAACAGATGTAATTGCCTGGGTGCTCCCGATACGCCCGAGCCATGATCTCCACGATCGCGGATATCGACGCGTCGCGATCGCGATAGCGGGTCGAGACGTTGCCGACCAGGTGCACCGCCAGCTGCTCGGCGCGAAACGGCCCCGGCACGTCGATCGTCCGGCAATCGCCCGGCAGGCCCAGGGTGTCACGATAGAACGCCATGGGATTCAGCGTCGCCGAAAACAACACCGCGCCGTGGGCCGCCTTGAAGCGCGGCGACAGATAGGGACCCGGCACCACGTTGCGCACGCACAGCGTGCCCCCCTGCCCTTGCCCGCGTGTCGCGGCCGTTTCGCCGGGCTGCGCCAGGGTGATGTCGAACAGGGCGTGGTCCCCCAGGTCTTCGGCCAGCCTGGCGAATGACAGGATGGCGAAGTACAGCTGCAACAAGGGTTCGGGCGCTTCGCCGCCCTGCTCGGCGAAATGGGCGGACAGCGCCGAGCCCGTCTGCTGCAATTGCTCAAGCAGCGCCGGCGGCATGTCGTCATACACCGTATAGGGCTGCGTCTGCGCCTTCAACAGTTGCCGGAAGATGCGCCGCAAGGCATCCAGCGGCTTGCGCAGCGCCACCGGCGCCGCCCGGCGCGCCGCGGCGAGATCGTCCAGCCGCAGCTCGGCGGTGTACATGCGCCGCGCGCGCTCCACCATGTTGTGGGCTTCGTCCACCAGCAGCCCTACCCGCCACTGATACGCCACCGTCATCGCATGGAGCATCGCGCTGCCGTCGAAATAATAGTTGTAGTCGCCCACCACCACGTCGCTCCAGCGCGCCAATTCCTGGCTCAGGAAGTATGGGCAGACGTCGTGCGCCAGCGCGGCCGTCCGCACCGCGGCGCGGTCCATGAAGCAGTCCTGCAAGGCCGTGGCGCGCGCCGCCGGGAGTCGGTCGTGGAAGCCGCGCGCCAGGCGGCATGCGTCGCCATTGCAGGCATTCCCACGGCCGCCGGACGCAGGATGTTCGCAGGCCTGTTCGCGTGCCACCATTTCCAGGACGCGCAACGGCGGCCCGCCGTCAGCCGCGCGCAGGCGTTGCAAGGCCGCGAGCGCCGACTGGCGTCCGGCTGTCTTGGCGCAAAGGAAGAACACTTTATCCAGCGTGCCGACGCAGGCCTTGAGCATGGGAAAAATCGTCGCCATGGTCTTGCCTATGCCGGTCGGCGCCTGCGCCAGCACGCAATGCGCATCGCGCCCCGCGCGGAAGACCGCCTTGGCCAGATCGCGCTGTCCCGCACGGAACTCGCCGTGAGGAAAGGCCAGGCTGGCGAGCGCGGCGTCGCGGGACTGCCGATGGACCATCTCCTGGCGCGCCCAGGCGATGAAGCGTTCGCACTGATCGGTGAAGAAAGCACGCAGCGCATCCGCGTCATGCGTCTCCACCAGCACCGTTTCCTGCTGGGTACCGATATCGAAATACACCAGCGCGACGTCCATCGCGTCCAGCCCGCGCTGCTCGCACAGCAGATGGGCATAGACCTTGGCCTGCGCCCAATGCAGGGCGCGATGGTTGTCGGGTATGCGATCGACGCTGCCGCGATGCGTCTTGATTTCTTCCAGGCGGTTGCGCGCGGTGTCGTAGCCATCGGCGCGCCCACGCACCCGCAAGGGCCCATGCGTGCCGGCCAGGGACACTTCGGTCTCGTAGCCCGCGCCACGGCGTTGCGTCACGAACAGATGGCCCGCCTGGCCTTCCTGCGCGGAAGGCGCCGGCGTGAACCGCAGATCCAGGTCGCCGCGCCGCGCGGTGAACTCGCATAGCGCGCGAACGGCGACGACGTAGGTGTCGGGCGCGGCGGGCGCCGGCGTCGGCGAGCCCCCGCAAGTGGACACCGATGCGGATGCGGATGCGGATGTGGAAATGGCCGCATCGGGCGCGCGGACGGGATCTGGCATGGGCGGTTGAGTACTGTATTTTCATACAGTATAGCGGTCGATCGCGCGCGGGCCTGGCGACCTGCCCAACAGGCATGGAAACTGCTGCAACCGCCGCACCCGGCCGGGGCGCCTCCACGGAAGCCCCGGCTCCATACACACGATAAACGGGCGCCCGATGCTCGTCCGGTCGAACCGGACGGCCCTTCCCGGCTCAGGCCTTGGGATCGCCCGGCAACAGGGTAGAGCAAATGGCAAAAGAGCACGCTTCAACCGGGCCGCATACCGAGCCCGCCGGCGGTTGGGGTTCGGCCCGCGCGGTCGGGTCCATCCTGGTCAGGGAACACCGCCTGTTGCACGGCACCCGGGTGCTGATGCAGCAGAACAAGCCCGACGGCTTCATGTGCGTCAGCTGTTCCTGGGCCAAGCCGGCCCATCCCCACCCCTTCGAGTTCTGCGAAAACGGCGCCAAGGCCACGGCCTGGGACATCACCAGCAAGCACGTGTCGGCCAGCTTCTTCGCCGAACATACCTGCACGGAGCTGGAATCCTGGTCGGACCATGAGCTGGAAGCCGTTGGCCGGGTCACCGTGCCGTTGCGCTGGGACGCCGCCACGGACAAGTACGTGGAGATCGGCTGGCAACAGGCCTTCGATGAAATCGGCGCGCTGCTGCGCGCGCGCGAACCGGACGCGACGGTGTTCTACACGTCGGGCCGGGCGTCGCTGGAAACCTCCTACATGTATGCCTTGTTCGCGCGCATGTACGGCACCAACAATCTGCCCGACAGCTCCAACATGTGCCATGAAAGCACGTCCGTCGGCTTGCCCAAGACCATAGGCGTGCCGGTCGGCACGGTCACGCTCGAAGACTTCGAGCATACGGACTGCATGTTCTTCTTCGGCCACAACACGGGCACCAATGCGCCGCGCATGCTGCACCAGTTGCAGGAAGCACGCCAGCGTGGGGTACCCATCGTCACCTTCAACCCGCTGCGCGAGCCCGGATTGGTCAGCTTCACCAATCCGCAGTCGCCGGTGGAAATGCTGACCGGCAAGGAAACGACGATCAGCACGCAATACCTGCAGCTGAAGCTGGGTGGCGATACCGCGGCGCTCGGCGGGCTGTGCAAATGGCTGATAGAAGCCGATGACCGGGCGCGCGCGCAAGGCGGCGAGCCCGTGCTGGACCATGCTTTCATCGCCGAACACACGCATGGCTTCGAGGCGTTCGCCGGCGCCATGCGCCAGCTGTCGTGGGAAGACGTCGAGCGCGAATCCGGCCTGACGCGCGCGGCGCTGGCCGAGGCGGCCGCGACCTACGCCCAGGCCAAGGCCTGCATGCTGCTATACGGCATGGGGCTGACGCAGCACCGCAATGGGGTGCAGAGCGTGCAGATGGTCACCAACCTGTTGCTGCTGCGCGGGAACATCGGCAAGCCGGGCGCGGGAGTCTGCCCCATCCGCGGACATTCCAACGTCCAGGGCCAGCGCACCGTCGGCATTACCGAGAAGCCGGACCATGTGCCCAACGACAAGCTCCGCGACCTCTACCATTTCGACCCGCCCACGAAGAAAGGCATGAACACGGTCGAAGCGTGCGAAGGCATCCTGGACGGCCGGGTATCGGCCTTCGTCGCGCTGGGCGGGAATTTCGCGCGGGCCATTCCGGATCATTACCGCATGGAGCCGGCGTGGCGCCGCCTGGATCTGACGGTGGGCATCACCACGCGGCTGAATCGCAGTCATCTGCTGCACGGCCGGCAGGCCTACCTGCTGCCTTGCCTGAGCCGCATCGAGATCGACCGGCAGGCAACCGGCGAACAGGCCGTCTCGATGGAGGACAGCACCGGCTGCTTCCACGGATCGCGCGGCATCCACGAGCCGCCCGGCGACAAGCTGCTTTCGGAACCCGCCATCGTCGCCGGCATCGCCAAGGCCACGCTGGCGCCGAATCCGCACGTCGATTGGGACCGGTGGGTGGACGATTACGCCCTGGTGCGCGATGCCATCGAGGCGACCTATCCGAAGATCTTCAAGGACTTCAATTTCCGCATGTGGAATCCGGGCGGCTTTCACCGCCCCCTGGGCGCCGCCGAGCGCAAATGGGACACCGAAACAGGCAAGGCCAATTTCGTGGTGCCCGACACGCTGGACGGCGATCCCGACATGCCGGCGCACGGGCCCGACGTCATCCGGCTGATGACCACGCGTGGCGACAATCAGTTCAACACCACGGTGTATGCGCTGGACGATCGCTTCCGCGGCGTCCACGGGACGCGGCAGGTGATCATGCTGAACCCGGACGACATGGAACGCCTGGGCCTGCGGGAAGACGACGTCGTGACCGCCAGCACGGTCGCGCATGACGGATTCACGCGCGAAGTGGGCGGGCTGCGCGTGCGGCCCTTCAATATCCCGGCCGGCTGCGCGTGGTCGTACTACCCGGAATGCAATCCGCTGATCCCGCTGTGGCATCACGCCAAGGAAAGCAAGGTGCCGGCAGCGAAGTCAGTGCCCATCACGCTGCGCAAGGAGGCCTGAAACACGTATGAAACCGCTGCTGGGAACTTGGCGCCCGGCCTTGCGCGGCGGTGCGTGCTGGGCGGCGCTGTGGAGCGTCGCGGCGGCAGCCGCGCCCAACCAGAGCGTGCTGGCGCCCGCCGGCGTCCAGGCCGAACGCATACTGACGTTGTGGCACATCACGCTGCTGGTATGCACGGCGGTTTTCGTCGCGGTACTGCTGGCGCTGCTGGCGGCCATCCGGCGTGCCACGCGTTCGGCGCGCGCCGCCTCCGGCACGGCTGCCGGGGCCGCGCATGGCGACGATCCGCATACCGTGGCGAAGACACCCGACCCGGGCGCGGAACGCCGCTCCCGGCGCATCGTGGCGGCGGCCACCTGCCTGTCGGTGGCCCTGCTGTGCGGCCTGGTCGTGGCCGATTTCCTGACCGACCGCGCCGTGTCGCGCCTGCCGATGGCGGACCCCGTACGCGTCGAGATGACAGGCCACCAGTGGTGGTGGGAAACCCGCTACCAGGCCGACGGCGATCGCCCGTCATTCGTGACCGCCAACCAGTTGCGCCTGCCGGTGGGCCGCCCGGTGCTGATCACCCTGAAGTCTTCCGACGTCATCCATACCTTCTGGGTGCCCAATCTGCACGGCAAGCGCGACATGATCCCCGGCCGCGACGCGCAGATCATGCTGCGTGCCGACCGCGCCGGCGACTATCGCGGCCAGTGCGCCGAGTTCTGCGGCGCCGAGCATGCCCTGATGGCGTTCTCGGTTTCGGCGGTGCCGGCCCAGGACTACGCCGCCTGGGCGGACCATGAACGGCAGGATGCGATCCGCCCCGAGGACACCGTGGCCCGCCGAGGCATGGGGATATTCCTGGGAGATTCCTGCGCGCAGTGCCACACGATACGCGGCACGCCCGCCGCCGGCACCCTGGGCCCGGACCTGACCCATCTGGCCAGCCGGCCACTGCTGGCCGCCGGCACCATCGCCAACAACCCCGACAACCTGGCGCGGTGGATATCGCAGCCCGGCACCATGAAACCCGCGACGACGATGCCGCCTACCCAGCTCCCGCCTGAAGACCTGCAGGCGCTGGTGCGCTACCTGGGATCCCTGCAATGACTGGCGTGTCCGATACCCTTGCACGGCCCGACGTTTTGCTGGACGGTCCCGACGCACCCGCCCAGGCTCGCGCCGCGCTCGCCGATACCTGGCGCGATCCCCCTGGATGGCGCGGCGTGCTGTGCGCGATCAACCACAAGACCATCAGCCTGCGCTTCATGCAGGCCACCTTCGTGTTCTTCCTGCTGGGCGGCCTGCTGGCGCTGGCGATGCGGCTGCAGCTGATCCGGCCGGACAACCGCCTGATCGGCCCGACGCTGTACAACCAGCTCTTCACGATGCACGGCACCACGATGATGTTCCTGTTCGCGGTGCCGGTGATGCAGGCGGTGGCGAGCTATCTGGTCCCCCTAATGATAGGCACGCGCAGCGTGGCCTTTCCGCGCTTGAACGCCTACGCCTACTGGATCTTCGTCTTCGGCGGGCTGTTCCTGTTTGCCGGCTTTTTCCTGGGGTCGGGCCCGGACGCCGGCTGGTTCGCCTACGTGCCGCTGTCCGGGCCGGATTACTCGACCGGCAAGGGCGTGGACATCTGGGCGCAGATGATCACCTTCACCGAACTGGCGGCGCTGCTGGAAGCCATCATCCTGATCACCACCATCTTCAAGCTGCGGGCGCCCGGCATGACGCTGAATCGCATGCCGCTGTTCGTATGGGCGACGCTGGTGACGCAGTTCATGGTGCTGTTCGCCATGCCCTCGGTCATGTTCGGCAGCACGGCGCTGATCCTGGACCGGCTGGTCGGCACGCACTTCTACAACCCAGCGCGCGGCGGCGACGTGCTGCTGTGGCAGCACCTGTTCTGGTTCTTCGGCCACCCGGAGGTCTACCTGATCTTCATCCCGCCGCTGGGGTTCATTTCCACCATCATTCCCACGTTCTCGCGGCGGCCGATCTTCGGCTATCCGGCCATGGTGCTCGCCCTGATCGCCGTCGCCTTCCTGGCATTCGGACTGTGGGCCCATCATATGTACGCCACCAGCATGCCCGAGCTGGGCAAGCGGTTCTTCACCGCGTCCAGCCTGTCGATCGCCATTCCTTCCGCGATCCAGATCTTCTGCTGGCTGGTCACCCTGGCCACCGGCAGGCTGCGCTGGAGCGTGCCGCTATGCTTCGTGCTGGCCTTCTTCGTCATCCTGGTCATGGGCGGCATGACTGGCATCATGCTGGGCAGCGTCTCGCTGGACCTGCAGGTACACGACACTTACTTCGTCGTCGCGCACCTGCACTACGTACTGTTCGGCGGCGCCGTGTTTCCCCTGTTCGGCGCCTTCTATTACTGGTTTCCCAAGTTCACCGGGCGGCTGCTGAACGAAAGGCTGGGATATTGGCATTTCTGGCTGTTCTTCATCGGCTTCAACGTCACCTTCTTTCCCATGCACCTGCTGGGCCTGGAAGGGATGCCCCGGCGGGTGTGGACGTATCCGGCGGAGATGGGCTGGGACGGAATGAACCTGGGCGCGACCGCCGGCGCCGGCATGCTGGCGGCGGGCGTGCTGCTGTTCATCTGCAACGTGCTGCGCAACCGGCGGCACGGGGCGCCGGCCGGCGCGAATCCCTGGGGCGCGGGGACGCTGGAATGGTTGACCGACAGCCCGCCGCCGCCGCATAACTTCGACAGCCTGCCGGTAGTGGCGTCCAGCGACCCGCTGTGGAAGGAAGGCCCGCGCGGCAGCGTGGCGGGCCTGGCCGCCGATGCCCGCGAAGTGCTGTCCACCACGGCGGTCGATGCACGCCCCGATCTGCGCGTGCTCTTTCCCACGCCGTCCATCTGGCCGTTCCTGAGCGCGGTGGCGACGTCGGCCCTGTTCATCGGCTCCGTCTATACGCCGTGGGCGGTGGTCTGGCTGTCGTTGCCCGTGGGCGTCGCGCTCATCCTGTGGTTCTGGCCGCGGCGGCATGGCACCCGGCAGGCGATACGGCTGGAGCAGCGGCCATGAGCCAGGCTGAACGTATGGGGGAAGCCGCACGGCCGGGCATTGCCGCGCCGCCAGGCGAGGTGATCGACGTATCCCGGCTGCCTACCTACGGGTTCGGCCATCGCAGCCTCATGTGGTGGGGCACCATCGGCCTGATGCTCATCGAGGGCACCGTCTTCGCCATCGGCATCATGAGCTACTTCTACCTGCGCGGCCTGGCGCCGCGGTGGCCGATCAGCGCCGATCCGCCCGGCCTGGGCTGGGGCACCGCCAATACCGTGCTGTTGCTGCTGAGCCTGCTGCCCAACCACCTGGCCAAGCGGGCGGCGGAAGCCCGGCAGCGGCGCCGCGCCGCGTTGTGGATGGTGGTGTGCCTGGTCCTGGCGGGGGCCTTCCTGGTCTTGCGCGCCCTGGAATTCACCACCTTGAACATCTTGTGGAACGAGAACGCCTATGGCGCGGTGGTCTGGTTCCTGCTGGGACTGCATACCACCCATCTGATCACCGACACGGTGGACACCGCGGTGTTGACCGTGCTGCTGTTCACGGGACCGTTCGATGGGCGACGCCATGTCGATGTCAGCGAAAACGCGATGTACTGGTACTTCGTCGTGTTCAGCTGGGTACCGATCTATGCGGTCATCTACCTGGCGCCGCGCCTGCAGGGGTAGCGATGGAAAACGCCCTCCCCCCGCGCGCTCCGCGTCGCCTCGCGCTCGTGCCGCTCCTCGCCCGAGTGACGCGAGTGGCGCGAGTGGCGGGAACCACGCGACTGGCGCCGACGGGACTCTTGGCGCTGTTGCCGGCGATGGCGAGCGCGCACGTCGCCACCGTCGACGGCAACGGACAGCCGGCGCTCTACACCGCCCCCGAACCCTGGGTGGTCGGGCTGCTCCTGCTGAGCCTGCTGCTGTACCTGGCGGGCTACCTGCGGCTGCGCGCGCGCCGCGCGCATGATCCGGAGCCCAATGAAGGCGACCAAGCCCGCTTCAGGCAGCTGCTGGCGTTTCTCGGCGGATGGCTGGCGCTCTGCGTTGCGCTGGTATCGCCGCTGGATACCTTGAGCAGCCTGATGTTTTCCGCGCATATGGTGCAGCATGAAATGCTGATGATCGTGGCCGCGCCCCTGCTGGTGATCGGACGGCCGCTGGCGGTCTGGCTGTGGGCCTTCCCGCACGCCTGGCGGCGGCCCGTCGCGCACGCCTGGCGCTGGCGTCCGCTGTTGAGCGTCTGGCATCTGCTGACGGGTGCGCTGGTCGCATGGCTGCTGCATGCCGCCGCGCTATGGCTGTGGCACGTGCCGCGTTTTTTCCAGGCGGCCCTGGCGGACCCCACCATCCACGCCTGGCAGCATGCCAGCTTCCTGGCAAGCGCCCTGCTGTTCTGGTGGCCGATCTTCGGCATGCCGCGCCGCGCGGCGCCAGGCGGGTACGCGATGCTTGCGCTGTTCACCACCATGGTCCACACCGGGGCCCTGGGCGCGCTGCTCACGCTGGCGCCGGGCTTGTGGTACCCCGCCTATATCGAGCCGGCGGCGGCGCTGGGGATCGATCCGCTTCGCGACCAGCAATTGGGTGGGCTGGTGATGTGGGTGCCGGGCGGACTCGCCTATCTGATCGGCGGGTTGTACGTCGCCTGGCGCTGGCTGGAACAGCCCGTGGTATCGGTGCTGGGGGGCATGCTGCTCGCGGCCGGCGCCGCACTGGCGGCCATGGCGATCGCCGGCGCGCCGCGCGCCGACGCCGCGCAGCCCGAGGCCGCACCGGCCGCACCGGCGGCAGACGCCGCACCGGCCGCGAACGCCGCGCCAGCCGAAACGGCCACCGCAGCCGCACCGGCCGGGCAAGCCGCACAAGCTTCGCAAGCCGCGCCAGGCAGCCACGGCACTTCAACGCCATCCGCTGACGACGCCCTGCTGATCGCGCGCGGCAGGTACGTGGCCAGCGCCGGCGATTGCATGGGCTGCCATACCAACCCCAAGGGCGGCGCGCCTTATGCCGGCGGCCGGGAACTCTGGTCGCCGTTCGGCACCATCATCGCCACCAACATCACCCCTGATCCCAGCCACGGCATAGGCGGCTACAGCTATGAAGAATTCTCCCGTGTGCTGCGCAAAGGCATCGCGCGCGGCGACAAGCCCTTGTATCCGGCCATGCCCTACGCGTCCTTCGCCAGGATGACCGAAGACGACATGCGCGCGCTGTACGCCTACGTCATGCACGGTATTCCGCCGGTGGACCAGTCGCCGCCTCCCACGAAGTTACCCTTCCCCTTCAACCAGCGCTGGATGCTGCGCGGCTGGCAAGCCTTTTTCGTCCCGAGCGCAACCTACCAGCCGCGGCCCGAGCAGGACCAGCAATGGAACCGCGGCGCCTATCTGGTCCAGGCGCTGGGGCATTGCGGCGCCTGCCATACGCCGCGCGGGCCGGCCTTCCAGGAACGCGGCGACGACGAAAGCTCGCGGCATTTCCTGACGGGCAGCGTCAACGACCACTGGTTCGCGCCCAATCTGAACAGCGGCATGGGCTCCGGCCTGGGACGGATCAGCGTCGACGAACTGGCCGAGTTCATGAAGACGGGCCATGCCAACGGCAACATGGCCTACGGCAGCATGGTGGAAACCATAGAAAGCAGCCTGCAGCACCTGAATGACCAGGACCTGCGCGCCATCGCGGTCTACCTGAAGAGCCTGCCGCCCAACGCCGACGCCGGCCGCTATATTCCCGACCGCGCCGACGTCAAGGAGGCCACCGCGGACCAGGGCAATCGCACGCTCGATACGCTATCCGTCGGCGCGTCGGTGTACAGCTCCTTCTGCGCGCAATGCCACCAGGCGGACGGCCGCGGCGTTCCGGGGGTGTACCCGCGGCTGGCGGGCAATCCCTCCCTGCTGGCCAGGGACAGGACATCGCTGATGCGCATCGTGATGGAAGGCGGCCATAGCGCCGCCACCGCGCACGGGCCGCCGTCGCAGCATATGCCGCCGTTCGACACCATCCTGACGGACGCGCAGATCGCGCAGGTGCTCACCTACGTGCGCAGCTCCTGGGGCAACGATGCGCCGCCCGTGTCCGGGACGGAAGTCGGCCAGCTGCGGCAGGCCTTGAAGAAATAACGCCGGCCCGCGTCGCCATTATCCCGACAGGGACCCGGGCTGCATCCTGGCGGTGTAATAGGTGTAGCCCCAGGTCGTGTTGGGATCGCCGGGGTATTGTTCCGGGAAGGTGTCGCACACGACCCATCGCTGCGTGCCGCCGGCCCAGGGATCGCATACGTACCACATGGGCACGGGATCCGAGCTGCCGGGGACCTGCCGCGGGTTGTAGGCGCTGATGACCACGAAATGGCCCACGGCCGTGGCTTCGCCACGCGACAGATAGACGGCGAACGGGCGATCGTTCACCAGTTCGGTCCGAAGCACCTGGCGCGACGGCATGCCCAGCACCAGCTTCCTCATTGCGCCCACGAATTGCAAGGGAGTCACCAGCTCGTAGACCCTGTTGCACAGCGCGTCCGTGTACGACGTACCCGAGCATTGATTCTGCGTCAGCCCGAAAACCGCGCAGTAGATCTGCAGCTGCGTGTAGCTCTGACCGGATTGGCTTTGATAGTAGTTGCCCAGGCCCGTGGCCACGGCGGCCCAGCACCACTGGGTATGCTGCTGCCCTTCCAGAAAGCCGGGAAAGGCCGTCGTGGCGCCGCCGCCCGGCGTCCCCACGAATTCGCCCGTTTTCCCCTGTGCGCCGCTGTCCAGGGAAAGCGGTTTCAATGCCAGGCAGGCGGGCAGGCGCGATTGAGTATTCGGATCCATGGGTCGCTCCACCTCAACGCTTCAGCCAGGCCAGGAAAGTCGCCGCGTCGTACACCTGGTGGTGCGCGATGGGGCCCGCCGCCACGGTGGGCGCCATCGGCACGATCAGGTCGCCGGACGCGCCGTGCAGCCATAACGCGGCGACGTATTCGGCCCGGGCGCAATAAAGTTCACGGGCTTCGTAATCCTGGGCGGCGGTTCTCGGATCGTCTTCGGCCGCCAGCAGCGCGGCAACCGTCGACGCCGTCATCGGCGCATCGATGCTGGTCGACACCACGACCGGTTTGCCCGCCGGGTCCGTGTCCACGCAGATATCGTTGATGACGGATCCGCCGGAGAACAACAGATAGCGCCAGCCGCCGGGCCGGGCCTGGTCCAAGGGTTGCGCCGAGCCCAGATCGTCGTCCCGCAGGTAGTACATGCGCAGGCATTCCGAAATGGAGACGTCGTTCGGGTCGAAGCGCGCCTTGGCCGGCATCTTCTCCAGGAAGCCGCCGCCGATGAAACCGTTCAGGAAAACCTGGATGGTGTCATCCGCGCCCGTAGGCGCGATAGCGAATGCGATAGCCATGGTGGCTACCTCCGAAAACTGGCCTGTGTATCGGCCCTGCGAACCAGCGATCCGTTCCCCGATGTGATGGACGGGCGCGGGATGGATCGCGCGACCCCGCTACCGCACGTAGAGGTACGGGTCCCAGGAGAAAAAAAACTGCTGCTGGTTAATGCCATTCGTCGTCAGGGAGCAACTGATCCGGTACGTCGAGTTCGACGCGTTGATGATCTGTCCGACCCAGTAGTTGTAGCTCTTCTGCACGGGATGGCCCGCACTTCCGCCGAACACGTCGCCGCTGGTGATCGCGAATCCCATGATGGCGAGCTGATCGCCGAGATTGGGATTGACGGCATCGATATAAAAGCCGATGTAGTCCCTGGGATGGGCCACGGTCAGCAGCTCGAGGGTCGCTTCGCTACCGCTGCCGTTGTCGAGGCGGTTATCCATCATATATGCCTGGCCCGCGCCGATCGCGCCGCCTCCGCTGGCGGCCACGCTGGCGGTGTCGACCAGGATCCTGACCACGGTCTGCGGATTGGTGGGGCTCCAGTCTTCCGACGGAATAATCGCGGCCTTCGATCGTGACGCCAGATCCGCGGACGGCGGCAAAACTTCTATTTTTGGCTGTACCGGCATTTCTTTGGGCATGTCAGGCTCCACTACGTGATGGAATTCGCGGGCAAGCGGATCAGGAAACGTTGATCGTCGGCGTAATCTTTATCGTGTTGGCCTGGCCCGTGCTGGCCACTACGTCGATGGAAACGATGTAGTTGAACGTTCCCGCGGTTTCGGCCGTGCCCACGTAAGCGGTGCCATCGCTGATGTCGGCGGCGATTTGCGGCGTGCCTGTCGTGCCCCAGGCATAGCAGTCGCCGACCTCCACGATCGTCGACAGGCCGGGCGACTTGGGATTCAGCATCTCGACTTTCCAGCAGATGATGCTGCCCCTGGACACAAAGGCCTTCGAACTATCGATGAAATAAATTCCGGTGCTCTGCCCCATGGTGACGACCAGGTCGTCAACCAGGATACGTATAAAGACGTCGGCGTCCGTTGTGTTCCATGCCATGGCGAACTCCAGTTCGGAAGCGGCCTTCCTGGAATCGCACCATGGATCCCTGCGGCCAACGGAGCGAATGGTGCCAGACGCCGCCGCTCGCGAGAGCGTTTATGAGGCCCTGCCACCGTAATGTCGTGTAACCATACCTGTGGTCATGCGCGGACGTTCAGTCGCCGGCTTCCGGCCATGCGCCGTTGGGCTCGCGCGTGCGCGTGGCCGCCACTTGCGGATCGTGCAGCAGGACTTCGGCGAATTGCCGCGCCAGGCCGGCAGCCGGCGCGTCTTCCCGGGTCACCAGGTGCAGCGCCCGTAGCGCCCAGGCATCGGTGAGCGCGATTCCCGCCAGGCTGCCGTCGCGCAATCCCGGCTCGGCCACGCTGGTCGGCACCAGCGCCAGTCCCACGCCGGCGCGCACCAGATACAAGGTCGAGGCGAAGTCATGCGCGTGCACGCGCACGGACAGCGCGCGTCCCGCCTGCTGGGCCTGCGCCTGCAGGAAATGGAAGTTGCTGCTCGCGCGGTCCATGCAGACGAAGCCATGCTCCAGCGCTTCGGCGAAGGCGATGCGGTCGCGCGCGGCCAGCGGGTGGTCGGGCGGCGCCACGCAGATCAGCCGATCGATGGCATACAGCGCGCAGCGCAGATCGGTTTCGGTGTTGTGCCCGGCGAAGATACCGATATCGGCCTCGTTGCGGCGGATCGCGCCCGCGATCGCCTCGCTATCGGCTTCCTGCAGGTCGACGTCGATATGCGCATTCCCGGCCAGGAAACGCGCCAGGCTGGGAATGATGAATCCGTTGAGCGAACTGCTGTTGGCCAGCAGCCGGATGCGGCCTTTCAGGTTGCGGGCGTAGGCGCTGACCTCTTCCTGCATCGTCTGCAGCGCGGTCAGCAGGATGTCGGCGTGACGCGCCAGCGCTTCACCGGCCGCCGTCAGCGTCATGCCCTTGGCGGTGCGCAGGAAAAGCGAGCTGCCCGCCGCGTATTCCAGATTCTTCAGGCGATAGCTGGCCGCGGGCGCCGTCATGTGCATGGCGGCGGCGCCGGCGGACAGGTTGCCCGCCTGGACGATGGCCTTGAACAGGCGCAGATCCTTCAGCTCGTATGACATGGCGACATTCCATGGCCGGGCGAGCGCCGGCCCTGCCGGTCATCCGCCCTTGGCGCGCGCTTTTTCTTCGAGGAAGCCGCGCATGTAGCGCCCCGGCTCGCCGGTACCGAAGGCCGCGCCGAACTCCAGCACGCCATTACGGATCGACGACTCCAGCGGCTCGTCTTCCCACTCGCGCAGCAAACGCTTCTGCTGGGCCAGCACGCGAGGGCCCAGGTCGGCCAGCATACCCGCAATCCGGTCGACCTCGCCGTCCAGCGCCGCCGCCGGCACCACGCGGTCCAGCAGTCCCCAGGCGAGCGCTTCCTGCGCGTCGGCCACCTCGCCGGTCAGCAGCATCCAGCTGGCGCGGGCCTTGCCGATCAACCGCGGCAGCAGCGCCGCATGGATGATCGACGGAACCCCGACCTTGACTTCCGGCATGCCCATGCGGGCGGCGTCGGAGGCGATACGCAGGTCGCAGGCCAGGGCCAGTTCCATGCCGCCGCCCAGGCACCAGCCCGGGATGCGCGCGATCACCGGCATGGGCAGCAGACGCACCCCGTCGCACAGCAGGCGCAGGCGATCGATGTATTCGATGGCGCCCGCCTGGTCGAAGGCCGCCATCTCCGTGATGTCGGAGCCGGCCACGAAAGCCTTTTCCTGTTCGGCGCGCAGCACCACGATGCGGACGTCGTCGCGCCCGGCCAGGTGTTCCAGCGCCAGGATCAGGCCGTCGACCACACGGCGGCTGAGGATGTTCAGCTTGCCGGCGTCGCGGATCTGCAGCGTGGCGACGCCACGTGAGTCCACCGCTATCGCGGCGTGGGGATGTTCGAATGCCATGGTCACATCTTCTCGAAGCCGATATCGTTGACCACCTTGCGCCACACCGCGTTCGACCGCTCGATGATGGCGGCGAACTGGGCGCGCGTGGTGTAGTCGGGCACTGCGCCCTGCTGTTCGATGGCCTGCACCACCGACGGCTCGGCCAGCACTTTCCTGATCGCGGCGTTCAGCGTATCGAGCACCGGCTCGGGCGTACCTTTGGGCGCGGCCAGGCCGAACCAGCTGGGCGTGTTCAGCTGCGGATAGCCGAGTTCGGCATAGGTGGGCACGTCGGGCAGGCTCTTGACGCGCGTCGGCGACGCCACCGCCAGCGCCCGCAATTTGCCCGAGGCGATGAAGCCGGCGGACGACGGCAGGTTGTCGAACACCACCTGTACCTGGCCCGCCATCAGGTCGACCAGCGCCGGGCCCAGGCCCTTGTAGGGAACGTGCAGCATCCTGGTCTGCGTGCTGCTCAGGAAGAGCTCGCCGAACAGGTGGCTGTAGCCGCCGCTGCCGGAAGAACCGAAGGCCAGCCGGCCGGGCTTGGCCTTCAGCGTGTCCAGCAACTGCTGGAAGGTCTTGATGTCGGAGCTGCCGCTGACGTCCAGCACGCCCAGCACGTTCGCCAGGTTGCTGATGGGCGCGAAGTCCTTCACCGGGTCGTAGCTGGACTTCTGGTGAACGTTCGGGTTCACGGCGTGCGAGCTTTCCACCGCCATCACCAGGGTATAGCCGTCGGCCGGTTCGCGCGCCGCGAAAGCGCTGCCCAGCGCGCCGCCCGCACCGGGCTTGTTCACCACCACCACCGACTGGCCGAGTACCTCGCTCAGCTTGGGTGCGACGATGCGCGCCATCAGGTCGGTGGTTCCGCCCGGCGCGTACGGCACGATCAACTGCACCGTATGGTCGGGATAGGCGGCGAGCGCCGGCGCGGACGCGGCAAGGGTGACGGCCAGCGCGCAGGCGGCGCGACGCAGGGAACGATGCATGGTTGTCTCCAGGTTATGGTGGGTCTATCGGTTCTTGTCGCGGGCCGCGAGCCGGCCCAGCACGGCGTCGGTATGCTCGCCCATCAGCGGCGGCGGCCGCAGCGGCGCATCCGGCTCGCCGGCGAGCATGGGATTGCGCACCAGCGGGATCGTGCCGAAGCGCGGATGTTCGGCGTGGCGCAGCATGCCGCGATGGCGTACCTGTTCGTCCGCGAACACCTCTTCCAGGCTGTTGACCGGGCCCCAGGCGATGCCGGCGGCCTCCAGGCCGTCGGTCCAGTGCCTGCGGTCGCGCAGGATCAGGACGTCGGCCAGGATGGCGCGCAGGGCCGGCAGGTTCTCCACACGGCTTGTGTTGTGGACGAAGCGCGGGTCGGCCGCCAGTTCCGGACGCCCGCACAGCGTGCACAGGCGTGCGAATTGTTCGTCGTTGCCGACCGCGAGTATGAAATGGCCGTCGCTGGCGCGGAACACCTCGTACGGCGCCAGGTTGGGATGGGCGTTGCCGGTGCGCGCGGGATTGCGGCCGGACACCAGGTAATTGGCGCCCTGGTTGGCATTGATGGCCACCGCCACGTCCAGCAGCGCGATGTCCAGGTGGCCGCCTTCGCCGGTGCGGGCGCGTCGCAGCAGCGCCGCCAGCACGGCCGACGTCGCGTACATGCCGGTGCTCACGTCCACCACCGGCATGCCGGCGCGCAAGGGACCGGCGCCGGCTTCGTCATCGGCGCGGCCGGTATAGCCCATCAGGCCGCCCATGCCCTGGAAGATATAGTCGTAGCCCGGCCGCGCGGCCTTCGGGCCATCCTGGCCGTAACCGGTGATCGACAGATAGATCAGGTCGGGCTTGATCGACTTCAGGGTGGGGTAGTCCAGGCCGTAGCGGGCCAGCGTGCCTGCCTTGTAGTTTTCCACCAGGACGTCGGTGTCGCGCACCAGCGCGAGCAGCGTGTCGCGGTCGCCGGGGTCGGCGAAATCCAGGCAGATGGACTGCTTGTTGCGGTTGCAGCAGGTGAAGTAGGCGGAGAAGGTGTCGGCGCCGTCGGTCGAGCGCAGGTACGGCGGCCCCCACTTGCGCGTGTCGTCGCCCTGCCCGGGCCGCTCGACCTTGATCACTTCCGCGCCCAGGTCGGCCAGGTTCTGGGTGCACCACGGACCCGCCAGGATCCGCGACAGGTCCAACACCCGGACATTGTCCAGCACTTTACTCAGCACCTTGTCTCCAGCCTGTCGTTATTGTCGAATGACGGCAAGTCTAGGAAGGCGTCGGCACCCGCGTCCAGTTCAAGTTTTCTAAGCGGGCGTTCAAAGATGCTTAAAGGGCCAGGCTCGCCGGTTCAGCCCGGGCGCCTGGCGGCCGTGACGATGATCTCCACCAGCAGATCGGGCGAGGCCAATTTCGCCTCGCAGGTCGCCCGCGTCGGCAGCGCATCGGCCGGCGCCCATTCGGCCCATACCTGGTTCATGCCGGCGAAATCGCGCTCGATGTCCTTGAGCCAGATCTGTACCGACAGCAGCCGCGTCTTGTCCGTACCGGCCTGCGCCAGGCAGTCGTCGATCCTGGCCAGCACGTCGCGCGTCTGGGCGGCGATGCCGCCCTGGGCGGAAGAAGTCATGCCCGCCAGGTATACGGTATCGCCGTGGATCACGATACGGCTCAGGCGTTGATTGGAATCCTTGCGCACGATATCAGTCATGGATGACGCTCCTTGGAAAGGGAAAGCGGCGCACCGGACGCCCCGGTGAACCGATCGATGGCGAATGGCGCGATCGGCAGATCGGTCGCGCCGGTGGTGATCAGGTCGGCCATGATGCGGCCGACGATCGGCCCCAGCTCGAAGCCGTGCGCTGAAAAACCGAAGGCATGGAAAGCGCTGTCGTAACGGCCGCTGCGACCGATCACGGGGATCTCGTCGGGCATGGCGGCCTCGATGCCGGCCCAGCCGCGATTCACCACCGCCTGGCGCATGTGCGGGAACAGGTCGCACACCGTGCGCGCGCCCTCGGCCAGCGAATGAAAATCCAGTTCGGTCCATTCCGCGTCGCGGTCGACCCAGGCGCGGCGGCCGCCCCCGATCAGCACGGTGCCGTTGGCGCGCTGCTTGAACGACAGCGGCCGGCCGGTGCCCAGCACCACCGCATCCAGGAAATGGTCCATGCGCAGCGTCACCAGCATCATCGGGCTGATGGGGACCAGCGGCACCGGTTCGCCCCATTCGGCGGCGATGCGGTCGGCCCAGGCGCCGGCGCAGTTGAGCACCTGTGGCGCCGTATACGCGCCCGCGTCCGTCTCGACCCGCCACTGTCCCTGCTCGTGCGCGGTGCGCAGCACGCGCACGCCCTCCAGGAAACGCGCGCCCAGGCTGGCGGCCTTGCGGCGGAACGCCATGGTGGTGCGGTAGGGATCGGCGGCGGCATCCTCGCGCGCGATCAATCCGCCATGCACCGTGGGCGCCAGGGCGGGAATCATTGCCAGCAATTCATCGCGGGCGATCCATTGTTCATGGGTATAGCCGTGCGCCTGCATCGTCGCCAGGCGTTCGCGCAGCGTCGCCGCGTCGGCGTCGTTCTCGGCCACGCGCACCTGCCCGTGCTGTTCGAAGCCGCAGTCGTCGTCGACCAGCTCGCCGATGCGATACCAGAGCTCGCGCGAGGCCAACGCCAGCGGCACCTCGGCCAGATGCCGCGCCAGCGTGCGCACGCCGCCCGCGTTCACGCCCGAGGCATGGCGGCCGACGTAGTTCTTCTCGATCACCAGCGCCGGCACGCCGGCGCGCGCCAGGTGCAGCGCCGCCGAACTGCCGTGCAGGCCGCCGCCGATGATGATGACGGCGGCCGAACCGGAAGCGTCGGTCATGGCGGCCTCCTATTTCTTCAGGCGCACCACTGCCTGGCGGGACTCGTCGGTCTGCGGGAGCGAGGCCAGTTCGCCCAGCGTCAGCGGCTTGGTGGGGAAGCGCAGGCGGTAATAGCCGACTTCCGGCACCGGCACGCCGCGTTCCGCCGCGATGATCTCCGACACCGTCAGGCCGCAGAAGCGGCCCTGGCACGGCCCCATGCCGCAGCGCAGGAATGCCTTCATCTGGTTCGGACCGCTGCAGCCGAGCTTGACGGTCTCGCGCACCTGCGCCGCGGTCACTTCCTCGCAGCGGCAGACGATGGTGTCGCCGGTGGGCCGACGGAAGGTCTCCGGCGCCTTGTACAGGACGTCGAAGAAATCGCGTCCGCGCACCGCCCGCGCCAACGCGGCCCGCGGCGCGGCGGCGTCACGATCGCGCCGCGCCTTGTCGATGCGGCCCAGCAGGTGCGCCGCCTGCAAGGCCGCCAGCCGGCCGCGCTGCTCGGCCGCCAGCGCGCCGGCGATGCCGGCGCCGTCGCCCGCCATGCCCACGCCGTCCACCGAGGTCAGGCCCCAGTCGTCCACGTCCGGCTCCCAGCAATCCAGCGCGGCGTTCCAGCGATGCTCGGCGCCGATGGCGCGCGACAGGTTGACGTTGGGCACGACGCCCTGGTGCAGCATCAATTGCTGCGCGGGCAGGATCTGCGTTTTACCCGCCGCGGTGGTGTAGCGCACGCTTTCCAGTTTGTCCTGGCCCAGCGCCTCCAGCGCCGTCACGCCCTTGACGATGGGTATCGCCGCCTTCACCGCGCGCAGGAGCGACAGTCCCTTGCCCAGGTAGGGCGAACGCAGGAAGTCCCACACCTTGGGCAAGGCCTCGCGCAGGCGGCCGGGTGGCGTGGTTTCGAGCAGGGCGTCGACCTTCACCCCGGCGTTCAGGTACTGCCAGGCCACCAGGTACAGCAGCGGGCCGCAGCCGGCCAGCACGGTGCGGTCGGCCGGCACCACGCCCGCCGACTTCAGCAGGATCTGCGCCGCGCCGGCGGTGATGACGCCCGGCAGCGTCCAGCCCGGGATCGGGAACGGGCGCTCCTGTGCGCCGGTCGCCAGGAGCAGGCGCCGCGCATGGACGATGCGCGCCTCGCCCGCCACCGAATAGGCGACCTCGAAGCCGAACGCCGGTTCCGGCGCGGTCCGCTCGGCCACCGCCCACACGGTCGCGCCCGGCACGTAGCGCGCCCCCGATTGCTTGAACGGCTCGACCAAGGTGGCGCCATGCCAGTAGTCCGGCCCCAGCACGGCGCGATCGGTGACCGGCGTGGTGGTGATGGCGCGGTAGATCTGCCCGCCCGGCGCGGGCTGTTCGTCCAGCAGCACGGTATCCACGCCCAGCCGCGCGGCCGTGGTGGCCGCGGCCAGCCCGGCGGGGCCGGCGCCCACCACCAGCAAATCACATTGCGTCGTTTCGATCATGCCTGCACCTTGCGCGCGCCCAGCTGGCGCTCGATCTTCATGCCCTCGCGCACGGCCGTCATGCAGCCCTGCTGGTTGGCCTGGCCATCGATGGTGACCAGGCAGTCGTAGCACACGCCCATCATGCAATAGGGTCCACGCGGCACCTCGCCCACCGCGGTATCGCGACAGGCCTGCACGCCGCCGGCGAACAATGCCGCGGCCACGCTGTCGCCGGCACGGCACAGCAACTCGGCGCCATTGAGCGTCACCCGCACCGGCGCGCCCTGCGTCTGCCGCTGCGCTTCGTCAAGCCTCTTGAACATGGAACCTCCGGGTCGAGAAGGGCGTCATGTCGTCGGCCAGGCGGCCGGCGGCGATCATGGGCGCCAGTTTGAGCGCATGCGCGGCGGCCAGCGTCACGCCGCTGTGACAGGTGGCGACGAAGGCGCCGGGGCACGTCTCGGATTGCTGGTAGACGGGGAAGCCGTCCTTGGACATCACGCGCAGCGCGGCCCAGCTGCGCACCACCCGCACCTCGCGCAGGGCGGGCATGGTGCGCACGGCGCGGTCGGCCAGGGTGCCCAGGATAGGCAGGCCCACCTGGTTGTCCACGTAGCCGGCCTCTTCCTGTGAATCGCCGATCAGCCAGCTGCCCTCGTCCATCTGCCGCAAGGTGGAAAGCGGCGTTTCCAGCAGTCGGCGGGTGCGCTCCAGCACCACGATCTGGCCGCGCTGCGGGCGCACCGGCACCGCCAGGCCGACCTTCTCGCCCAGCGCCTTGTTCGACAGGCCGCTCGCCAGCACCAGCCTGCGTCCGCGCACCGTGCCGGTCGGCGTGGTGACCTCGAAGACGCCGTCGCGTTGGCGGATGTCCTGCGCCGGACGGCGCGGCATGTAATCCACGGTTCGTCGCGCGAAAGCCATGTGCAGCGCGCGCAGCAGCTTGAGCGGATTGGCGATGCCGTCCACCGGCGTCCAGGTGGCGCCGCGCACCTCGGGACCGATGCCCGGCACCATGTCGGCCAGCTCCTGGCGATCCAGCAGCTTCCAGTCGTATTGCGCCATGCCGGGCTGACCCAGTAGCGTGCGCATGAAGGTGGCGCGCGCTTCCAGTTCTTCGTCGCTCAGGAGCACGTGCAGGCCGCCGCGCTGCTCCAGGCGCACGTCCACGCCGGTCTGCTCCATCAGCTCCGCCGCGAGCTGCGGCCAGGCGGTGACCGAGGCCATGGTCCACACGCCGTAGCGCGGCAGCCCCATGCCCTTGCTCTGCACCCATATCAGGCCGAAGTTGCCGCGCGACGCGCGGTAGGCCACGTCGCCCTCGTCAAGCACCGCGACATGGTCCAGTTCACGCCGCAGCCCGTAGGCGATGGCCGAGCCGACCAGGCCGCCGCCGACCACCACGGCGTCATAAATGCCGCGATGCGCCGGCGCGCGCGGCGCCGTTTGTTCTGTTTCGTGCATCGTTAACGTCCCTTTCCGACAAACAGCTTTTCCAGGCCCACCGTGCGGTCCAGGATGAAGATGGCGATGATGGTCACGTAGATCAACACGGCCGACACCGCCGTCACCAGCGGATCGATGGTGTCCTCGATGTGCAGGAAGATGCGCACCGGCAGCGTGGTCGTGGACGGCGAGGCGATGAAGATCGACATGGTCAGCTCGTCGAAGCTGGTGATGAAGGCGATCACCCAGCCGCTCACCACGCCCGGCAGCAAGAGCGGCAGCACCACCCGGCGGAACGCGGTCCAGTTCGACGCCCCCAGCGACTGCGCCGCGCGCTCCAGCGCCGGGTCGATGCCGGTGGCCGACGCCAGCACCAGCCGCAGCGCATAGGGCATCACCAGGATCACGTGCGCCACGACCAGCCCGACATAGGTGCCCGCCAGGTCCACGGTGGTGAAGAACTTCAGGAACGCCAGCCCCAGCACCACGTGCGGGATCATCAGGGGCGACAGGAAAAAGGCCAGCAGGGCTTCGCGGCCACGGAAGCGGTTGCGCGCCAGCGCCAGGGCGCCCGGCACCGCCAGCCCGATCGCCAGGGTGGCGGACAGCGTGCCCAGTCCCAGGCTGAACCAGAACGCATCGATGAAGCGCGGGTTGTCGAGGATGGCGCGGAACCAGCGCAGCGACAGCCCGCTGGTGGGCAGCGAGATGAAGCCTTCCGACGTGAACGCCACCGCGCACACCATCACGATGGGCGCCAGGATGAACAGCACGAAGAGCGTATGGAACACCAGGCCGATGGGGCCGTTGCGGAAGTTCATCTCAAGCCCCCGACGGATTGAAGACCGCGCCGTAACGGCGCTCGATCAGCCGGTTGGCCGACAGCAGCACCACCACGGTGGCCACCAGCAGCACCACGGCGAGCGCGGCGCCGAGCGGCCAGTTGAGCGTGTTCAGGAATTCGTCGTAGGCGGCCGTCGCCACGTTCTTCAGGCGCCGCCCGCCGATGATGGCGGGCGTGGCGAACGAACTGGACGCCAAGGCGAACACCATGATCGAACCCGACAGGATGCCCGGCATGACCTGCGGCACGATCACGCGCCGGATCACGGTGAACTGGCTCGCCCCCAGCGACAGCGCGGCGGCCTCCGTCGACGGATTGATCCGCTGCAGCGACGCCCACACGGACATCACCATGAACGGCACCAGCACATGCGTCAGCGCGATGCCCACGCCCAGGTTGCTGTACATCAGGTCGATCGGCGTCCCGACCAGGCCGATGCCCATCAGCGCCTTGTTGATCAGGCCAGTGGAACCGAACAGCAGCGCCCAGCCCAGCGTGCGCACCACCACCGAAATCAGCAGCGGCCCCAGCACCACCATCAGGAACAGGCTCTTCCACGGATTGGCCATGCGCGCCAGCACATAGGCTTCCGCGGTGCCGAGCACCAGGCAGGCCATCGTTACCAACGCCGCCACGCCGAACGTACGGGCATAGATCTCGTAGTAATAGCCGTCGCCGAAGATCTCGACGTAGTTCTTCCAGGTAAACGTTGCCTGGATGCCGCCGTAGAACTGGAAGTCGTAGAAGCTGATCAGGAAAACCAGCGCCATCGGCACCACCAGGAAGGTGGCGTAGAGCGCCAGGGCCGGCCCGCTCAGCAGCCAGGGGTTGGTGCGGGCGCTCATTGCGCGGTCTCCTGTCCGGCCACCGCGCACATGTCCTGGGCGCGCCAGCGCAGATGCACCGTCTCGCCCTCCGCGGGCACCGGCACGCCGTCGTTCTGGCGTATGACCAGCACCTCGCCCACGGACGTGTCGACCTGGCACAGCCAGTGATTGCCCTGGAATACGCGCGTCTTCATGCGTCCGGGCAAGGCGCACGCGCTCGCTTCGGTGAACAGGATCTTTTCCGGCCGCACGATCACCGCGCCGTGCGGCACCGGATGGCCCTCCATGGCGATATGCGCCTCGCCGATACGGGCCCGCGTTTCACCCTCGTAGGGCTGCGCCGTGGGGGTGAATACATTGGCCTTGCCCAGGAAGCCGCCGACAAAGCGGTTCGACGGCGCTTCATAGGCCGCGAAGGGCTCGGCCACCTGCTCGACCCGACCCTGGTTCATCACCACGATACGGTCGGACAGCGCCAGGGCTTCGGACTGGTCGTGCGTCACCAGGATGGTGGTGGTGCCGACCGTGCGCTGGATACTGCGCAGCTCCAGCTGCATTTCCTCGCGCAGCTTGGCGTCCAGGTTCGACAGCGGTTCATCCAGCAACAGCACGCGGGGGCGGATGACCAGCGCGCGCGCCAACGCCACGCGCTGCTGCTGGCCGCCCGACATGCGCGCCGGATGGCGGTCGGCCAGGTGCGACAGGCCCACCAGCTGGAGCGCTTCGGCCACCCTGGCCTGCCGCTCGTCCTTGCCGATGCGCTGCATCTCCAGGCCGAACGACACGTTCTCAGCGGCGGTCATGTGCGGAAACAGCGCATAGTTCTGGAACACCATGCCCAGGCCGCGCTTGTTGGCCGGGATGCGGCTGACGTCCTTGCCGTCCAGCACGATGCTGCCGCCGCTGGGCTCGACGAACCCGGCGATCATCTGCAGGGTCGTGGTCTTGCCGCAGCCCGACGGCCCCAGCAGCGAAATGAACTCGCCGCGTTCGACCGACAGGCTCAGGTTCTCGACCGCCGTCAGGTCGCCGTAGCGCTTGGACAGGCGGTTCAGTACGAGATAGCTCATGGATGCTCCCGCTGGCGGCGCGCCCGCGCCGCCGTTGCCTCAACGCTCGATTTCACGCGTCCAGCGCTTGTTCCAGTCGTCCCGGTTCTGGTTGACGGTGTCCCAGTCGATCACGATCAGGTCGGCGGCGCGCTTGCCGATCGGCAGCGGCACGCGCGGATCGTCGACCACCTTGGCCTGCTTGTTGACCGGGCCGTAGCCATAGGCGTTGGCCAGTTGCTCCTGCACCTTGGGGCTGACCAGGTAGTTGACGAAGGCCTGCGCCAGCGGATTGGCGTTGGCCTTGGCCACCGGACACACCGACGACAGCAGGGCATAGGCCCCTTCCCGGGGATAGACGAAGCCCACCGGGAAGCCGGAATCGGCGAAGGCCTTGACGCGGCCGCTGCCCCATACCGCGATGGTTGCCTGGCCACTGGAGAACAGCTCGGTCATCTTGCCGGGCGAAGGCTCGTACACCAGCACGTTGGGACCGATTTCGTCCTTGAAGGTCTTGAAGCCGGGATCGATCTTCTTCTCGCCGCCGCCGCCTTCGCGGGCGTATTCCACCAGGGCGTGCAGGCCGTAGGTGTTGTTCAGCGGGGGCACCACCAGCTGCTTCTTGTACTTGGGATCCTTCAGGTCCTTCCAGGAGGTGGGCGCGGCCCACTTGCGCTCATCGAAGACCTTCTTGTTGTACATGATGCCGGTGGCGACGATGCCGATGGCCACGGCCTTGTCGTCCTTGTAGCGCGCGGTGCCGTAGAGGTCATCGACCGGCAGGCCCTTGATCGGCGCGCAGAAGCCCAGCGCGATGGCCTGGTACATGGGGCCGTCGTCGATGATGGCGACGTCGATCTGCTGGTTGCTTTTCTGCGCCTGCAGGCGCGCCACCGTGTTGGTGGAGTTGCCGGCCACGTATTCCAGCTCGACGCCGTGCTGCTTGGCGAAGGGCGGGAAGATGTCGGAGCGCATGATGTCTTCGAACGAACCGCCGTAGCCGGCGACCACCAGTTTCTGCTGCGCCTGCGCGGTGGCGCACATACCGATGGCCACCGTGGCCGCCGTCAGGACTGCGAGTACCTTGCCCATGAAAACCCCCGTTTATTGGAAGAGAACCGCGGGAACCGCCTGTGCCATCTGCATCCGGGGTGAACTCGCCGCGAAAAAAATGCGGACCCGCTTGCCCCGCGACGCCCATGTCCGCCGTACAATTTGTCCGTACATGAATGTCCGGACAAATAATGGATCCACCGTAACGGCCTTGTCAATCGGTTATTGTCCGGACAAACCCCGATAGAAAGCGCAAAGGAACCACCCAATGACCCGATCCTCCGAAAGCGTGCTCGCGCCCGCCGACGCGCGCGAGGCACGCGGCCAGGCCACGGGGCTGGATGACGAGGCTGGCAGCCCACGCTACAAAAGTATTTACCAGCAGCTGGCGCGCGACATCGGCAGCGGCCGCTATCCGGTCATGACGCTGCTGCCCACCGAACATGAACTGTGCGAGCAATTCGGCGCCAGCCGTCACACCATCCGCGAGGCCATCCGCATGTTGACGGTGGCGGGAATGGTGTCGCGCCGCCCGGGCGTGGGCACGCGGGTGGAAACCGCCCACGCCAGCACCCGGTTCACGCAGCGCATCTCGCAGTTCCCCGACCTGCTGCAATACGCGCGCAACGCCGCGCTGCTGGTGCGGGACGTGCGCACGATCAAGCTCGGCAAGCGGCTGGCCGAGGACCTGGGCGCCGAGCCCGGGCAATCATGGCTGCACATCAACTCGGTCAAGACGCTGGACGACCAGGACACGCCGGTGGCGTGCACGGTGATCTACGCCAATCCGGCGCATGCCGACCTGCGCGCCGACATCCGGCCGCGGATTTCGCTGCTCCGCTTGATCGAAGACCACTTCGGCAACCGTATCCACGAAGTGAACCAGGAGTTCTCGGCCACGCCCATCGCCGCGCCCATCGCGCGGCAATTGCAGGTGGAGCCGCAGACGGCGGGCTTCGTGATCACGCGGCGCTATTACGGCGGCGGCGGCGTGCTGCTGCTGGCCACCATCACGACCTTTCCGCACGACAAGATGAAGTACTCGATGTCGCTGAACGTGGCGTAGCGCGGGCTATCCGCGCGGCCATCGATCCGCGCGTTTATCGACTCGCGCAATTATCGACCCACGCTGTCATCGACCCACGCTGTTATCGATCCAATCCGACAGCAGGTCGGCGACGAGCAGATTATTGCGGTCCTGCATCAGCATGTGCGTGTTGCCGTGCATGCCTGCCTGCGGCAATTGCAGGACCTTGGCCTTCCCGCCGGCCTTATTCACGGCCTGCGCAAACGCCTCGCATGCCGCGAGCCGCGGCGCCCACACCGCGGACTGCGCGACGTAATCGCCGAACAGGACCATGATGGGTATGCCGGCATAAGGCGTCAGGTCGCTGTCGGCCGCCGGACATGCGGCGGGCTCGATCGACACGATGGCCGCAATGCCCGCGCGGCCGCGCACCGCTGCCTGGAAGGGATAGATCCCGGATTGCGAATGGCTGACCAGCACCGCGCGTCCAAGCCGCTGGGCCAGGAGGTTCAAGGCGGGCACCGTCGGGTTGGGCGTGGACATCGAATAGGCCCAGTCCGGCACCATCTGCTTCCACAGCGCCTCCTGGGCCTCGACCGGATATTGCGAGCCCGCATAGGATTCGGGATAGCGCGGGCCGAAGCGGAACAACGGCCAGGCGACCTCGCGCCCTGCCTGGAAACCGACCGGCAGCGTATCCGGCTGCAGCTTGCCGGTCTTGACGCCGTAGATCGCCGCCGCGTTCATCGCCGAACGGCCTCTTGCCGCCTGGTCGATGACGTAGGTCGGATAGCCCTTGCGCACGAAGTACTCCGACCACCCCATGCGGCCGTCCGGCGTCGTCTCCCATGAGGCGCCCGTCAGGCAGCAGCCGTGGATGAACACCACCTGCACGGGCTTGGCGTCGACCGGCACCTGGTATTGCACATACATCTGCTCCACCGTCACCGTTCCCGTCGGGTCCACCTGCGGCAGCGTGGACAAGGTCTCGGACTTCACCTCCCGGCCGCCGACGAAGAAACTCCCCTGGCTGGCGATGGTCAAGGGCTGTTTGACGTCGACGCTCTGCGCATGCGCGGCCTGCATGGCGACGCACGCGAACATGGCGGCCAGTACCGCGATCGAACGGGCAAGCTTGGGCATGTCTCCTCCGGCGGTCAATAGACCAGACTTATATTTATGTTTATACATATAAAGTCTAGGCAGACGCGTGCCGGGCGGCCATCGGTGGATTCCCTAGGCAAGGCGACAGGTCGATCGCGCGCATGAGGCGCGACACCTCGTAGGCATGGTTACATTTTCTTCCCTGATGAGGATTTCTGTCCGGCCGCCCCGGAAATAGAATTCACGCTTTCGAACTTCGCGAAAACGACTCCATGATCCGCCGTACCCTGTTCGCCTGTTCCGTCACCCTGGGTTTCGTCCTGCTGGGCGGTTGCGTCTACCACCCGCCCGCCAACCAGATGGACCGCTACGCGAAAAGCATGGTCGGTCATAACCTGACCGAGGTCACCTCGCGGTTCGGCCCCGAAGATCACCAGGGCGGGTCGGCCACCTATCCCAACATCGGCACCCCACAGAACCCCCGCTACTCGCACGCCTGGACCCGATACGGCTCCACCCAGCACCAGCGCTTCGTCCAGACCGGAACCGAGTCGACAGGCAGCACGCTGGTCGGAGTGCTTCCTGCCGGTGGCGGCCAAGCCCAGACCCCGATCTACCAGCAAAATACCGCGCCAACGGGTTATTACACCCAAGAAGGCGAAACGTGCATCATGACCTTCATCACCGACGCCCGGAAGACCATCGTGTCCTCCTACCTGCAAGGCGGCTACTGCGACAAGCTGTTCCTTGGCGGCGATCGCTAGCGGCGGTCACGCTGCGTGTTCGGCCTCTTCGGTACCGGCCTACTTGGAGGCAAGCGAGGCGTTGTGCCATGCGATGCTCAATGGAGGATTTTCATGTCAGTACTCGTCGAGCCGAGTCGTCCTTCATATAACTCATCAGGGTATTGAGCTCTTTCTGAAAGGGGCCATCGCCGCTCACAGCGGGGCGCCTGGATACCTTGGCCACAACATCAATAAACTGTGCCCCAGTCGTTTGCGGGGATTAATCAAAAGGCTGCTTCTGGCCGGAAGGGGCCTCTGGTCGATGTCCGGTTCCGACCCTGAGCCGACCTTTGCTTGGCCCGATGGCAGTCTTTCAAGACGCGTGCTGGCCGGCTTGCTCAGACGTCAAACGACGCGTTCGCCCCCTCCGTGTCGAAGCTAATCTCGAACTCTTCGCATTCGAGTTCGTCGGGCGACTCCCAAAGCTTGCTCGCCATCTCGAAGACATGATCCGGTACGACCATGGAAAACGTGGGACCTCGCTCTTCATTCCTGCGTCGAACACGCGCACGACGGATTTCCAAGGGTGCGTCGAGGACATGGAGGTGAGGCGGAAATCCTTCGTTCGTGATCATTCGACAGAACTGGATTCTTGGTTGCTGCTGGATCAGGCCAAGTTCGAGCACAACGTCTCGACCCGACGCCAGTACTCTGCGGCTGTGGTTCCATATTAGACCCAGCAACCGTTCTTTTCGCTCAATATACCAAGGCACAAAATCGCCGCCCGGGCGGTCTGGGCTGAACAGCGTCGCAAACCACTCGTCGAGCGGGATGTGCACGCCGTTGCTGCTTGCAGCCAGAGCCGCGCCGAAGGTGGATTTTCCAGCCCCTACCGGGCCCTCGATCAAATGAACTCGAGACATGCTTGACAGTCACTGATTAAGAAACGGGCGAGATTATCACGCGACCTCCAACGCCCGCTTCTGGCCCAGAGCCGTCCTTGTCGACCGGCCGATGACGACCCAGAATGGCCACCTATTAACAGCAACTAAGACAGTCCAGGCCGAATTTTAGCTATCGCGTGAATTTGTGGCCTAGACTGTAATAGCAGGATGCACTTATGAACGACCAAATCTCTACCGTATTACGCACCGAGCATACTGGGCTGACAGTCGCGTCGATAGATGGTGTACTTGATTTCTGGACTGAAGTTCTCGGCTTTAAACTCGTTTACCGCAAAGAACTTGGCGGTGGGCACGCGATGGAACAAGTAGTCGGTGTGCCGGGGGCTTATTTGAGAAATGCTCTCCTAGAGGGCCCCGATGGATACAGAATTGAGCTGCTCGAGTACGACTCACCAGAAGACCGCTTGATTTTGAAGCAACGTCCATGTGATGTTGGCTCGGCTCATTTGACGTTTGCTGTGACCGATCTGCGCGCAATGCTAAATCGCATGCGCCCCTACGGTTGGACTGCTTCCGGCGAACCGCAAACCGCGCCTAGCGGAACAATCTTAGTCTATACCCGAGGACCTGACGGACACACTATTGAACTTATGCAGCATCCTGAGTGAACTACCTGTCAGTGAACACTTTATCTTGGTTACTATCTGCCGTCTCAATTGAGAACCAGTAGCGAGACAGCGGTACGCGTATGTGCCGATCCGGCACGTGAAAGCTGAGCCGCTCGCCCCAAAATATGTTACCAAATCGATCGTCCGAAAATGGCCGGAAGTAGTCATTGACGGACGAGGAAAGCTAGCGCTCCAATCGCGTGCTTCGCGTCAGGTCGCGCGGGTGATCCTGCTGGATATCATGATCGGTGTCTTGCGCTATCGCGCGCACCAGGCCAACGTTTCCATGCGGATATCGGATTTCGCACGAGCGACCTGGAACGAGCTGCTCTGCATTCACCAACGGATCGCGCACATGCAGAACGACGTCCAGGCCCTCACTTTGAAACTGCTGTACGACATAGCGTTCGGTCGCACCGAGGACCGTTCCCTCATACGCGTTCCCCGGGATAGCATGTGCGATGCGGGCGTCGGCGCCCGCAATGGATTTGGCCAAGTCAACCGCGTGCTCCTGGTCGAGATCAATCAGGTTCTCGCGAATCAGGGATGCCATCGGACGCGAATCGCCCTCATAGGCCAGGATTGATGCTTGGACCCATTGCCGACGATCGACGCCATACCACTGGATCGCATAACCCGCCTCGCTGGCCAGTTGCCGAAAGAACTCACGGATGGCGCGGCCGTTCCCATCGCGAAATGGATGCAGCACGTTCAGCTCGCCCAGATAGTGGCCTGCTTTTCGACTGAATTCTTCGACGTTCAAACCACGCAGGTACCGGTCACGCGCAAGCGGCTGTGTGATCTGCGGCGCATAGCCTTCGATCTGGCCGAAATTGGCGAACCGCGTGTCGCCCTTCGAAATATCAACCGTACGAATCTGGCAGCCCAGTCATACACATCGCCGAACAATCGCCGGTGTATTTGCTGCAGGTGGGCCAGATCGAACGTCCCCTGAACGGGGCTCTCCACAAGTTCGAGTGCGCGAAGATGGGCGAATGTCGCCTCTATCTTCGCCAGTGTCGGCTCGTCAGTGATTCCCAAGCGGTTGTATAGGACGCCACTCTGAGGGTCCGAGTAAACGTCGTTAGCCGTGTACTTCGCCACGAGCCACTCGCCCAACGAAGTCCTTCAGAACATCGCTCAGCTCGATTTCCCCGGTGATATACCGTTGCATCGCTTCGAGCACTTCAGTATCGGGCTCCAGGCCTTCCAGACGTTGGCTGGCCAGCGCGTTGCGCGCATCGTGCTGCCGCTGAGCAATCTGCTTTGCAGTAAGCATAGGACCTCTTAGCTTTCTGATTTTACTGGATATTGATGGAAATTTGGGGAACGCTTCCACCGCTGCAGGTGCGTCGCGGTGAGTGCTAGCCAGCTCATTGGCTCATGTGACACCCTGGACCTGGCCAGTCAGCACGGCTTCAGCGACAGGGTCAGGCAGTGAGCGTTGGAGTTCATCGTGGCAAGACGCAATGAACGCACGGACCCGGACGTACGATGGAACGGTTGACGAGGGAGACCTGGTCACCGATCACGACCTTACTTCGCGTTGCAGCGATATGCGGCCTACGGCCATCTCCAGCAAACTCTCGCGAAACGAAAAAAGGCGCTTCGGAATGACCGTAAGCGCCTGATTTCAAATGTAATTTTGGGGTGGCTGATGGGACTCGAACCCACGACAACCGGAATCACAATCCGGGACTCTACCAACTGAGCTACAGCCACCGCAGCAAAGAAGCGAGATTCTAGCACGAGTTGCCGACCTCATTTCAAGTGTTGCTCCCCGCCACCTGAAGCGCGGCGTTGACGGCGCCGTCGGCTCAGTTTCACGCGCGGGCTTGGTATCCTCCCGACCAAGGCGGCTCCTCGGGAGCCGGCCAGCATGCTTGCAACTCGCCCGGCAACAAACCCAATAACCACATGCGCGAACTGCATCAGATCCTTCTCACCTATTGGCCGCATATCGTTTTCACGGTCAGCCTGGTCGCCGGCGCCGGCGCGGCGATACATGCCGCCATGACCAAGAACGACGTGCGCGCGGCCATCGGCTGGGTCGGCGTCACGCTGTTTTCGCCGCTGTTCGGCGCGGCGGCCTATTTCGTGGCGGGCGTCAACCGCATACGCATCACGCGCGTTTCGCAGCAGCGCGACGAGGCCATGGTGGCCTACGCGCGCGAGCCTTCGGCGGTGGAACTGGACGTCGTGCCGTTGTCCGCGCCGCAGTTCGCCTCATTGAAACGGCTGGCCGACAAGGTCAGCCACTTCCAGCTGGTGGGCGGCAATTCGGTGCGGATGCTGGACGGCGGCGATGAAGCCTATCCGGCCATGATCCAGGCCATCCGCCAGGCCCGCTATACCGTGGCGCTGCAAAGCTATATCTTCGACAACGATCCCATCGGCCGCGAATTCGCGCAGGCCCTGATCGAGGCGCAGGCGCGCGGCGTACAGGTCCGCGTCCTGATCGATGCCGTGGGCGCGCATTATTCGCGTCCGCCCATCATCCGGATGCTGAAGAAAGGCGGCGTGCCGACGGCGCGCTTCATGACCAATCCGCTGGGTTTCCTGCGCATGCCGTACGCCAATCTGCGCAGCCACCGCAAGATCCTGGTCGTGGACAGCCGCGTCGGCTTTTCCGGCGGCATGAACATCCGCGCCGCGTTCGTCAGCGCCCTGTCCCGCGAGGAGACCAACCGCGACACGCATTTTCGCGTCGAAGGCCCGCTGGTGATCCAGCTGCTATCGGTCTTCGCCCACGACTGGGATTTCACGACGGGCGAATCCCTGGCGGGCAGCCTGTGGTTCAACTACGCGGCCAATGCCGCCGACCCGACGCCGGGCAGCGCCGCGGTGCGTTGCGTGCCGTCCGGGCCCGACCGCTCGCTCGGCAGCACCCATAACATGCTGCTGGGTGCGCTGGCGGTGGCGCAGCGGCACGTACGCATCCAGTCGCCCTACTTCCTGCCGGACCAGACGCTGATCGGCGCGCTGGCCACGGCGGCGCGGCGTGGCGTACGCGTGGATATCGTCATTCCCGGCAGGAACAACCTGCGGCTGGTGGACTACGCCATGACGGCACAGCTGGACCAGGTCATCCGCTGCGGCTGCCGGGTATGGCGCACGACCGGCATGTTCGATCATTCCAAGCTCATGACGGTCGATGATGCCTGGTCGTACGCGGGATCGTCCAACCTGGACCCGCGCAGCCTGCGGCTGAATTTCGAGCTGGACACGGAAATCTACGACCGCGAGGTCGCCGTGGAAATCGGCAAGCGGATCGACGCGACCATTGCCTCGTCCAAGGCGCAGACGCTGGAGCTGTTGGATTCGGCGCCCTTCCTGGTCCGGCTGCGCAACAAGGTGATCTGGCTGGCGACGCCGTATCTTTGATCGGCGATCAGCTTTTGATCCAGCCCGCCGCGTCCACCATGGCCTGCGCGACTTCGCCGATACGCTTCTGGCTCTTCATGGCGTGTTCGCGCAGCATGCGATAGGCCTCTTCTTCCGACACCCCGCGCAGGGACATCAACAGTCCCTTGGCCTTTTCCACGGCCTGGCGCTCGGCCAGCCGCAGCTTGGCTTCGGTCAGTTCCTCGCGGCGTGCACGATCCACGGCATAACGTTCGATGGCGACGTCCAGCAGGCTGCGGATGCGCGATGCGGGCACCTCGCCCACGACATAGGCGGCAACCCCGGCCTGCAGCGCCGCCCGCATGGTCTGGCGATCGTTGCTTTCGGTGAACATGACGACCGGGCGGTCGCTGTGGGCGCTGGCGACGCAAACGCCCTCCAGCGTATCGCGTGAAGGCGCGTCGGCGTCGATCAGCACGACGTCCGGCGCATGGCGTGCGACGGCGGCGGACAGGTCGGCGTCCGGCAGCACTTCGGCCACGATCCGGACGCCGCCCTGCTCCAGGGTGTTCCGCAACTCGGCCACGCGCCCTTCGCCATCCTTGATCAACATTACCCTGAGCATGTGTCTATCCTCTCCTCCCGCCTTGTGCAATGCAAAATACATGCCATTTCATTGGCCGGCAACGACAGTCCGCCGGACGTCGCCCGCGATCACGGCGCGGTTTTCTCCGGCCGCGATGCGACGATGCCACCCCCGCTCGCGGGCTGCGCGCACCATCGACGCCTGTTTCCCGCACCGCATTGGCGCAGCCCCTTGATCGCAACGCACCAAACCGCGGCATGCGTGACGGCCGCCGCGCGCCGCGCCGCCGCCCACCACACTAGCGAAACACCGCCAAGTCCTTGATCGCACAGGCGGAAATCTCTGCGCGGCGCTGATTGAAGGCAAATTGGCATAGCGATTGCTTTTAACGAAGCGACGGCCAACGGCGGCCGTCATATGCCGCCAACGCGGCGACCGGAACAACGACGTTCCGCGCACCCAGGGAGAGCCCTGGGCGCGCGGAACGTTTTTTTTTGCCCTCGAAGGACACTCCGAATGAAGCTAAAGACCTCTCCGCAGCCTCCGACCTTCGCGGCGCCGCCCGCCAATTTCCAGCGCCGGCGCCTGATGGGTTGGGCCACCCGCACCCTGGCGGGCGCCAGCATCCTCGGCGTGGTCGATCCCCGCGTGCGGGCCGGCGCCTGGGCCGCGGGCACGGATGCGCCGGAGAAGACCGAAGTCAAGATCGGCTTCATCCCGCTGACGGATTGTGCGTCCGTCGTCATGGCGTCGGTGCTGGGCCTGGATCAAAAGCACGGCGTGAAATTCGTGCTGTCCAAGGAAGCCTCCTGGGCCGGCGTGCGCGACAAGCTGATCAACGGTGAACTGGACGTCGCGCACGTCCTGTACGGGCTGGTGTACGGCGTACACCTGGGCATAGGCGGGCCCAGGAAAGAGATGGCGGTGCTGATGGGGCTCAACCAGAACGGCCAGGCCATCTCGCTGTCGCAGCAGCTGAAGGACGCCGGCGTGACCGACGGCGCATCGCTGGCGCGCATCATGGCGGAAAAGAAGCGCGAATACACCTTCGCGCAGACCTTTCCCACCGGCACGCACGCCATGTGGCTGTACTACTGGATGGCCGCCAACGGCATCAATCCCATGCGCGACGCCAAGGTCATCACCGTGCCGCCGCCCCAGATGGTGGCCAATATGCGCATCGGCAACATGGACGGGTTTTGCGTGGGCGAACCCTGGAACGCGCGCGCCATCCTGGACAAGGTCGGCTTCACGGCCGTCACGACGCAGGAGATCTGGCAGGACCATCCGGAAAAAGTGCTGGGAGGCTCCGCTGAGTTCGTCTCCCGCTATCCCAACACCGCGCGCGCGGTGACCGCCGCCGTCCTGGAGGCTGGCAAGTGGATCGACGCCTCCCCCGAAAACCGCCGCAAGACGGCGGAAACGATCGCCGCCAAATCCTATGTGAACACCGACGCGGCGGTGATCGTCGACCGCATGCTGGGCCGCTATGACAACGGCCTGGGCAAGACCTGGGACGACAAGCACGCGATGCGTTTTTATGGCGACGGCGCCGTCAACTTCCCCTACCTGAGCGACGGCATGTGGTTCCTGACCCAGCACAAGCGCTGGGGCCTGTTGAAGGACCATCCCGATTACCTGGCCGTCGCCCGGCAGATCAACCGCATCGACGTCTACAAGCAGGCCGCCACGGCCGCGGGGGTCTCGCTGCCCGCGCAGGAGATGCGGTCTTCCACGCTGATCGACGGGATCGTGTGGGACGGCAGCAACCCGGCCGCGTATGCGGACGCCTTCAAGATCAAGACCTGAGGACGAACGCCATGGATCGATCGCTTCCCCTGACCGACACCCGCCCCGCCTGGCCGTGGCGCGATCATGTCGAGAGTGTCCTGCGAGCCGTCGTCGGACCCGTCGCCGGCTTCGCCATCTTCGTGCTGGTGTGGCAGACCATCGCCCTGCTGGTGCCGGCCATTCCGACGCCGGCCAAGACCTGGGAAGCGGCCGTCGTATTGTTCGCCCATCCTTTCTACGACAACGGTCCCAACGATCGCGGCATCGGCTGGAACGTGCTGGCGTCGCTGCTGCGCGTGGCCGGCGGCTTCGGGCTGGCGGCGCTGGTGGGCATCCCGCTGGGCTTCGCCATCGGCCGCTTCAAAGCCTTGAACGCCCTGGCCTCGCCCATCATCAGCCTGCTGCGTCCGGTGTCCCCGCTGGCCTGGCTGCCGCTGGGGCTGCTGCTGTTCAAGGCGGCCAATCCGGCGGCCATCTGGACCATCTTCATCTGTTCCATCTGGCCGATGATCCTCAACACCGCGGCCGGCGTGCAGCGCGTGCCGCAGGATTACCTGAACGTCGCGCGGGTGCTGGACCTGTCGGAATGGAAAATCCTGACGCGCGTGCTGCTGCCGGCCGCCCTGCCGCACGTATTGACGGGCGTACGCCTGTCCATCGGCACGGCCTGGCTGGTCATCGTCGCGGCCGAGATGCTGACCGGGGGCACCGGCATCGGCTTCTGGCTGTGGGATGAATGGAACAACCTCAAGGTCGAGCACATCGTCATCGCAATTTTCGTGATCGGCATCGTCGGCCTGACGCTGGACGTGTTGCTGATGCAGCTGGCCCGGCGCTACACCTACGAGGAATAAGGCCATGGAAAAATTCGTACGGGTCGAAAACGTCGGCCAGGTCTTCGATACGCGCAAAGGCCCGTTCATCGCCTTGCGCGACATCAACCTGACGGTCGCACAGGGCGAGTTCATCACGCTGATCGGCCACTCCGGCTGCGGCAAGTCGACGCTGCTGAACCTGGTGGCCGGCCTGACCCGTCCCACCGCCGGCGTGCTCTTGTGCGCGGAAAAAGAGATCGCCGGCCCCGGTCCGGACCGCGCCGTCGTGTTCCAGAACCACTCCCTGCTGCCATGGCTGAGCTGTTTCCAGAACGTCCACCTGGCGGTGGAAAGAGTCTTCGGCCGCCAGGAAAGCAAGGCGCGGCTGGCCGAACGCACGCATGCCGCGCTCGAACTGGTCGGGCTGGCGCACGCCCAGGGCAAGCTGCCGCGTGAAATTTCCGGCGGCATGAAGCAGCGCGTGGGCATTGCTCGCGCCCTGGCCATCGAGCCCAAGGTGCTGCTGATGGACGAGCCCTTCGGCGCGCTGGATGCGTTGACCCGCGCCCATCTCCAGGACGAACTGCTGAAGATCGTCGCCAAGACGCGCACCACGACCATCATGGTGACGCACGACGTCGACGAAGCCGTGCTGCTTTCCGACCGGGTGGTCATGCTGACCAACGGACCGGCGGCCACCATCGGCCAGATCCAGGAAGTCGCGCTGCCGCGCCCGCGTGACCGCGTCGCGCTGGCGGAAGACCCCCGCTACCTGGCCTGCCGCGCGGCGGTGGTGGACTTCCTGCATCGCCGCTACGGGCATCCCGCGGAATCGCGCCCGCATGCCACCGGCACGGCCGCGCAGGCCGCCATGCCCGCGATACCCGCCATGGCGGCCGCGGCGTCCCCGCTCGAATCGGCACAGGCGCGCAGCGCCGCCTGATGCCGGCGACTACAGCGGCGACTACAGCGGCGACTACAGCGACGACTACAGGAGACGGCGGCATGAGCAGGCAGAAGCTGGTGGTGGTGGGCAACGGCATGGCCGGCATCCGCACCCTGGAGGAATTGCTCGCGCTGGACGCCGGGCTGTACGACATCACCGTATTCGGCGCCGAGCCGCATCCGAACTACAACCGCATCATGCTGTCGCCGGTGCTGACCGGCGAACAGACCTTGCGCGATATCGTCCTGAACGATGAACAATGGTATGCGCGGCACGGCATACGGCTGCTGCTGAACCGCACGGTCACACGCATCGATCGCGTGCGCCGGCAGGTGCATGCCGACGACGGCACCGTCGCGCCCTATGACAAGCTGCTGCTGGCCACGGGCTCCACGCCGGTCGTGCTGCCCGTGCCGGGCCGCGACCTGCAAGGGGTACTGACCTTTCGCGACATCCAGGACGTCAACCGCATGATCGAAGCGGCCGCCCGGCACCGGCGCGCGGTGGTCATCGGCGGCGGCCTGCTGGGCCTGGAAGCCGCCAACGGACTCGCCACGCGCGGGATGGATGTTTCCGTCGTGCACCTGGGCGCGACGCTGCTGGACCGCCAGCTGGACACGCATGCGGCCCGGCTGCTGCGCGACAGCCTGGAAGCGCGCGGCCTGAGTTTTCTCATGGGGCGCCAGACCGCCGCGATCCTGGGCGACGCGACCGGTCGCGTGCGCGGCCTGCGCTTCGCGGACGGCCACGAGATCGACACCGACCTCGTCGTCATGGCGGTGGGCATCCGGCCGCACACCGCGCTGGCCGCACAGGCCGGCCTGCACGTCGATCGCGGCATCGTCGTCAGCGACACCATGCAGACCTACGACCCGCGCATCTACGCGGTGGGCGAATGCGTCAGCCATCGCGGCATCGCGTACGGGCTGGTCGCGCCGCTGTTCGAGCAGGCCCGCGTCGCGGCCAACCACCTGGCCCTGCACGGTACCGGCCGCTACGCGGGCAGCATCACTTCGACCAAATTGAAGGTGACCGGCATCGACGTTTTCTCCGCCGGGGACTTCATCGGCGGGGCCGGCACGCAGGCCATCACGCTGTCGGATGCCCAGGGCGGCGTCTACAAGAAGCTGGTCGTCAAGGACGACAAGCTGGTGGGCGCCTGCCTGTACGGCGACACCGCGGACGGCGGCTGGTACCTGCGCCTGATCCGCGAGGCCACCCCGCTGGCGGGACTGCGCGACCGCCTGATGCATGGCGAGACCGGGGCGGCGGAGACACCCTGAAGATGGACGCTCACACGCTGCATGATTCCACCGCCCGCCGCGCCGCCGCGGACGGCGTGCGCACCGTCTCGTCCGTCTGCTGCTATTGCGGGACCGGTTGCGGGGTGCGGGTCGACGCGCTGGGCGACCGCGTGATCGCCATCCATGGCGATGAGACCCATCCGTCCAATCGCGGCCGCCTGTGCAGCAAGGGCCTGCAGCTGGCGGACACGGTCCGCGGCGATGCCGCGCGGATCCTGAAGGCGCAACGGCGGCCCGGCAAAAACGCGGCCAGGGTGGACGTTCCGCTGGACCAGGCTTTGGATATCGCGGCCGGGCGGCTGGCCGACATCATCCGCCGCGACGGGCCGGATGCGATCGGCTTCTACCTGTCGGGCCAGTTGCTGACCGAGGACTACAGCGTCTTCAACAAGCTGGCGCGGGCCCTGGCCGGCACCAACAACGTGGACACGAATTCGCGGCTGTGCATGTCCAGCGCCGTGGCCGGCTACAAGCAGACGCTGGGAGCCGATGCCCCGCCCGCCTGCTACGACGACCTGGAGCTGGCCGACACCGTGTTCATCGCCGGCGCCAACGTGGCGTACGCGCACCCCGTTCTGTTTCGCCGCCTGGAAGCGGCGCGCCAGGCGCGTCCGCACATGCGGGTGATCGTGGCCGATCCGCGCCGCACCGACACCGCCGCCGCCGCCGATCTGCACCTGCCCATCCTGCCGGGCACGGATGTCGCCCTGTTCCATGCCATGCTGCGCGTCATGACGGCCGAATCGCTGATCGACCGCGGCTATATCGAGCGGCACACGGAAGGCTATGCGGCCCTGGAACGCCGGATCGCCGACTTCACGCCGGAGGCGGCGCAGGACATCTGCGGCGTGCCGGCCGCCGACATCGTGCAGGCCGCCCGCTGGTTCGCGCGGTCACCCGCGACGCTGTCGCTGTACACCATGGGCCTGAACCAATCCAGCAGCGGCACGGCCAAGAATGCCGCCCTGATCCATCTGCATCTGGCCACCGGCCAGATCGGCAAGCCCGGCGCCGGTCCGTTTTCGCTGACCGGCCAGCCCAACGCCATGGGCGGCCGCGAGGCCGGCGGCATGGCGACGCTGCTGCCCGGCCATCGCGACCCCGGCAACGCCGCCGATCGCGCGGAAGTCGCGGCGCTGTGGGGCGTGGACAGCCTGCCCGCGACGCCCGGCCTGCCCGCCGTGGAGATGTTCGACGCCGTGCTGGAAGGCCGCGTGAAGGCCTTGTGGATCGTCGCGACCAACCCCGCGCAATCGATGCCGGACCAGGCACGCGTGCGCGCGGCGCTGGAGAAAGCCGAGTTCGTCATCGTGCAGGATGCCTATGCCGGCACCGAAACGCTGGCCTATGCCGATCTGGTGCTGCCCGCCGCCACCTGGCCGGAGAAGGACGGCACGACGACCAACTCCGAACGGCGCATCAGCCGCGTGCGCGCCGCGATCGCGCCGCCCGGCGACGCCCGGCCCGATTGGCGCCTGGCCGCGGACGTCGCCACGCGCCTGGCCCGCCGCATCGCACCCGGCAAGGCGCGGCTTTTCTCCTATGCCGGCGAAAGCGAGGTGTTCGCGGAACATGCGCGCACGACCGCGGGCAGGGACCTGGACTACAGCGCCCTGGACTACGCGGTACTGGAGCGCGACGGCCCGCAGCAATGGCCCTACCCGCCCGACCAGCCCGATCGGCCCGGCGGCGATGCCGCGGCGCGCGCACGGCTCTACGTCGACGGACGTTTCGCCACGCCCAACGGCCGCGCCCGCTTTCTCGATGTGCCCCATACCCCCGTCGCCGAACCCGTCTCGCCGGATTTCCCGCTGCGGCTGACCACCGGCCGCTTGCGCGACCACTGGCACACGATGGCGCGCACCGCGCTGTCGCCGGCCCTGACGCGGCATGTGGAGGAACCCTGGCTGTCCATGCATCCGGCCGATATGGCCGCCGCCGGACTCGCGGAAGGCGCCCTGGCGCATATCGCCTCCCGACGCGGACAGCTGCACATGCCCGTACGCGCCGACGACGGCTTGCAGCCCGGCCAGGCCTTCATGCCCATGCATTGGGGCAGCGCCTTCATTGCCGGCGACGGCGTGAACGCCCTGAGCAATCCCGCGCGCGACCCCGTGTCCAGGCAGCCCGAACTGAAACATAGCGCCATCGCCGTGCGGCCCGCGGACCTTGCCTGGCAGGCGGCGGGATGGATAGGCGGCGATGCGGCGGCGCTGCGCCGGGACCTGGCGCCGTGGCTGCGGCGCTTCCCCTATGCCGCGATACTGCCGACCGCGCTGGGCGGTGGCGGCGTCCGCATCGTGCTGGCCGCGGCGCACGCACCGGATATCGACGTGCTGGACGCCCTGTGCGCGGCCCTGGCGCTGGAGCAGCCGCACGCCTGCTATGACGACCCGCATCGCGGCATCGTGCGGCGTATTGCCTTGCGCGACGGCAGGCCGGCAGCCTTCCTGCTGGCCGGCGACACGCGCATCGTCGACACCGTATCGGCATGGGCGGACGGCGGCGCGGCGCCCGCCAGCGCGGCGCAATTGCTGATGGGACGCACGGCCCCGGTCGCGCGGGCGCGCACGGTCTGCGTCTGCCATGGGGTCACGGATCGCGCCATCCATGCCGGCATCGCCGCCGGACTCGATGCCGATGGCCTGCGCCGCACCTTGCGCTGCGGGACGGGCTGCGGCTCCTGCGGCCCGGAAGTCGCCCGCATGGTGGCGCGGGCGCACGTCGCTTTGGGAGCCTGACGATGAACGACCTCGGCGGCACGCCGCGCCTGACTGGCCGACCCGATTCCAAACCCGCTGCCCCACTTGATGGCGGACGCCACGGCGAATGCGGCAGCGAATCCGAAGGCGGATGCCACGGCAAATCCAACGGCAAATCCAGCGGCAAGGTCTGGCTGGTCGGCGCGGGCCCCGGCGACCCCGACCTGCTGACCGTCAAGGCCGCGCGCATCCTGCGGCAGGCCGACGTCTGGCTGGTCGACGATCTGGTCGGCCCCGGCATCCGCGCGCTCGCCGCCCCTGGCGCGCGTATCGTCAACGTCGGCAAGCGTGGCGGCTGCCGCTCGACGCCACAGGATTTCATCCTGCGCCTGATGGCGCGCCACGCCCGCCAAGGCAGGACGGTGGCGCGCGTCAAGGGCGGCGATCCCTTTATCTTCGGCCGCGGCGGCGAGGAAATGCAGTGGCTGGCGGCGCGCGGCATCGCGGCCGAAGCGGTGGGCGGCATCACCGCGGGACTCGCGGTGGGCGCCGCGCTGGGCTTGCCGTTGACCCACCGCGGCATCAGCCGCGGCGTCGCGCTGGTGACCGCGCACACCATGGACGACAGCCGTCCCGACTGGCGCGCGCTGGCCGCCAGCGGCCTGACGCTGGTCTGCTACATGGGCATGCGCGACGCCGGCACGCTGGCGCAGGAGTTGCGCGAAGCCGGTTTCGCGGCGGATATGCCGGTCGCCGTGGCGCAACGCGTTTCATGTCCGGAGCAACGCCATCTCGTCACACGGCTGGATCGCATGGCGGCCGACATCGCTGAAGCCGGCATGGCCAGCCCCGCCGTGATCGTCATCGGCCAGGCCGTCGCGCTGATCGAATCCGCTCCACGCCATGCCTCGCTGACCCTGGCGGCCTGAGATTTCAACGGGCCCGGCACGCGCGACCTCCACAAAACCCCCTTTTTTCAGGGCTCCGAAGGCGCATAACCGTTGTTGTAGCGCCTCTACAGGGCTTTTTCGCGCGCAATACACGCCAAATCGTGTACATAACGCCTACGCATAACGTATCATCGCGTTCAGCCGTCGCCAGGCGTACGGCTTGAGCCTTGCTATTTCAACCCAACCATTCTTTCGACCATGGCCACTAAAGCTAAAGCTCCTGCAAAGAAAGCCTCCACGACTGCTGCCAAGAAAGCCCCGGCCAAAAAAGCCGTGGCCAAGAAGGCCGCTGTGACCAAGTCCGCTCCGGCCAAAAAGGCCGCCGCGCCCGTAGCCGCGCTGAAGAGCGCGCTGAACAAAAGCCAACTGGTCGCCCACGTGGTCGAACAGAGCGGCGTCGAAGCCAAATCGGTCAAGGCCGTGCTGGCCAGCCTGGAAGGCGCTGTCCTGGCTTCCGTGAACAAGAAGGGCTCCGGCGAATTCACGATGCCCGGCCTGTTCAAGGTCACCGTGCAAAAGGTCCCCGCCAAGCCCAAGCGTTTCGGCAAGGATCCGTTCTCCGGTGAAGAGCGCTGGTTCGCCGCCAAGCCCGCTTCGGTCAAGGTGAAGGTCCGCCCGCTGAAGAAGCTGAAAGACGCCGCGCAGTAATTCCGCGCCAGTTCTGAAGTCGGCGGCCCAGGCCGCGGTCACTTCGGAAGCCAGCTTTAAAAGCATGCATTAAAAGTAGCGTGCTTTCGAAGCGGTGCGTCGCATGCGAAAACCCGCCGCAAGGCGGGTTTTTCTTTGGCCACGCATAAAGGGCCGCGACAGCCTCTTAATGAGCGGATTTTCTAAGCAAATAACCTCAGGTCAATAGCGGGGACAGGTACCCTGCTTCCGGGCTACGATGGCGTTTTCCGGCCATTTCCCCAGGCCGCCGCACCCATGCTTGGCGTGCGTACCGAGGCGCACAGACATGTACGTGTATGACCCCATAGACCAGCAACTGGTCGAAGAGCGCGTCGCGCAGTTCCGCGACCAGACGCAACGCTTCCTGGCCGGCCAGCTGTCGGAGGACGACTTCCGCACGCTGCGGCTGCAGAATGGCCTGTATATCCAGCGCCATGCGCCCATGCTGCGCGTCGCGATCCCCTACGGCATGCTGACCTCCCGCCAGCTGCGCATGCTGGGCCACATCGCCCGCACCTACGATCGCGGCTATGGGCATTTCAGCACGCGGCAGAACATGCAGTTCAACTGGCCCAAGCTGGAAGACGTGCCCGACATCCTGGCCGAACTGGCCACGGTGCAGATGCATGCCATCCAGACCAGCGGCAACTGCATCCGCAACACCACCACCGATCATTTCGCCGGCGTCGCGCCGGATGAAGTGACCAACCCGCTGGTGTGGTGCGAGATCATCCGCCAATGGTCGATGCTGCACCCGGAATTCGCCTTCCTGCCGCGCAAATTCAAGATCGCCGTCAGCGGCGCGCATGAAGACCGCGCGGCCGTGGGCGTGCACGATATCGGCCTGCAGGCGTTGCAGCAGGACGGCGTGGTCGGCTTCCGCGTCTGGGTGGGCGGCGGCATGGGTCGCACCCCCATCGTCGGCAAGCAGATCAGCCCCTTCGTCGCCTGGTACGACCTGCTGACCTACCTGCAGGCCGTCCTGCGCGTCTACAACCTGCATGGCCGGCGCGACAACAAGTACAAGGCGCGCATCAAGATCCTGGTCAAGGACCTGACGCCCGAAGTCTTCGCCCAGCAGGTCGAGCAGGAATGGGCCTATCTGAAGGACGGTCCCAACAAGCTGAAGCAAGCCGACCTGGACAGGATCGCCGACCGCTTCACCTGGCCGGCCTACGACGCCGCGGCCGCGCAGGATCACGATCCCACCGACACGCTGGCGGCCGCGGACCCGGCCTTCGGCCGCTGGCTGCGCAAGAACGTGCGCTCGCATCGTGTCGCCGGCTATGCGTCGGTGACGCTGTCGCTCAAGCCCACCGGCACGCCGCCCGGCGACGTGACCGCCGACCAGATGGACGCCATCGCGGCGCTGGCCGACGATTATTCGTTCGGTGAAATGCGCGTTTCGCACGAACAGAACCTGATCCTGGCCGACGTGCGCCGCAGCCGCCTGTACGAGCTGTGGAACGCGCTCAAGCCGCTGAAGCTGGCCACGCCCAACATCGGGCTGCTGACCAACATCATCGCCTGTCCGGGGGGCGACTTCTGCGCCCTGGCCAACGCGGTGTCCATCCCCGTGGCCGACGCCATCCAGCGCCGCTTCGACGACCTGGACTACCTGTTCGAAATCGGCGAACTCGATCTGAACATCTCGGGCTGCATCAACGCCTGCGGGCACCACCACGTGGGGCACATCGGCATCCTGGGCGTCGACAAGGCCGGCGAGGAGTGGTACCAGGTGACGATAGGCGGGCGCCAGAACGGCGCCGGCGACAACCTGAATGACGTCGATCCGCTGCGCGCCGGCGGCGCCGCCATCGGCCGCATCATCGGCCCCTCGTTCGCCCGCGATGAAGTACCCGGCGTGGTCGAAACCCTGATCCACACCTACCTGCGCCTGCGCGACAGCGAAGAAGAACGCTTCGTCGACGTGGTCGGCCGCGTGGGCATCGATCCCTTCAAGGCCGATGTCTACGGCGCCGCCAAGAGCCAGACGACCGGAGAGGCCACCCATGCCTGACCAGACCTCCCCCGACAACCTGATCCGCAGTGGCCGCCTGCAGGCGGATACCTCGCAACGGTACGAGCCCGGCGAGACGGACGACGCCACCTCCACCCCGCCGGACGAACCGGATTGGATCGTGCCGCTTTCCACCTGGGTGAAGGCACGGGACACGCTGCGCGCGCGCCGCCACCCGGTCGCCATCCTGCTGGAACCGGACGCCGAACCGGCGGATCTGCTGGAAGACGGCGCACGCACCCTGGACCCGACCGGCATCGCCTATATCGCGGTGAACTTCCCGCTGTACACGGACGGCCGCGGTTATTCCATCGCCCAGATCCTGCGCACCCATCACGGCTGGCAAGGCGAACTCCGCGCCGTGGGCGACGTGCTGATCGATACGATCCACTACCAGGCGCGCTGCGGCTTCGACAGCTTCGTGGTCAAGCCGGGGCATGATCCCGTCAAGGCGCTGCACGCGCTGAAGACCTTCAGCCACCACTATCAGCACGGCTACGCGAAGCCGCCCGAACCGGTCGAGCCCGCCTGAGTAAGTGAGTGCGGCATCAGCGCCGGCCGGGCACCGGCGCTACTTGCCGAAATTGGCGTCTATCCACTTATGCGCCCAGGCCTCCGTCTGCTCGCGCGCATCATCGGGCGTCATGTAGCTACCCACCGGCGGAAACTGGTAGCGGCCGCGATCCGCGTCGCCGGCCTTGCCGGCGCGATCGCCGTCGCCCGCCCGCCGCAGTTCGAACGCGGCCTCGTACTGGCCAGCCGCATCCGGCACGACCGTCATCTCGATCTCGAAGTTCTGGTATTTCGCCATGGCCTGTCCTCTCCCATGTTCAGCCGGCGCCCTGCCGGGCATTAACGCGGATTGACCTGTCCGCCAGGAGGCACGGCAGGGGCCGCCCCGCGCAGCATATGTTCGGGTTCGCGCTCCGGCGGTTTCAGCGGATCGAAGTCCACCCATCGGCCTTCCTGCCAGCGGCCCTGCGCGCGCTCCACGTCCACGCCGCCGGCATCCCGCAAGAGCTTGCAGGCCTCGGCTTCGCGCGAGATATCGGTGTGCAATGCCAGCAGCACGCCCGCATGCCGGTTTTCCGGGTGATCGGCGGGCGCGCCGCGGTTGCGTGAAACACCGGGCTTGCGGCGCCCGGACACCCACATCGCGCCCATCAGGGAGCCGATGTACGCGCCCACCGCCGCCACCGCCAGCACACCCAGCGGCGCAAGTTGGAACGCGCCGCCGATCAGGCCCCCAACGACCGCGCCGACCAGCGCCAGTCCGGCGCCGCCCAGGAGCAGGCCATAGGATGTGCCTTCCATATCGGGATCGACGTCCCGATCCCCGCCTATCGGATAACGGGCATGCGAACCCGCCATATTCACGTAAAAAATATGCACGTCGTCTTCGGCGAAGCCCTGGGCGAACAATGCTCTTGCGGCGCCCTGGGCCTGTTCGAAGGTGGTGAACCGTGCGGCCACGATAAGTGCCATGACAGTCTCCCTGGATACCTGTGATAGTTAGCCACGCGCCATCCCGCAGCGATGGGCACTTCGCGGACGTCGCAAGCGTCATGCCGTCGTAAGGTGGCGCCCTGCAGAGCAGGCGGCGCCGGTTTCAAACCGGGCTGCTTCGCGCGACAGCTTTGTACGACCGTTTCGCCCGACCGCTCCGCGCGGCCGCTTCATGCTGATCCACGGCGATGTATGCTGGCAGGCGGACACGGCACGGATGGCGGGTGATTCCATTTGGGAATCAATGCCTTCCGAAAAATATATTGGACCGCACGGGCCCCGCCGCCCAGAATTCCAGCCCGATAACGTCGCCCGGCGACGGCAAGACAACGAACGGAGACCCGCATGGCACGCATACAACCGCTGCAACCCGGCCAGATGAATGCCGAGCAACAGCGCATCCACGATCTGATCGCCAGCGGCCCGCGCGGCCGCGTGCGCGGCCCGCTGGCCGTCTGGCTGCACCGCCCCGCGCTGGCCGAGCCCGCGCAGGCGCTGGGCCGCTACTGCCGCTACGAGACCAGCCTGACGCCCCGCCTTTCCGAATGGGCCATCCTGATCCTGGCCCGGCACTGGCGCTCCGAATTCGAATGGTGGGCCCACAAGCAGATGGGCCTGAAGGCCGGCCTGGCAGAGACCATGATCGACGCGCTGCGCGACGACCAGCCCATTCCCTACGTCCATGACGACGAAAGACTGGTGCACGAATTCCTGACCGCGCTGCATGAAAAGCGCCATATTCCCGACGCCCTCTATGAAAAGGCCACCATGGTGCTGGGCGAAGCCGGCATCATCGACCTGGTCGGCATCGCGGGCTATTACTCGCTGGTGTCCATGACCTTGAACGTGTTCGAGATCATGCCGCCGGAAGGCGAGCCCATCGAAATGGGCTCGCACAAGAACCCTGCTGACAAATAAGCTGACCATCGGGAGACTCGGCATGACGGGAAGACTGCAAGACAAGGTGGCGATCGTGGTCGGCGCGGGATGCGTCGGTCCGGGCTGGGGTAACGGCCGCGCGGTCGCGGTGCGCTTCGCGCAGGAAGGCGCGCGCATCTTCGCGGTGGACAAGAACGCGGACGCCATGACCGAAACGCTGGACCTGATCCGCGCCGACGGCGGCGACGTCACCGCGTGGACCTGCGACGTCACCAGGGACGACGAAGTCGCGGCGATGGTGGACGCCTGCCGCAAACAATACGGCCGGGTCGACATCCTGGTGAACAATGTCGGCGGCTCGGCCAAGGGCGGCCCCGTCACGCTGTCGGAAGAGACCTGGGACGCGCAGATCGCCTTCAACCTGAAGAGCGTGTTCCTGACCTGCAAGCACGTGCTGCCCGTCATGGAAGCGCAGGGCGGCGGCGCCATCGTCAACACGGCGTCCACGTCGGGCATACGCTGGACGGGCTCCGCCCAGGTCGGCTACGCGTCCGCCAAGGCCGGGGTGATCCAGTTTTCCAAAGTCGTCGCGGTGGAGTACGCCAAGAAGAACATCCGCGTGAACACCGTCATTCCGGGGCAGATGCATACGCCCATGGTGGAAGTGCGCCTGGCGGGGCAGCGCGCCGGCGGCAACGTCGATGCCCTGCTTCAGCAGCGCCAGTCGCGCATTCCCCTGAACTTCATGGGCGATGGACGCGACACCGCCAATGCGGCGCTGTTCCTGGCTTCCGACGAAGCCCGCTTCGTCACCGGCACCGAAATCGTGGTCGACGGTGGCATGAGCGTGCGCTGCGATTGACCCTGACGGACGAAAAGCGACTGGCCATGGCAGAACCAATCAGCACACCGGATACCCAGGCGGGCGCGGCGGCCCGCGCAAAGGGCGCCGCCAGCGGCGACGATATCTGGGACACGCACTTCCATGTCTTCGGCCCGTGGGACCGGTATCCCCTGCCGCCGAATCCTTCCTACCGCCCGGAGGAAGCGCCCTTCGACGCGACGCGCGCCCTGCATGCCCGGATGGGCGTGACGCGCGGCGTCATCGTCCACGGGGCGAACTACGGCGGCGACCACTCGGCGCTGCTGGGCGCGCTGGCGGCCAGCCAGGGCGCCTACCGGGGCATCGTCATCATCGACCCCGATGTGCCGGAGACCACGCTGCGCGACATGCATGGTGCGGGCGTGCGCGGCATCCGCTTCAACGTGCTGGCGCATCTGGGCGGCGGCGCGGCGAACATCGACGCCGGGCGCATGCGCGCCGCCATCGCACGCGTGGCCGGTTATGGCTGGCATGTGCTGGTCCACGCCGGCCCGGAAGACACCATCGCCGTACTGGAAGCGCTGGACGGTTGCGGCGTGCCCGTGGTCGTCGACCATATGGCGCGGCTGCCCGCGGACGGCGGCCTGCGTAGCGAGGCCGGGCAGGCGCTGCTGCGCTGGCTGGAATCGCCGCAGGTGTGGGTGAAGGTTTCCGGCGCGGACCGCGTCACTCAAGGCCAGCCGGAACTGGCCATCGAACAGATGCGCGCGCTGATCGCGGCCGCGCCGGACCGCGTGCTGTGGGGCACCGACTTTCCCCATGTGAACATCAAGTACGCGCAGCCGGACGATGCCGCGCTGCTGGACCTGGCGCGTCGCGCCTGCGGCGACGCCGCCACCGCGCGCGCGCTGCTGACCGACAACCCGGCACGCCTGTACGCCTGACACCTCCAGCTGGAGCATCATCGCCATGTGGGAACCCACGCAACGCTATCCCGACCCCGCCGTGCGCAGCCTGACGCCGGCATTCCACGCGCTGCACCTGCCGCTGGCGGCGGTGGAGCGTATCGCCACCGGCAGCCGCTGGGCCGAAGGCCCGGTGTGGTTCGGCGACGGCCGCTACCTGCTCTGGAGCGATATTCCGAACGACCGCATCATGCGCTGGGACGAAGCCACCGGCCAGGTCGGCGTGTTTCGCGGCCCGTCCAACAACGCGAACGGCAACACCCGCGATCGCCAGGGCCGGCTGATTACCTGCGAACACGGCGGCCGGCGCGTCACCCGCACGGAATACGACGGCAGGATCACCGTCCTGGCCGACTCGTACGCCGGCAAGCGCCTGAATTCGCCCAACGACGTCGTGGTCAAGTCGGATGGCTCCATCTGGTTCACCGACCCGCCCTTCGGCATCGTCGGCTATTACCAGGGCGAAAAGGCGGAGCAGGAGCTGCCGGCCAACGTCTACCGGCTGGATCCGGACAGCGGGCGGCTGGACGTCGTGGCGGATGACGTCAACGGTCCCAACGGCCTGGCGTTTTCTCCCGACGAGACCAAGCTGTACGTGATCGAATCCCGCGCCCGGCCCCGCACCATCCGCGTATTCGACGTCGCGTCCGGCGCCGGCGGGGCCGGCCAGGCATGGCTGTCGAACAGCCGCGTCCTGGTGGACGCCGGGCCCGGCACGCCGGACGGCTTCCGGGTCGATATCCACGGCAACCTGTGGTGCGGCTGGGGCATGGGCACGCCCGAACTGGACGGCGTGCGCGTGTTCACGCCGGAAGGCGAGCCCATCGGCCACATCGACCTGCCGGAGCGCTGCGCCAACCTGTGCTTCGGCGGCAAACACCGGAATCGCCTGTTCATGGCGTCCTGCACCTCCATCTATTCGCTGTACGTGAATACGCAAGGCGTTCCGGGCGGTTGATCCGCCGCCGTGGGCATCCCCGCCGGCGCTATACTTGGCAAGTTATCGATAGATCAACTGGCAGGTCGTCGGTCAGGCAGCCCGCCACGCACAAGGACACGCCGTGAACGCATCTTCCGCATCCCTCTCAGCATCGTCCGGCCGCCCCGCCACCGTGGGGGTGCTGGGCATCGGCATCATGGGGTCGGCGATCGCCGCGAACCTGGTCAAGGCGGGGTTCACGGTCGTCGGCTACGACCCGCTGCCCGCGGCCCGCGCCGCGCTCGAATCCGCCGGCGGCCAGGCCGTGTCGACGCCCGAAGATGCCATCCGCGGCGCCCGGCGCCTGATACTCTGCCTGCCCAGCGAAGCCGCGCTGTGCGGGGTCTCGCGGCAGATCGCCGCGGCCGGTCAGGACGGACTGATCGTCGCGGAGACCAGCACCCTGCCCATACCCGCCAAGCAGCAGGCGGCGGATCTGCTGTCCGCCCGCGGCATTACCTTGCTGGATTGTCCGCTCTCGGGCACCGGGGCGCAGGCGGTCACGCGCGACCTGGCCGTGTATGCCAGCGGCGACGTGGCGGCGATCGAGGCGATGAAGGACGTGTTCGACGGCTTTGCGCGCGTCACCTACCCCATCGGCGCCTTCGGCAACGGCATGCGCATGAAGCTGATGGCGAACCTGCTGGTCGCCATCCACAATATTTCCGCGGCCGAGGCCCTGCTGATGGGGCAGCGCATGGGCATCGACATGGACCTGGCGGTCCAGGTGCTGGCCGATGGCGCGGGCGGCTCGCGCATGCTGCAGGTGCGCGGACCGGCGATGGCGGCCGGCACGTGGGACGAAGCCACCATGAAAGTCTCGATCTGGCAGAAGGACATGAAGCTGATCGCGGCGGCGCTGGCGGACGCCAATGTGCCCGCCCCGCTCTTCAGCGCCTGCATCCCCGTGTACAACGCCGCCATGGGCATGGGGCATGGCGAGTCGGATACGGCGGCGGTGTACGACGTGCTGGAAAAGATGTCCGCGCTCAAACGGTAGCGATGCGTGACACCGCCCGGTGCCGCGCGCCGCTCGGCGCGGCATCGACGCGGCGCCCGGTCGCCCTCCAGGCCCTCAGGACCGTATCGCCCCGACCGCCTCGAACAGCCCGCGTATCGCCGCGGCCTGGATGTTCCGCGTGATGAAGACCAGCCGGGAGCCCTGGTCGTCCGTCGGCCAGGCGTCCAGCGTCACGGGCGGATGCATGATGTGCTGCACCGCCTGCACCACCACCGGCTTGCCTTCCACGTTGACGATGCCCTTGACCCGCAACAGGTCCACGCCGCGCATGCCGATCAGCATGTCCATCGCCGCGGCGAACACGTCCCAGGTGAAAGGCGCGTCGAAACGCAGGGCCAGGGTCTCGATGCCGGCATGCCGGGACGGCACGCGCTCGCCCAGATAACCGCCCTGCTCGCCCGTGGCGCCCGCTTCGTCGAAGGCGGTGCCCAGGAAGCGCAAGGCGCCTTCGCGCGACCGCGCGCTGGTCAGGCCCAGCCCGGTCAATTCGGCTGGCTCGATCTGGCCCATGCTCGTGTGGCGGATGGCCGCATTGCCGTTGATGTCGCGCAGGGCCGCGGTCAGGGCCTGCACGCCGGCGGGCTGCGCCAGGTCTTCCTTGGTGATCACCAGCAGGTCGGCCACCGCCGCCTGCTTGACGGCTTCCGGCTGCGTGCGCAGCTGATCCGGGCCGTTGACCGCGTCGACCAGCGTCACCACGCCGTCCAGGCGATACTGCGCGCCCAGCATCGTATCGCTGGCCAATGTCTGGATGACGGGCGCCGGATCGGCCAGCCCCGTCGTTTCGATCACCACGCGATCGAAATCGGCGATCTGCCCGGCGCGGCGCTGCCCGAACAATTCGCGCAGCGTTTCCTGCAGGTCGGTACGCACGGTGCAGCACAGGCAGCCGTTCGCCAGCAGGCTGACGTTTTCCGAGGACATCACGACCAGGTCGTTGTCGATGCCGATCTCGCCGACCTCGTTGATCACGACCGCCACGCGGTTCATGTCCGGGTGCGTCAGCAGGCGGCGGATCAGCGTGGTCTTGCCGCTGCCGAGAAACCCGGTGATGAGCGTGACGGGCAGCTTGCCCGCCAGCGGATCGCGTTGATAAGCCATGCGCAACCGCCCGTCAGATCGTCAGCTCCAGGATGTACAAACCACCGGCGAAACGGTCGATGGTGTACACGATGCGCCGGTCGTCCACGTAGACGTCGTTGAGCTGGATCGCGCCGGCCGGCGACAGCTTGGGCGCGCCCGGCACGAAGTAGGCGACCTCTTCCACATGGTAGGGATCCGTGGTGTCGTAGACCCGCACGCCGCCATTGAAGAAGGTGCCGACGATCAGGGTGTCCGACTGGAAGGAAACGGGCAGCGGCAGGTTTTCATGCAGGTTGTGCGCGCCGAAGCGGCCGCCGCGCTTGGCGAAGGCTTCCACGGGCGGCATCGGGAAGGTGCCGATGGGCAGCGGGTGGCGTTCCGATTTGGCGTTCACCACCCACACCAGCTTGGGCCAGTCGGCGCCGTCGTCCTGCACGCACTCGTCGCTGACGATCCAGAGGTCGCGCTCGAACAAGGGCAGCACGGTATGCGTGAAACCGTTGTTGGGCGGCGAGTGGTTCCAGCTCGACACGACCTTGATATTGGACTTGTCGGAAATATCCAGCACGAAGGCGCCGCCATCGATGTACCCGACATAGGCACGGTCGGGACGTTGGGGGAACACATTGGTGTTGTGCGCGCGGAAACCCGTATCGAATTTTTCCGGCAGGCGCTGCGGACGCGGTTCGGTGTCGCCCACGCGCGTGCCCGGGTACCACCAGCGGCCGGCTTCGACCGGCTTGGCGGGATCGCTGACGTCGACGATGCGGTAGATCTGGTCGTCCTTGGGATCGTGCGGCTGGAAGTCCGGCGCGCCCGAGGCCATGTGCACGGTCTTGCCGTCGACGAACCACAGCGCGTGCACGCCGCGCGAGTACGGACCCGAGCAATCGAAATGCGAGATCAGCCTGGGCTGTTCGGGGACGCTGATGTCGAACAGGTCGAAGCCCGCGGGTTTCATGCCGGGCGATTGGACCTGATAGGCCACCGCCATCAGGTTGCCGCACACATCCAGCGAATTGGAGCGCACCTTCATGTGCGGCAGGTCGGTCTGCACCACCATCTTCGGCTGCCGGGGATCGGTCACGTCCACCGCGGTGAAATTCTTGGGCGCCGACTCGTGCGCCATCCACAGGATGCGGCGACCGTCGTCGGTCTGCTGCATGGCGATCCCTTCGCCCAGTCCGCCAAAGCCTTCCAGCTCGTGCTGAGCCAACAGTTTCATGTTGTGGGCCAGGGTCTGGTCGGCACGGCCGGCCTGGCTGGGACTGCTGAAATTTGCCATGAATATTCCCGCTGCGAGATTTAGCGATTGCTTTCTAATTTATCGATCGATAGTATAGCCGCAAAGGCCCCGCACAGAACGGCGCCGCATACATACCACCAGGAGACAACGAATGTACCGCCGAATCTCGACCCGCGTGGTCGCGGCAGTGCTGTTCGCCCTTTGGGCGAGCGCCGCCGCGGCAGCCTTCCCCGATCGTCCCGTGCATCTCGTTGTCACTTTCCCGCCAGGAGGCGCATCCGACCTGATGGCGCGCATCCTGGGCCAGCAGCTGGCGGATGTCTGGAAACAGCCGGTGATCGTCGACAACAAGCCGGGCGCCGCCGGGTCGCTGGGCACGGAGTACGCGGCCCGCCAACCCGCCGACGGCTATACCTTCATGATGGGAAACATGGGACCCACGCTGGTCAATCCCTTATTGAGCAAGCTGCCCTACGACATGGGGCGCGACTTCATCCCCGTATCGCTGGTGGCCACCGGCCCGGTGGTGCTGGTGGTCAATCCGAAGTCGCCGTTCAAGACGCTGCACGACGTCATCCAGGCCGCCAAGGCAAAGCCGGGCGGACTGAATTTCGGCTCGGGCGGCTCCGGCACCCTGGCGCACCTGAGCGGCGAAATGCTGGACGAAGCGGCCGGCATCAAGATGCAGCACGTGCCCTACAAGGGCGGCGTGGCGGCGGTCAACGACCTGATGGGCGGCCAGATCGACATGATCTTCGCCGACACGCAGGCGGTCATGCAGTACATCAAGGCCGGCAAGCTGCGGCCGCTGGCGATCACCAGCGCGCAGCGTTCGGCGCAGCTGCCCGACGTACCGACGGTGGCCGAAAGCGGCCTGCCCGGCATGGTGGCGCTGAATTCCTGGGGCGTCTACCTGCCGGCGAACACGCCGCCCGCGGTCGTCGCGGAATACCAGCGCGCCCTCGGCAAGGCCATGACGGATCCCAAGCTGGTCAAGCTCTACTATGACCTGGGCGTGGATGCCATGCATACCAGCCCCGCGGAACTGGTACGCTTCAACCGCGCCGAGACCGACAAGTACGCGAAAATCATCAAGGACAAGGGCATACGCGTGGATTGACGCATGCCGGCAATCGGAGATCGCAGAATGAGCAATGTGCTGCTGGAACAGGCCGACCGCATCGCGGACGAAGCGCTCAGGCAAGGCCGCGAACGGGGCTTCGCGCCCTTGACGGTGGCCATCATGGATGCCGGCGGGCACCTGGTGGTGCTGAAACGCGCCGACCATTCGGGAATCATGCGGCCCCAGCTGGCCATGGCCAAGGCCTGGGGCGTGCTGGGCATGGGCCTGGGCGGCCGCGAACTGGCCCGGCGGTCCCAGGGCGCGCCGGTGTTCTTCGCCGCGCTGAACGCGATTTCCGAAGGCCGCCTGGCGCCCGTGGCGGGCGGCGCGCTGATCCGCGACGCGGCGGGCCATGTGGTCGGCTCCATCGGCATTTCGGGGGATACCTCCGACAATGACGAACTCTGCCTGATCCCCGCGGTGCAGTCCGCCGGCCTCACGCCTGACACGGGAGATCCGCTGTAAGCATGGTTGCCGCGACCAAATCCACACGCGTGGCGCGATCCGCCACGCCAGCCAAGACCGCGACTCCCCGCGCCGGCAAGACCGCGCCGGCGGAGAAGAAACCGCGCCTGCGCGCGGCCGAACGCCAGCAGCAGATCCTGCACGGCGCCATCCGCTATTTTTCCGAGAAAGGCTTTGCCGGGCACACGCGCGAGCTCTCCCAGCGCCTGGGCATCACGCAGCCGCTGCTGTACCGGTATTTCAAATCCAAGCAGGACCTGATCGACCAGGTCTACCTGCACGTCTTCATGGGACGCTGGCAGCCGCAATGGGTCGCGCTGCTGCGCGATCGGACGATGCCGCTGCAGGACAGACTGGTGCGTTTCTACCGAGAATACGCGCGGGCGACCTACCAGCCCGAATGGATACGCATCTATATGTTCGCCGGCCTGGAAAGCAGCGGGCTGAACCGCCGCTACCTGCAGTTGATCAAGAAGGACCTGCTCGCGCCCTGCTGCCAGGAACTGCGCCATCACTGCGGCGTCGCGGATGACGGGCCGGTGACGGAACAGGAGATCGAGTTCTACTGGACGCTGCACGATGGCCTGTTCTATACCGCCATCCGCGAAACCATCTACCAGTCGCCCATGGAAGTGTCGTTCGACGACAAGGTGCGCTACGCGGTGGAAAACTTCCTGGCGGGGGCAAAGACTGTCTACCCCAGGCTGGTGCGCGAAGCGCGCCAGGAAGAGGCCGACGCCAGAAGTCCGCGGGCCAGGCGGCCCGCGCCTGCCTGACGCCCCCGCCCGCGCCGGCCAGCGGCGCGGCTCAACGGCCGGTTGTCTCCGTCCCGCCGGGCCCGCGCAGTTCGTCCGTGCCGTCGGCCAGGGTGACGAAGACCGGCGCGGCCGACATGGAATGGCTGGACGCCTCGGCCGCGCTGTCGGGCAATTGCCGGAACAGGCCGTCCACGTACAGGAACGTCAGCTGGCCGGCCAGATGCTTGAGCGCGCTACCCAGGTCCGGCAGGTCGCGGCCGACGACGGCGCCCTGGTCCAGCCGGTAGCTGTAACGGCCCTGTTCTTCCAGCAGGTCGCCGACCTCGATCACTTTCCCGGCGGCGTTCTGGATGTAGATGCGGCCCGCCGTGGCCGACAGGGCGAACTGGTGCGCCGCCGGCGCGCCGTCGTCCACCTGCTTGGCATCCATCGGGGATTCGACGCCCAGCTCCATCGCCAGGCCTTGCACGGTGTCTTTCAGGGTGTTCATCGCAGCCTCCATTTGCCGTCATGATGCCGACACGACCGCCGGCAATCCGCATTCCCGCGCCGGGCATGTCGCTTGCTTCCTTATCGCGCCGTTTGCTCTTCCATACGCGGCCATCAATTCCCCCGGAGCGTTACCATGACCCACCAGCCACGTATCACCGAAGGCTCGCCATTCCCCCTGGGCGCCACCTGGGACGGCGAAGGCGTGAATTTCGCCCTGTTTTCAGCGCACGCCACCCGGGTCGAAGTCTGCCTGTTCGACCCCACGGGCCAGAAAGAAATCGAACGTATCGAACTCCCCGAATTCACCGACGAGGTCTGGCATGTGCACGTGCGGGGCCTGGAGCCCGGCGCGGTCTACGGCTATCGCGTGTACGGCCCTTACGACCCCGAAAACGGCCATCGCTTCAATCACAACAAGCTGTTGCTCGATCCGTACGCCAAGGCGTATGTGGGCGAACTCAAGTGGGACCCGGCCGTCTTCGGCTACACCATCGGCAGCGAAGAAGGCGACCTGGGCTTCGACGAAAGGGACAGCGCGCCGTTCATGCCCAAATGCCAGGTGGTGGACCAGCGCTTCAGCTGGGAGCATCCGAGCAAGGTCCGCGTGCCGTGGGAAGAAACGATTTTCTACGAGACCCATGTGCGGGGCTACACCAAGCTGCATCCCGCCGTGCCCGAATCGATGCGCGGGACCTTCGAGGGACTGGGCCAGAAGGCGGTGATCGACCACATCAAGTCGCTGGGCGTCACGTCGGTGGAACTGCTGCCCATCCATGCCTTCGTCAACGACAGCCACCTGCTGGACAAGGGCCTGACGAACTACTGGGGCTACAACACCATCGGCTTTTTCGCGCCCGACCCGCGCTACTTCGCGCGCGGCCCCAGCGACATCACCGAACTGAAACAGATGATAGACCGCTTCCACGAAGCGAACCTGGAAGTCATCCTGGACGTGGTCTACAACCATACGGCCGAGGGCAGCGAGCTGGGCGCCACCCTGTCCTTCCGCGGCATCGACAACGCCTCATACTACCGGCTGCTGCCCGACCAGAAGCGCTACTACATCAACGACACCGGCACGGGCAACACCTTGAACCTGTCGCACCCGCGCGTGCTGCAGATGGTGATGGACAGCCTGCGCTACTGGGTCACCGAGATGAACGTCGACGGATTCCGCTTCGACCTGGCGACCATCCTGGCACGCGAGCCAGGCGGCTTCGACTATGAAAGCGGTTTCCTGAAGGCTTGCCGCCAGGACCCCATCCTGTCCAGCGTCAAGCTGATCGCCGAACCCTGGGATTGCGGGCCGGGCGGCTACCAGGTCGGCAACTTCCCGCCGGGCTGGGCGGAGTGGAACGATCGTTTCCGCGATTGCGTGCGCGCCTACTGGAAGGGCGACGAAGGCATGGTGGCGGACCTGGCTTCCTGCCTGACCGCATCCGGCGACAAGTTCAACCACAACGGGCGGCGTCCGTGGGCCAGCGTGAACTTCATCACCGCCCACGACGGCTTCACCCTGCACGACCTGGTTTCCTACAACGACAAGCACAACGACGCCAACGGGGAAGACAACCGCGACGGCCATTCGGACAACCGTTCCTGGAACTGCGGCGCGGAAGGCCCGACGGACGATCCGGACATCCGTACGCTGCGCGAACGGCAGAAGCGCAACATGCTGGCGACGCTGCTGTTTTCCCAGGGCACGCCCATGGTCGTGGCGGGCGATGAATTCGGCCGCACCCAGAATGGCAACAACAATGCCTATTGCCAGGACAACGAGATCAGCTGGGTCAACTGGAATATCGACGAGGAAGGCCAGGCGCTGATGGAGTTCACGCGCAAGCTGACCACGCTGCGGCACACCCTGCCGGTGTTGCGGCGCGGCCGTTTCCTGACGGGCGATTACCACGAAGAGCTGGACGTATCCGACGTGCGTTGGATCAGCCCCGCCGGCGTGGATATCGCCGACGACCAATGGTCGGATCCCGGCATGCGGTGCTTCGGCCTGATCATCGACGGCCGCGCGCGCGCTACCGGGATCCGCCGCCCCGCCTCCGACGCCACCTTGATGCTGGTGCTCAACGCACACCACGATGTCGTCGATTTCACCGTGCCGGAAATCCCGGGCAGCGACCAGTGGACCTGCATGATCGATACCAACGCGCCCGTGCGGACCGAGCTGCCCAGCTTCGGATCGGGCGATGTCTACCAGGTCACGGGCCGCTCGCTGCTCCTGTTCACCCTGCAAACCAAGGGGCAGACGGGGCGCGTTCTGGAAACGTTGGAAGAGAAGCTGGTCGACGAGGAGCCGGCCAAGTCCTGAGCCCGAGCACTGAGCTCCAGTCCTGAGCTCACGCAAAAAGGGCGGCTGCGAGGCCGCGGCGCGTGCCCTTAGGGCGTGCCCTTAGGGCTGATCGTTCTTCTTGATGTCTTCGCGCACGTCGCCGGCCGCCTTCTGGGCCTTGCCCAGGCCTTGCTGGACGTCGCCCTTCAGTTCCTGGCTCTTGTTGCCGGTCGCCTTGCCGACCGTCTCGTTGACCTTGCCCTTCACTTGTTCGGCAACACCCTTCACTTGGTCCTTGTTCATCGCTCTGCTCCTTACAAAGAACGCCGGAATTGGCGCATGTTTACAGTTCAGCAAGGGGCATGCCCAGCAGCAGGAGCGGGGGGCGCACGGGGGGCGTCCAGCCCCAACGGCAGAGCATGTCCTTCCACGCAGGCGACCAGCGCCTGCCCTTGCCCGGCGTCCAGGGCGTGGCCGCCGGTAAATTCGGAAAACGCCGGCAATACCGTCACGCCCTCACGTAGCCAGAACGCCGGCCACGCGCGCGGTACGCCCGGCACGCGCGCCTTGGGATGCACGTGTCCGGCGATCACGTGGCGACCGCGGGCATCGCGGTCGGGCAGATGCCGGAACAGGAAAGGGCCATCGGCATGGGCGTCGCCCAGCTGGCGTATATCCAGTTCGGCGCCGCCCAGGGCCCGGTCGTGGTTGCCGATGACCGCCGCGATGTCCACGCCCGCATGAGCCTGGCGAAATCGCGCCCAGGCGTCACGCCAGGCGGCGTGCGAGGCCGGTCCGTGCAGCACGTCGCCGACGATCCACAATTCGCGCGCATCCACGCGTGCGAGCAGCCGCGTGAGCCGCAGCAGATCGTCGCCCGTGGCGCCGCTTGGCACGGCGATGCCGGCCTGGCGGAACACATTCCCCTTGCCCAGGTGCAGATCCGCGATGATGAGGCGCCGCCGCGCGGGCCAATGCAGGGCCCGCGCGCCCATCAGGACGACCGCTTCGCCCGCCAGCGTCAGGGCATGGCCGTCGTCAGGCGATGCTTGCCCGGGTGACGCGTTCATAGCGCTTCTCCAGTTGCGCGGCCGCGCGCTTGACGCGCGCCTGCCAGGTTTCGGTACTGAGCTGGCCGCGCAGGCTCTCCATCCACAAGGGGAAGGACAGCGGACTGAACGCGCCCGTATTCCGCAGCACCAGGGTGCGATTCTCGCAATCGCGCAGGGCGGCCTGCAGCCGGGGGGCTTCCAGCTGGATGTCGAAGACCTCGCGCTCGGCCTGCGCCAGCAGCAGATGGTCCGGATCGTAGCGCCGCAGCACGTCGTAGAGCAGCCCGCTGGACGCCTGGACCTGGCGCAGCGAACGCAGCTCCCTGCCAGGGAACGACGGCGTCAGCAGGCCGGCGACGCGGGCGATTTCGCGGAACTGCCGGCGCGCCAGCTCGCCCAGGTTCACGCCTTCGCTCAGGTCGGCTTCCATGCCTTCGACACGCAGCAGGCGCCGCAACAGGGCCTCGTCCAGTTCCGCCGGTTCGGCCAGCGTCAGCATCAGGCCGTAGTCGTTGACCGTGTAGGAGAAGGTGTTCGCGTGCAGCCGGCCCCATCGCAGCGCCATCATCGCCGCCAGGCCTTCGTGCACGAAGCGGCCGGCGAAGGGATAGAGAAAAAGATGCATGCCGCGCCGCGTGCCCACCTGCTCGGCCACCAGGCGGCCAGGCCCGGGCAGCGCGCCGATATGGCGCAGGATGCGCAGCAAGGGTTCGGCGGCGCGCATTTCCGGCGCGGCGGGTTCGGCCTTGTTTTCGGCCTTGTTCTCGGCCTCTTCTTCGTCCAGTTCTTCGGTCTTTTCTTCGCTCTCCTCTCCGGCCTGTCCATACAAGGCTTCCACCTCGTGCGCGAGCTGCGTGGACAGCGGCATGCGCCCACCCAGCCACGTCGCCACGGGGCCATCGCCGCCCTTGGCCCGCCGCACGTACGCGGTCATGCCTTCCAGCCGGGCGAGCTGCAGCGTGCGGCCGGCGAACTGGAAGCGGTCGCCGGGACGCAGCCGCGCCAGGAAGCCTTCTTCCACCGAGCCCAGGCTGCCGCCACGCAGATACTTGACGGCGACGGCGCCGTCGGCCGTGATGGTGCCGATGGACAGCCGATGGCGCAGCGCGATGCGGCGATCGTGTACGCGGTAGGCGCCATCCTCGTCGATGTCGACACGGCGAAACTCCGGATAACTGCCCAGGGCCCGGCCGCCCTGCACGATGAAATCCAGCACGGCCTGCCAGGTGGCGGCATCCAGGTCGGCATAGGCATGCGTGGCGCGGACTTCACGATACAGGTCCTCGGCCTCGAAGCCACCGCCCAGGGCCAGCGTCACGGCATGTTGCGCCAGCACGTCCAGGCTGCCGCGCGGCGGCGGACGCGACTCGATTTCGCCGCGTTCGATCGCCTGGCGGGCGGCGGCATACTCGATCAGGTCCAGCGTCTGCGCGGGCACGCAGACCACCTGGCCGGATTCGCCCGGCCGGTGCCGGGCCCGGCCGGCGCGCTGCATCAGCCTTGCGACGCCCTTGGGACTGCCGATCTGCAGGACCTGGTCCACCGCCGGGAAATCCACGCCCAGGTCCAGGCTTGAGGTCGCCACCACGCAGCGGATGCGGCCTTCGCGCAGGCCCTGCTCGGTGCCGGCCCGCAGGCGCGCGTCCAGCGAACCGTGATGCAGGGCCAGCGTGGACGGATCTTCCGGCCAGATGGACTCCAATGCCCGGTGCCACAGTTCGGCCTGCGCGCGCGTGTTGGTGAACAGCAGGCTGGCGCGCACGTCGAACAGGCGCTTGAACACCCGCGGCAACTGCGACAGACCGAGATAACCGGCCCAGGGCAAGGCGCCATCGCGCGGCGGCAACAGCGTGGAAATGCGAATGCGGCGCGGGCGCGCGCCCGCCACCAGCGCGCTGGGCGGCGCATGCGGCAACAGCACGGCGCGCGCTTCGTCCAGGTTGCCCAGGGTGGCGGACAGGCCCCAGATGCGCACGCCCGGCGACAGGCGGCGCAGGCGCGCCACGCACAGCTGCAGCAGCACCCCGCGCTTGTTTCCCAGCAATTCATGCCATTCGTCCACCACGATGCAGCGCAAGCTCCGGAAACGCGGGGCGGTGTCCGCGTACGACAGCAACAGGGCCAGCGACTCGGGCGTGATGATCAGGACGTCCGCCTTGCCCTGCCGCGCCAGGCGCTTATCGCGCGCGCTGGCGTCGCCGGTGCGCAGCGCCACGGTCCACGGCAGCTGCACGGCCTGGGTGATTTCGGTCAGGGCCCGCGCCGTGTCGGCGGCCAGCGCGCGAAGTGGCGTGACCCACAACACCTTGGGGCCGTCGCCGGAGGCCGGCCGCGTTTCAGGCCTGTTGGCGGGCGCCTCGGCGGCCGCATCGGTAGGCGTATCGGTAGGCGTATCGGTAGGCGTATCGGCCAGCGCTTCCAGCAAGGGGCCGCCGAAGGCAGCCAGGGTCTTCCCACTGCCCGTGGGCGTGTGCAGCAGGCCCGACTCGCCGTCCAGGTAGCGATGCCAGGTCTCGCGCTGGAAGGGCGCCGACTTCCATCCGCGTTCGGCGAACCAGTGCTCCAGGCGAGCTTCCGTCCGGCGCGCAGCCGCGTGTCGTTCCATGCCTGGCGTCTCCCTCATCGTGATGCCACGCCGGCACAGGGCGGGCCGGTACTCGCGGACGGCCTACCGGCATGAAAGCCGGCCGGTCGGCCGCGTAGGGCAAATGGCATACCTGCTGAGGAGATGGGCCGATTGGCCCGCCCTACACGACTCGAACGTGTGACCGCTCGCTTAGAAGGCGAGTGCTCTATCCAACTGAGCTAAGGGCGGAGAAGAATCTGGCGAGGGAGAAAGTCGCCAGGTCCGGGTGCCGGTTCGCGGCGCCGCGATTTTACCCTGTATGACCGGATGTCCCGGCGGCAGCAACGTGGAACAGGACCGACCCGTGTGGCGCGAAAGACCCAGTGTGTAATCCATTCCCCGCCGGCGGTAACCAGTCGTACGGGTCTCCCACGGGATCAGGCATCGTGGAAGCATGCTGAACGCCAGCCATTGCGTCGCAGCAAGCCCTCCCGCAGCTGGCCTGCTCCACAATGACATTACAGGTTGTTTCAATAGACCCCAAGTGCGGTGCTAGAGTGCAACGACTGCAATTCCCTGGCCATCGTTACCATGCCTCGTACCGTCCACTCCTTCCTTACGCGGCACCCGGGCGTCATCGGCGCCCTGCTTGCATCGACCGTCACCGGCGCGGCACACGCGGGTATCAGCTACAAGCTGGATCGCGCGTCGGCCGCCCCCGGCGGCACCGTGCACATCCAGGCCGTGTACTTCAATGACAGCGAAGCCGGCGGCCGCTGGCAGCCGCCGCGCAGCCTGGTCCTGCAGTGGCGCTCGCCGTCCGGCGCCGTGGTGCGCAGCCTGGCGCAGGCCGACAGCGACGACCTGGACATCAATGTGCCGGTCAACAATTTCGCCCGCATGTCGTGGACGGCGGTGGTGCCGACCACCGCCACCGGCCTGCAGGCGGTTTCCATCGAAGGCGAGCCGGCCCTGATGGCGCTGGACGCCAGCGGCATCGGCGCCATCGCCGGCAAGCCGGCCGACGTGCCGGTGGTGGATGCGCGCACCGGCAAGCCCCTGCCCCCGGCGGAGGTCGAAGCCACCGGCGTGTCGCCGACCGCCGGCCCCGCGCCGACCCAGGTCGCCGTCGCCACGGACGCCGGCGCCACCGGCAATCCCGCCTTCGATCGCCTGCGCGCCGGCCTGTCGGAATACGAGCCCACCTATTTCGATCTGCGCACCCGCGACCGCACCACCGCCAAGTTCCAGTTCAGCTTCAAGTACCGGCTGTTCACGCCCGATCGCGGCGAGCAGCCCGGCTTCCTGGATCATCTGTACCTGGCCTACACGCAGACCTCGGTATGGGACCTGCAGGGCGACTCGCGGCCCTTCATCGACACAACCTTCAATCCGAGCCTGTTCTGGCTGTCGGACAAGGTGTGGCAATCCAGGAGCAACGACTGGAGCCTGGGCCTGGCCAGCGGCGTCGAGCATGCCTCGAACGGCAAGGCCGGCGACGACTCGCGTTCGGTCAACGACGCCTTCGTGCAACCCGCCCTGAACTACCGCTTCGAAGGCGGCAGCACCTTGACCTTCGCGCCCCGCATCAAGGGCTACTTCGCCCTGGGCGACGAAAACCGCGACTACACGGACTACACCGGCTGGGTCGATTACCACCTGCGCTGGGCGCAGGACAACGGCCTGGTGGCGTCGGTCATGTATCGCCAGGGCGACAGCGCGCGGCGGACCACCCAGCTGGACCTGGCGTGGCCCTTGAAGCGGACCTTCCTGAACATGAACGGCTACCTGCACCTGCAGTACTTCAACGGCTATGGCGACACGCTGCTGGCCTACAACCAACGGCAGCGTTCGCAGATCGGCATCGGCCTGTCGCTGGTTCCCTGATGGCGTGACGTGCCGGCATGCGCGCCGGCGTCACCGGCCGGCGCTCGCCAGCGTCAAGGCGCCGGCCGGTAGGCCAGCACCGAACGCAGCGCGTCGACGTAGGCATACAGCAGCGTTTCCACCGCGGGATACGCGTCGGCCGCATAGATGTCGGCGTCGATGCGCAGGCGTCGGGTCACCGTGATTCCGTCCCCTTCCCGCACGTGGCGCGCGGTCATCCGACCGGCGGGCGTGGCCACGTCGATGTCGTCCGGCAGATGCTCCACCACCGCGCCGGCCGGCAGGCGTATCCGGTAGATCCACGTGTAGTCGCGCGCGCCCACCATCAAGGGGAACCGGCGCCGACCGTCGCGCGCGAGATAGGCGCGCATGTTGCCATGGGGCGTCAGGTCGATGCCCAGCGGCACCGTCATATAGGTGGCCGGCGCAGCGCGCACGACGCCATGGGGACTGCGCCAGCGTCCCGATAGCGTGAGCGGCCGAGACAGGTCGCGCGGGTCGCTGGCATGCAGCGTGCCGAATCCGCCTTCAGGGGTGGGCGCCAGCAGCCGATCGCCCAGCGTTTCCGGCGATCCGCCGGTGGCGACGGCGCCGCGCAGCAACGACTCAAGCCGGGGCGATGCGGTCGTGGCATTGGTGCCGGACACGGTGCCGTCGGCCGCGATCGACACGTCCGCTTCCATCCGGAATTGATTCTGCGCTGGCGTCGATGCCGGCGTGCGCCGCACCTCGCCCTGCTGGCTGGCGATGACGACCAGTTTGTCGGAAAGCAGGTTATCCAACGCACCGAGCGCGGCGTAGGGATCGGTGGTATTGCCGTAGACGTCGAAGTCCGGCAGATACACCAGGGCATGATTGAACGACGCGCTGGACCACAGGGGCAGCGGCTGCATGCGGTTGTCCCAGTTCACCAGCGCGGCTTCGGCGCGTATCCCGATGGCCGACAACAAGGCCTGCATCAGCACCACGTGATCCTTGCAATCGCCATAGCCGTTGCGCAGCACCGTGGCGGCGTCGTGCGGCACGAGGTCGTCGGCCGGATCCAGGTAGACCGCCACGTAGCGGATATGCGACGCCACCCAATCGTGCATCGCGCGGGCGGCGTCCAGGCCTTGCGCGGCGCCCGCCAGCTGGCGGGCCAGCGCGGCGATCTTGGGCGTGACGGCGGCCTTGCCGGCGCTGCGGCTGGCATAGATGGCGCCGATCTCTTCATACCCGGACAGCGTCGACGCGACGAAGGCCGGGCCGACGTCGGCGGGCGAGACCATGAACGGTTCGGGCTGCGGCGTCGCCCCGACACTCGCCGAGGCGGTGATCACCCGCGTATCGCCATCCCGGGTTTCCGTGGCGGTGAAGCCGCCGCGCTGCCGATAGGCCAGCGGCAGGCTGGCGGGCGCCTCGATACGGACATCCACCGCCGAGTGCGACTCCAGCCCCAGCAGCACGTTGGTATCGAAGCCGAAGATGCGCGGCGCCTTGATGGTATGGCGCCACTTGCTGTGGACCACGCTGCCGGTCTGCATCTGCGGAAACACGACCGTGGTGGTCTGCGTCGCGACGAAACCGGGCGCGTTGCGCGCGGCGGCGCTGGGCCGCGTGTAGATGCTGGCCTGCGGCACGTCGATACGCGTGCCGTCGGGGTGCTCGATCCAGGCCTCCAGCACTTCCAGGCTTTCGTCGGTGGGGTCGAAGTCGAAAAACGCGGTGCCGCCCTCCGCCGCCATGGCGGCATTGGCGAGCCGGGTTTCGACGGTGCGGATTTCGGTGTAGCGCTTGTCGGCCTGCACCGTATATTCGTAGCGCGCGTAGTGGCGCTGGCCGGGCGCGATCTGCGCGAGGACGGCGGCTGGCAGGGTCCAGGCAAGCAGGGCAAAAGCCAGCAAGGCTGGCCGATGTCGCGACGGTCGCAAATCGATCTCCCCAGGGTGGTACCGCCAGGCAGGCCCGCAACGGCGGATGGCGCACGATTGTCCCATGGGAAACGTCCGGTTGGACGCCGGACGCCGGCCGCCGTACGCCGGCCGCTCAGTCGCCGATGGGCGTGTGCGCGGCCAGCCCGCTGCGCAGTTCCAGGTCGGGCATGCGGCGCACCACCAGCAGGGACAGCAGCGCGATCCCCGCGCCGAAGGCGAAGATATCGCGGAAGGTCGATGCCACGCCATCCATCAAAACCAGCTTGGCCGAAGCCGGCAGCTGCGACAGCACATCGCTGCCATGGCGCAGCGCGCCCAGGTCGATCTGCTGATGGATGCCGGCGGCCGCCAGCGAACCCGCGAAGCCCAGGCCCAACAGCGTGCCGGCCAGCGCGCTGCCGAAGGCGCTGCCCATGGAGCGCAGCACCAGCACCGAGCCGGTGCCCGCGCCGATATCGCGCGGATCCAGCGCATTCTGCACGACCATGATGGTCGCGACCATGCAGGAACCCAGGCCGACGCCGGTCAGCAAGGTGGCCGCCAGCACCGCGGCCAGCGGGGTCGCGGGCCCCATGAAAGCCAGCAGCGCGAGCCCGATGGCCCCGCCCATGAAGCCGGCCGACAGGATGCCCCGCATGCGCCCGGTGCGGCGCGCCAGATTGCTGCTGATGATGTTGCCCAGCACGTTGGACAGCAGGAAGGGGGTGACGAACAAGCCCGATTCCGACGCGCTGGTGCCGCGCACCAGCTGGAAATACAGGGGCAGCGCGAAAATGCACATGAAGATCGCCAGCGCGCCCAGGGACGACGCGGCCACGCCGCAGGCGAAGGTGCGGTTGCGGAACATGCGCGGCGGCAGCAGCGGATCGGCGGCGCGGCGTTCCTGCCAGACCAGCGCGGCCAGCGTCGCCACGCTCAACGCGAGCAGCCCCAGGATCTCCGGCGACAGCCAGCCATAGCTGGCGCCGCCCCAGCTCAAGGCCAGCAGGCATGACACGATGGTCGAAGCCAGCAGCAGCGATCCCAGGATGTCCAGGCGGATCTTGCCGCCGCGCGGCTTGAGCATGCGCAGGCCGCGATTGCACGAATACATGGCGAACAGGCCCAGGGGCAGGTTCAGCCAGAACAGCCAGCGCCAGGACAGGTGCTCGGATACGTAGCCGCCCACCAGCGGACCGGCGATCGACGCCACGCCCCAGACCGCCGCCAGATAGCCCTGGTAGCGGCCGCGCTGGCGTGGGGCCACCACGTCGGCGATGGCGGCCTGCGCCAGGGACATCAGCCCACCGCCCCCCAGGCCCTGCAAGGCGCGGAACAGGATCAGCTGGTCCAGGGTCTGGGCCATCGCGCACATGGCCGAGGTGACGACGAACAGTCCGATGGAAACCGTCAACAGCTGGCGGCGCCCGTAGATGTCGGACAGCTTGCCGTAGATCGGCGTGGTGACGGTGGCGGCGATCAGATAGGCGGCGACGATCCAGGAAAGATGGTCGAAGCCGTTCAGATCCGCGGCGATGGCCGGCACGGCCGGGATGACGACGGTCTGGTCCAAGGCCGCCAGCAGGATGCAAAGCACGATGCCGCCGATCACGCGCATGATCTCGCGGTGGGTCAGGCTGGACGGTTGGGAATTGGAAGTCGAGCGTGAAGCGAACGTGCCGGTAGGCGTGGACATGATGCTGCGAGGCGGACGGAAAGACGGCCGCCGAAGCGGCGGCGTCAAAATGGGGACGGCGTTTAAGTCTTATATAAGTTATAGATATTAATACATATGACTTGATTCCTTCGCGAACCTGCCCTGCCCTCCCAGGCGAGCCGCCTGTGAAGCGCCCGCCTGTCGGGCCACCTCCCTCGCCAAGTCACAGCGGGTCCGGCCACGGCGGGAGCGTCGATTGGTCCGACAACTTCCCAAGCCGCGGAACCCGCCCTGCCGCTTGCCTACCTACCCCCCTCGCGCCGCGCCTGGCACGGCAACGCAGATGGTCCCAAGGAAGGCAAGCCATGCAGCTCCCCTCTTACACACCCGCCGCGGGTAGCAGCGGTGTCCAGCAAGCCGCAGAAAGCGGCCACGTCGAAGTCGTCCGCACCATCACCGACGCGCTGGCCTGGGACGAAGCCATCGTCGGCTATTACAGCCATCTGGCCACTACCCTGCCGCAGTATGCGGAGCCGCATGCGCCGGTGGTGGCCGGCAGTCCCGGCCACCACGCGATCCGCGAGCAACTCATCGCGCTGGCGACGAAAGCGGCCTCCCTGCTTCGCGACGCCGGCAAGGGCGCCTGCAAGGGCGCCTGCAAGGACGCCTGTGACGACGCGGACAGCGCGGGCCGGCTGCGTCTGGGGCTCATGCAGCGGCTGGCCCGCGACACGCTGGAAGACCACGAACGCGACTACTTCTACAGCAGGACCTTCAAGGAGACCTTCGAAGAAAAAGTCGCGCGCGCCGACCTGGCGCGCCCGGAGGACGGCGGGAAGGCGCGGCGGGAGCTGCACGTCATCTGCTACCTGCTGGGCGACCCGTCGTCCTTCGTGCTGTACACGGCGGCCACCGGCGTGCTGCAGGACTTTTCCGGCTGCGCGCCTTACCTCGCCCGCGTCATGCCGTCTTCAGCGCGGCCAGTGTTTCCTGGATGATGGCCAGCGTGCTTTCGCGCTCCGCGCCGGTCAAGGGCAGGCGCGGTTCGCGCACCGTTTCCGCATAGCCCGCCGTGACGCTTTCCGCCAGCTTGATGTACTGCACCAGCTTGACGTGCGTATCCAGGTGGAACAGCTTGATCAGCTTGCGATACAGCACGCGGGCGTTTTCGTAATCGCCCTTGACCGCCAGATCCAGCAGCTGCACGGATTCCTTGGGCAGCGCGTTGGCCATGCCCGACACCCAACCCTTGACGCCCAGGGCCACGCTTTCCAGCACCAGGTCGTCGACGCCGCAGAACACCGTGTAGCGGTCGCCCAGGCGGGCGTAGATATCGGTGACGCGCGTGGTGTCGTAGGTCTCTTCCTTGATGCATGCCAGCGTGGGCTCGTCGGCCAGCTGCTCCAGCAGCTGGGGCGTCATATCGACCCCATAGCCGCGCGGATTGTTGTAGACCATGATGGGCAGCCCGCTGCTGCGTGCGACGCCGCGGTAGAACGCCATGGTCTCGGCGGCATCCGACTTGTAGGTCAAGGCCGGAAACACCATCAGGCCATCGACGCCGATGCGCTCGGCTTCCTTGGCATAGCGGCCGGCGGACGCCGTGGTGGTTTCCGCCAGGCCGGAGACAATGGGCACGCGGCCCTTGATGGTTTCCTTGGCGATGCGCAGCACCGTCAGCTTTTCCTCGGGCGCCAGCGACGCGTTTTCGCCGACCATGCCCATCATCACCACGCCGCCCACGCCGCTGTCCAGCAGACGTTCCAGGCCCGCCGCGATGGCGTCGTGGTCCAGGGATTGATCCGCCTTCATCTTGGTGGTGACGGCGGGAAAGACGCCAGCCCAATTGACTTTCATGATTACCATCCGATAGAAGAAATGGAAGACGCTCGCGGCGGGGCATCCGCCGCGGCACGAGAACCTTCAGCGCAAATGCACCGGCTTGCCGGCCTTCATGACCATGGACAGGTGCTCGCCCTGGCCGCCCAGCAGGGAAATATCCGCAACGGGGTCACCATCGACGATCAACAGGTCGGCATAGGCGTCCGGCGCCACCACCCCCAGCCTGTCCTTCTGCCCCACGATCTCGGCCCCGACCTGCGTGGCCTGGCAGATCACCTCGAAATTGCTCAATACCTGCGAACGGATGCGCAGCTCATCGCTCTGGAACGTGTGCATCTCGCCCAGCAGGTCCGACCCCAGGCCCATGCGCACGCCATGGCGCTTGAAGATCTCCAGCGATTGCAGGCCCTGCAGGCGCACGTCGTCGATCTTGGCCACGGCCTCCGGCGGCACGCCGAACTGCGCGCCGACCTTGTGCAGGGCGTCGTAGGTCACCAGGGTGGGCACCGCGAAAGCGCCGTGCTCGGCCATGGCGGCCGCCGCGTCGTCGTCGACCAGGTTGCCGTGCTCGATGGTGCGCACGCCCAGCCTGACCGCGCGCGCGATCGCCTGTCCCGTGTAGGCGTGCGCCATCACATAGGTCTGGTGCGAGGCGGCTTCCTCCACGATGGCGGCGACCTCGTCGCGCGAATACTGCAGGTTGCCGATGGGATCGGTGGGCGACGCCACGCCGCCCGAAGCCATGATCTTGATGTGCGTGGCGCCGGCGCGCATTTCTTCGCGCACGGCCTTGCGCACCGCATCGACGCCGTCGACCACGCGGGCAATGGCGCCCAGGTTGCGGTGGCAGGGACAGGGATCCGGATCGCTCAGGTCTATCCGTTCGCGGAAATCCCCATGGCCGCCGGTCTGCGACAGCGCCTTGCCGGCGATGAACAGGCGCGGGCCGTCGATCAGGCCGTCTTCCACGGCGCGGCGCAGGGCGTAATCCGCGCCGCCGGCATCGCGCACGGTGGTGAAGCCACGGCGCAGCATGGCGGCCAGGATGGGCACGGCGCGCAGCGTGGCGAACGCCGCCGGCATGCGGGCATTGGTGCCCAGGTTCGCCATGGAGGCGACGACGTGCACGTGGCAATCGATCATGCCCGGCATCAGGGTGCGGCCGGCCACGTCGATGACCTGGTCGTTGCCGCCTGCCTGCACCGGCCGCGACGACACTTCGCGGATACGGTCGCCTTCCACGACGACGTCGTAGGAGCCGTCGTCCTCTTCGTGATGCGCATCCAGGATGCGCGCGTTCTTCAGAATCAGCATAGCGGGTTCGCCTTGTTGAAGCGGGAAATCGAATAGGGCCGCAGGTCGATGCGGGGGTCGGCGTCCGCCAGCAGGTCGCCGACGATGGCGCCGGTCGTGGCCGCCTGCGTCAAGCCGAGATGGCCATGGCCGAAGGCGTACAACACGCGATCCGACACCGGCGACGCGCCGATCACCGGCAGCGAGTCCGGCGTGGCGGGGCGATGGCCCATCCAACGACGCGCGTCGCGCTCGTCCATGCCGGGCAGATAGCGCCGCGCCAACGCCAGCAACGCATCGCTGCGGCGATAGTTGGGGGCCGCGTCCAGGCCGGCGAATTCGGCCGCGCCGCCGATGCGCAGGCCGATCGCCAGCGGCGTCGCGACGAACTTGCGTTCGGCGAAGATGACCTCGCGGTCGAGCATGCCCGTCGCGGCGGGCAGCGTCGTGTTGTAGCCGCGTTCGCTTTCCAGCAGCACGCGGTCGCCGACGGATCGCGCCAGGGCGCCCGACCACGCGCCGGCGGCGACGACGACACGGTCCGCCGCATGGCGGCGGCCATCGCGGCCCAGTGCGGCCGGACGGCCCGGATCGTCGAGCGCCAGGGCGGCGACGTCGGCCGTCACCAGCTGGCCGCCATCCTGCCGGATGCGTTCACGCAAGGCCCGCACGATGTTCAGCGGATCGTCCACGTGCGCCCAGTCCTCCAGCATGATCGCGTGGCGGAACACGGGCGCCAGCGCGGGCTCCAGCTGGCGCAGCTCATCCACGGTCACGGGACGCCAGCGCACGCCCAGTTCGCGTTTCCAGGCCCATTCGCCGGCATCGGTCGCGTAGGCCGCATCGGTCTCGTAGACCGTCAGCGCGCCGCGCCGGTGCAGCTGGCCCGCCAGGCCCAGATCGTCCAGCAGGGGCGCCAGGTCGGCCAGCGCGCGGTCGTTCAGCGCCGCCAGCGCGCGCGAGATACGGCGGAAGTGCTCGGGCTGGCCGACCTGGTTGAATACCCGCAGCCAGGGCAGCAGCCGCGGCGCGTAAGACAGGCGGATGGCCAGCGGTCCCAGGGGATCCAGCAGCCAGCGGGCGGCCTTCAGGCTGAAGCCCGACACCGCGATTGGCGTCGATTCGCTGACGGCGATGCCGCCGGCATTACCGTGGGAGGCGCGGTCTCCTTCGAAATCGCGGTCCAGCAGGGTCACGCGCCAGCCCGCTTGCTGCGCGCGCCGCGCGCAGGCCAGCCCGATCACGCCCGCGCCGACGACGACAAGTTCCTTCATGCTTCTTCCGTTCTACGCATCGTGTTTGCCCAGGAAAAGGTCGGCCGCGCGCGGATCGTCGAGCAGATCCCGGGCGGCGCCTTCCATGGCGACCGCGCCCTGGTCGATGATGTAGCCGCGCTGGCTGACCGCGAGCGACTGGCGGGCGCGCTGTTCCACCATCAGCACCGTGGTGCCGGCGGCCGGCAGCGCCTGTACGTAGGCAAAGATCTCGTCCACGCGGGCCGGCGAAAGCGCCGCCGTCGGCTCGTCGAGCAGCAGCATATCCGGTTCGCGCATCAAGGCCCGCGCGAACGCCAGTTGCTGCCGCTCGCCGCCCGACAGCGTGCCGGCCGCGCGGCGGCGATGGCGCACCAGCGCCGGAAAGAGCTGGTACATCGCATCCACCCGCGCGCGCGGGCGCTTGACGCCCTGCACCACCAGCAGGTTTTCGTGGACGGTCAGCGACCCGAACACATTGGCGACCTGCGGCACGTAGCCGATCCCGCGGTCCAGGCGCGACTCCACGCTCAACGCGGCGATGTCGCGATCGCGCAGGATCACCTGTCCCGAGGTGCGGGGCAGCAGGCCCATCACCGCCTTGATGATGGTGGACTTGCCGGCGCCGTTGGTGCCGGCGATGGTGACGATCTCGCCGGGCAGCACGTGCAGGGAGATGCCTTTCAGGATATCGGCGTCGCCGTAGCCGCCACGCAGGTCGGCCAGCCGTAGCACGGAATCGGTCATGGCGCCTCCGTGGCCGTGGGCGCCAGCGCGCCCATATAGGCGGCGCGCACGCGCGGATCCGCCAGGACCTGGTCGGGATCGCCGTGCGCCAGCAGGCGTCCGCCATCCAGCACGTACAGGTCGGACACCAGGCGATTCAGCGCCATCAGGTTGTGCTCGATGATCAGGAAACCGATGCCCCGCTCGGCATTGATCTCGCGGATACGCTGCGAGATCTCTTCGATCAATACCGGATTGACGCCCGCATAGGGTTCGTCCAGCAGGATGAACCTGGGCTCGGACATCAGCGCGCGGCCCAGCTCCAGCAATTTCTTCTGGCCGCCGGACAGGCCGCCGGCCGGCTTGTCCGCCACCGCGTTCAGCTTCAGGAAGTCCAGGATGTGCTGCGCACGATCGGCGATCTCGGCTTCGGCGCGGCGCACGCGGCCCGGGGCGAAAAACAAGGGCAGCAGCGATTCGCCGGGCTGGTCGCGCGGCCCGACCATCAGGTTCTGCCGCACCGTCAGGTGCGTGAACTCGCGCGGGATCTGGAAGGTCCGGCCCAGGCCCAGGCGCGCCCGCGCCGCCGGCCCCGCGCCGCGCAGCACCGTGCCGCCGAAACCGACCGTGCCGGCCGACGGCTGCAGAAAGCCGCTCAGCACGGCGAAGAACGTGCTCTTGCCCGCGCCATTGGGGCCGATCATGCCGTGCAGCCCGTCCAGGCTCATGGAAAGCGTCACGTCGTCCAGCACCTGGAAATCGCCGTACGACAACGATATCCCCGCGGTCGCCAGGCTGGCTTCGTTCACCGGCAAGGCGTTCATCGCGCCCCCCTGCCGCCGAACAGGCCTTGCGGCCGCCAGCGCATGAACAGGATCAGGATCAGGCCCACCACCCCCAGCTGCACGCTGCCCATGTCGGCATCCGATACGCCGGGAATGATGCCGCGGGTGAAGCGCACGCCTTCCAGGAACAACACCAGCAGCACGGCGCCCGCCACGCTGCCCGACAGGCGCGCGACCCCGCCCATGATGATGGCCATCCACACATAGAAAGTGATCAGCGGGACGAACTGGTCAGGGACGATGTACGTCATGTAGTGCGCGAAGTAGGCGCCCGCGAGTCCGGAGAGCGCCGCGCCCAGCATCAGCACCTGGGTCTTGAAGCGGGCCGGCTCCTTGCCGAGCACGCGCACGGCCGTTTCGTCATCGCGCACCGCCTGTATGGTGCGGCCGTAGGGACTGTGCGTCACCCGGCGCAGCAGCACCACCGCGACAACGATGGACAAGGCCAGCAGCCCCAGCAGCAGGCTGTCGCTGAAGCGCGCGTCGCCCCAGCCGGCGCCCAGGCGGGGCACGCCGGGAACGCCCTGCACCCCATTGGTCAGCCACTGTTCCTGCACCAGCACCAGGCGCACGATTTCGGAGAAGCCCAAGGTCACGATGGCCAGGTAATCGTCGCGCAGCCGCAAGGCCACGCGCCCCAGCGGCCAGGCCAGCAGGGCCGCGACCAGCATGGCGGCGGGGAAGGAAAGCAGCGGCGTCCATCCCGCCTTCAAGGTCAGGAGCGCCGACGTATAGGCGCCCACGCCGAAAAAGCCGGCCAGCCCGAAATTGATCAGGCCGGTGAAACCGTATTGAAGATCCAGGGCCAGCGCCAGGAGCATGTAGATGCCCATGATCACCAGGATCGACAGCAGATAGGTCATCATCAGCGCACCCCCACCGGCCGGTTGAACAACCCCTGCGGACGCAGCAGCAGCACGATCATCATGAACACATAGCCCAGCGCGATCTTGTAGACGAAGCCCACGAACGGGGTGGACAGCTCCTGCAGCACGCCCAGCAGCAGCGCGCCCATGACGGCCCCGACCGGATTGCCCAGGCCGCCCACCACCGCGGCCGCGAACGCCGGCAGCAACAGGTTCCAGCCGGCGTCCGGATAGACCACGGTGCGCATGCCGGTCACGGTGCCCGCGATGCCGCAGACCAGCCCGGCGATGGTCCACATGGCCAGCATGCAGCGTTCGCGCCGGATGCCGCTGACCCGCGCCAGGTCGGGATCGTCGGCGATGGCGCGCAGCGACCGGCCCAGCGGTGTCGCATACAGCATGAAGAACACCAGCGCGAGCGTCACCAGGGTCAGGCCCGCCAGATTGAGGTCGGCCGGCGCGATGGACACGTCGCCGAAGCGCCAGGCCCGATCCAGCGGCATGTCGAAGGCGCGCGGATCATGGCCGAACGCCACCCCCAGCCCGGCGCGGATGACGAAGCCCACGCCGATGGAGGTCAGCAGCAAGGTGATCACGGACCGGCGGATCACCGGCCTGAACGCGAGCAGGTAAGCCAGCACCGACGCCGCCGCGCCGCCCAGGGCGCCCGCGAGGCCGGCGACGACCAGGGAACCGCTCAGGTGATGCGCGGCCAGGCCAGCGTAGCCGCCGACGGCGACGAAGTCGCCCGTCGCCGCGTTGGGAAAGCGCGCCAGCCCGTAGACCAGCGTCAAAGCCAGGGCCGGAAGGGCGATGATCAGCCCTTCCACCAGCCCGTTGATGACCAGATTGATGTAATCCGCGTACGACACGCCGCGGCCTTAGAGCTTGACCACGTACTTGCGGACGAGCTTGCCGTTTTCGACGAAGGACGCGGCGAAGTCCGGCGTGACGTCGTTGTACTGGTCGAAGTTCAGGGCGCTGGAGGCGCCGACGTAGGTGATGCGCTTGCCTGCCTCCAGCAGTTTCTTGCCGTCGGCGAAGCTGTAGACGACCTCGCCGCCGGGCGTGCCCATCTCATGCACTTTCTTGGCCAGCTCGGGGCCGGTCGCCTTCGGTCCCAGGGCCTGCACCGCCAGCGCCAGGATGATGGCCTGGTCGTAGGCCATCGGGGCATAGACGTTGCCCGCCACGTCGACGCCTTCCTTGCTCAGCGCATCGCGCACGTGGGCGTAGTTGGGCGCGTTTTCGTTGCTGACGGACTCCACCGAGATCACGCCCTCGGTCACTTTGGGTCCCAATGCCTTGATCAGGTCGGCATTGGCCGCCCAGCCGGGAATGATCCAATGCGTATCGATGCCGGTCTGGTACCACTCGCGCAGCAGGATGGTGGTGTCGGCCAGGTACGAGCCCGTCACGATCACGTCGGGCTTGGCGCGCAGCACGGACTGCAGCTCGGAACGGTAGGACGGCCGGTTCGGCTCGTACACCACGCTGGCCACGACCTTGCCGCCCGCGGCCTTCCAGGCCTGCGTGAAGCCTTCGGTGTTGCCGATGCCCGAAGCATTGTTGAATGCCATGGTGGCCGGCTGCTTGTAGCCCTGCCGTTCGGCGATCTTGGCGAACGCCTGGCCGAAGCGGCCGTTGGTGGCCTGGAAGCGGAAGCCCAGGCGCTTGGGATTGGCGTCCGCGCTGAGCGCCGGCGCACCCGAGGCATGCATCAGCGGGATGTTGGCTTCATTGGTGAGCGGCATCACGGCCAGCGACTCGCCCGAACTCCAGCAGCCCATGATGGCGCGCACCTTGTCCACCTCGATCATTTTCTTGGCGCCGGTCACGGCGGCCTGCGGCGCGGTCTGGGTATCTTCCGCCACCACGCGGAACTGCGCGCCCTGCGCGCCGCCGGCGGCGTTGATTTCCTTCGCGGCCAATTGGATGGCCTTGACCATGCCCGGCCCGTAGGGCGCCCCGGACCCGGTGAGCGGGCTGAGCGCGCCCACCACGAAATCGGTGGATTGTGCCCAGGCCGGCAGGCCCAGGCTGCTGGCCACGGCGGCGACCAGGGTTGCTGCGACGAAATGACGGCGATTCATGGAAAGCTCACTCCAAGGGCACGATGGCGCGGCTGCGCCGCACACGGGCCCGGGCGGGCTACAGTGGCAGGCCACCAACGGAAAGCCGCGCGGGACCGTCGATTAAATTGGATCCAATATCCTGGATACGGACCCCATGCTAAACTGCACGCTATCCCAGGGTCAACAAAATCAGTCCTAGGGTTTACGTGAGAACCATGAACCATCCGCCCTCCCCCCCTGGGGATACCAAGCTCGTACGGCGCACGACGGTCGACCTGGTGCTGGATGCCTTGCGCCAGCAGATCCTGTCCGGGCATCTGCGTCCCGGCGCGCCCCTGCGCCAGGAAGCGCTGGCCGACGAGCTGGGTGTCAGCCGGATCCCCGTGCGCGAAGCCATCCGCCGCCTGGAAGCCGAAGGCCTGGTCGCGGTCCATGCCCACCGCGGCGCCTATGTCTGCGGCATCTCGGCGGGCGACGTCGTGGAAACCTTCGAACTGCGCCTGCAGATCGAACCCTGGCTGTTCGGCGAGGCGATCCGCGCGGGCGGCAGCGGGCGGCTGGACGCGGCGCGCGCGGCCCTGGAAGCCACCCGCCACGCCGACGCGGCCGACTGGGGCCGGGTCAACTGGCGCCTGCACGAAACCCTGTACCAGCCCGCCCGGCGCGACCTGGCCATGAACGTACTGCGCCAGCTGCATGACCGGGGGGACCGCTACCTGCGCTTCCAGGTCGTCAACGTGCCGCTGCGCCAGCAGGCGCACGCCGAACACCTGGAATTGATCGAACACGCTGAAAAGGGCGACATCAAGGGCGCGGTCGACGCGCTGCGCGCGCATATCAAGGTTGCCCTCGAGCAAGTGGTGGATGTCGTCGCCGAGCTGACGCAGGCAGCGCCGGCCAAGTGATGGCGGCCGGCGGGAGTAAGCTGGGCAGGCACGCGCCGGCCCATTGGAACAACCCGATGGAACGACCCGATGGAATAAATCGGGCCCCTGCCGTGTTCACTCCCATGCAAACCCACCACACGGAGGTCTTATGGTTCGCAACTTCACGCTTTCCGCCCTGGGCGCCGCCGCCCTGCTGGTCGCCACCGGCGCCGTCGCCGCCCCCCCGGCCAAGACCAGCAATGGCGTCCTGGTCGGCGAAAAAGGCATGACGCTGTACACGTTCGACAAAGACACCGCCAATTCCGGCAAGAGCGTCTGCAACGACAAGTGCGCCACCAATTGGCCGCCGCTGATGGCGCCGGCCAGCGCCAAGGCCGAAGGCCAGTGGACGGTCGTCACCCGTGACGACGGCTCCAAGCAATGGGCCTACAAGGGTCAGCCCGTGTACTACTGGACCAAGGACAAGGCCGCCGGCGACAAGACCGGCGACGGCGTCGGCGGCGTCTGGCACGCGGCCAAGCCCTGATACGGCCATGGCATCGGGTTCGGGCGTGGAGCAGATCCTCGCCCATATTCCGTCGCTGCGCCGCTATGCCCGCCTGCTGGCGGGCGATGCGGCCAGCGCGGACGACCTGGTGCAGGACACGCTGGAACGCGCCTGCGCCAAATGGTCGCTGTGGAAGCCGGGAACCGCCTTGCGCGCCTGGCTGATGACCCTGATGCACAACCTGTACCTGAACCGGGTGCGCGATTGGCGCCATGACGACAATCACGAAACCTGGGACGAAGACACCGATCTGGCGCACGAGCCCATGGCGCGTGCGCCGGAAATGCTCGATCTGGAGCGCGCGCTGGCGCGCCTGACCCCCACGCTGCGCACCGTGCTGCTGCTGGTGACCGTGGAGGAATACACCTATGCCGAGGCCGCCGACATCCTGCAGGTGCCCGTGGGCACGGTCATGTCGCGGCTGCACCGCGCGCGGGAAGCCGTGCGCGCCGCCATGGCCGGACCGGAAGAGGCGGCCGCCCCCTTGCATCTAGTGAAGCGATGATGGAAACCGACGCCCCTGTCTCCGATGACGACCTGCACGCCTTCGTCGACGGCCAATTGGACGCGTCCCGGGTCGCCGCGGTGTTGCAGCATCTCAGGCGCCATCCCGACGCCGCGGTGCGCGTCGCGCATTGGCATGCCCAGCGCTTCGCGCTGCGCCGCCTGCATCACGCCACCGACATCGGGCCGGCGCCCGCCGCCCTGGCCAACACGGTGATGCGCCACGGCCGCCGGCGCTGGAATCCCTGGCTCCAGGCATGCGCCGCCATGCTGCTGGTGGTGGCGGGCGCGGCCGGCATGCGCGCCTGGCAGGCAACGGGCGTCCGCGGCGCCGCCCCCACCATCGCCGCGGCGTCGGCCACGCCGCAGTTCGTGCGCGACGCGGCGGCGGCATATGCGGTGTTCTCGCCGGAAGTGCGGCACCCCGTCGAAGTCGGCGCGCAGGAAGAAGCGCATCTGGTGCAATGGCTGCGCCGGCGCCTGGGCCGTCCCCTGGCCGCGCCGGTGCTGCAGGATCGCGGCTTCCGCCTGCTGGGAGGCCGGCTGCTGCCCGGCGAGACCGTCGGGCAGGATGCGGCCAAGGCCGCGCTGGCCCGCGCGCAGTTCATGTACGAGGATGAGCGCGGCCGCCGTGTGACCCTTTACGTCGCGGTCTTTCCCACCGGCGTGGCGCCCGGGGAAACCGCCTTCCGCTCGGTCCAGTCCGCCAGCGGCACCGCCTTCTACTGGGTGGAAAACGGCTACGGCTATGCCTTGAACGGCGATCTGCCGGCGAGCCAGTTGCAGGCCCTGGCCGGCGACGTGTACGACCAGCTGTTTCCGCGCTAGGCAGGACCGCCTATGCGACGGGCGTCAGGGGACGCCGCCGCTCGAACCATCCGTCCAGGTTCGCCATGACCAGGTCGGCCATGGCCTGGCGGGTTTCCACCGTGCTGCTGCCGATGTGCGGCGACAGCACGACCTGATCCATCGCGCACAGCGCGTCCGGGACGTCCGGCTCGTTCTCGAAGACATCCAGGCCGGCCCCGCCCAGCCGCCCTTCGCGCAGCGCGCACACCAGCGCGTCCTGGTCCACCACGCTGCCGCGGGCGACGTTCACCAGTATGCCTTGCGGGCCCAGGGCGTCGAGCACCGCGGCATCGACCACGCGCTGCGTGCCGGCACCACCCGGCACGGCGAGCACCAGGACGTCGCTGGCCTCGGCCAGGGCGTGGATATCCTCGCAGTACATGAAGTGCGCAGGCACATCCTTGCGCGGCGAACGGTTGTGGTACGCGATGTCCATGCCGAAGGCCTCGGCCCGGCGGGCGATCTGGCGGCCGATGTTGCCCAGCCCCAGGATGCCGCAGCGCCGGCCGCCCAGCTTGCGGCCCATCGGCGGGGTTTCGCTGCGCCACCGGCCCGCGCGCACGAAACGATCGAGCTCGCAGATGCGCCGCGACACGGCCAGCATCAGGGCCAGCGCGGTATCGGCCACGCAATCGTCCAGCACCCCGGGCGTGTTGGTCACCACCACACCGTGCTGCCGCGCGGCTTCCATATCGATGGGGTCGATACCCACGCCGAAGCTGACGATCGCTTCCAGCGCGGGCAGCGATTCGATCATGGCCCGCGTGGCGCCCCAGCGGCCGCTGGTGGCGATGCCGCGTATGGAGCCGCCATGGGCCTGCAGGAATGCCGCTGTGTCGGCGACCTCCCACCAGCGATGCACACGATACTTCGCTTCGATGCGCTGCATGAGCTCGGGCAGCAAGGGTCCGGCAATGAGGATGTCGGCGGGCGCGCCATCCGCGCCGTCGCTGCGGCTATCGGCATTGTGGTTCACGGCATCTGTAGCAGCGGTAGGCATGTCTCGTTTCGCATGTGGGACGCAGCCCGCGTCTCCTAATCGACGCGCAGGTTGCGCAATTTGATGATGTCGCCATAGCGGGCGCGTTCCTGGGCGGCAAGCCGGGCCAGCTCCTGCGGCGTCGAACCGTGCGGCACGGCGCCCTGGGAAATCAGCTTTTCCTTGACGTCCGGCAGCTCCGCCACCTGACGGATCGCGAGCGACAGTTTATCGACGATTGCCGGCGGCGTGCCAGCCGGCGCCAGCACCGCCGTCCACGACCCTGTCTGCGCATTGTGCACCCCGGCCTGGTCCAGCGTGGGCACGTCCGGCATCACGGGCGAGCGCTCCGGTCCCGTCACCGCCAGCGCGCGCAGCTTGCCGGCGTTGACGTAGGTCACCGTCTCCAGCACCGACGCGAACAGCATATCGACGCGGCCCGCCATCAGGTCGGTCATGGCCGGACCGCCGCCTTTGTAGGGGACGTGGGTCAGTTGGACGCCGGTCGCCTGCTGGAAGATCTCGCCCGCCAGATGCGGCGCCCCGCCCGTGCCCGAACTTGCGAAGGTGTGCGCGCCCGGCTGCGATTTCGCCAGCTTCACCAGGTCGGCCACGGAGTTGACCGGCAGCGTCGGCGGGACCACCAGCACGAAGGGCAGGTCCGAAAACATGGACACCGGGACGAACGCCTTGGCGGGATCGCTGTGCAGCTTGTACAGCCAGGGGTTGATGGCCAGCATGCCGGAATTGGCGAAGAGCAGCGTGTAGCCGTCGGGCGCGGCGCGCGCGACCAGGTCGGCGGCGATCTGCCCGCCAGCGCCGGGGCGGTTGTCGACCACCACGGATTCGTTCAGCCGCTGGCCCAGTGCCACCGCCAGCAGCCGCGCGGAAATGTCGGTGCCGCCGCCCGGCGAGAAAGGCACGATCAGGCTGATGGGCCGTGAGGGAAAATCGTCGGCGGCGGCCGTGCCGGGCACCAGCGCCACCGCGACGGCCAGGGCCACGGCGGCGCACGCAGCCATGGCGCGACGGGCTCGCGTTGAAATCTTCATGTCGTCTCCTCCGGTTCTGGTCCGGCTTCGTTATGCGGACCAGTATAGGAAGGAAGCGCGGCGCGCAGCGCAATCGAGCTATAAATAGCAACGATCAATACAAGGCTTATATCGATGGAATTGCGCCAACTCGAATGCTTCGTCGCGGTCGCGGAGGAGCTGCACTTCGGCCGCGCCGCCGCGCGCCTGTGCATGACGCAGCCGCCGCTCAGCCGGCAGATCCAGTTGCTGGAGCAGAGCCTGGGCGTCACGCTGCTGGAGCGCAGCAGCCGCGTGGTCACGCTGACTTCCGCCGGCCGCAACTTCCTGCGCGATGCGCGCCATCTGCTGGCCTATTCGGTTCGGGCGGCATCCACCGCGCGGCGGGCCTCCGGCGGCGAGGCGGGACACATCACCCTGGGGTTCACCGCGGTGGCGGCCTACCGCCTGGTGCCCGACTGGGTCATGAAGGCCGGCAAGGTTCTGCCGGACGTGGCCATCGATCTGCGCGAACGCGTGTCCACGGACCTGGGCCGGCTGCTGGTGGCGGGCGAACTCGACGCCATCCTCGCGCGTCATCTGCCGCGGCAGGACGGCCTGGCGCACCACCTGATCCAGCGCGAACCCATGGTGGTGGCCGTTCCGCGCAAATCGCCGCTGCTGGCCCACAAGGCCATGCCGCTGCGGGCGCTGCACCGGCAGCCCTTCGTGGCTTATGCGCCCAGCGAAGGCAAGTACTTCTACGATCGCATCGCCGCCGCGCTGACGCTGGCCGGCGTGGAGCCCGACTACGTCCAGTACGCGGGGCAGACGCACACGCTGCTGGGCCTGGTGCGCGCGGGACTGGGCGCGGGCCTGGTGCCGGCGTCCGCGCGCGAACTGCGCCTGGACGGCGTGTCCTTCCTGCCGCTGGCGCAGAACAGGCTGCACGCCGAGCTTTACCTGGCCTGGCGCGAACGGCATGACAATCCCGCGCTGGACGCCTTCATCGGCCGCGTGGCGGAAATACCGCCCGCGCCGCGCTGAGCAGGCCGGGCGCCGCGCGGGCGGGCGGGTTGGGGTCAGGCAGCCGGCGGCGCGACCGCGGCGCCCTCGATCTTGTGGCGCTGCAGCGCATCCGCGACGAAACCGCTCGCCTTCATTTCCTCGACGAAGGCGCGCAGCTCGTTGGCGGCAGCGTCGCCCCGTCCCTTGGGCAGGCCCATCGCCTGGCGAATCACCATGAAGCTTCCGGGCAGCAGGCGCAGGCCCGGCACGCGCTGCATATCGGCTTCCAGCTGCTGCTTGACCCCGGCCGCGACCTCGGTTTTCTCGGCCACGAAAAAATCCACCACGGCGGGCGACGTCGGCGCACGGACGATCTCGGCCTGCTTGAGCTCGCGCGTCAGGTACAGGTCATAGGCGCTGCCCTTGCCCACCGTCACCCGCGTGCCGGGGCGGTCGACTTCGGCGCGGTCGCGCAGCGGCGAATCTTCACGCACCAGATAGGCGCCCTCGATCAGCACATAGGCGTCGGTGAAGTCGATGCCGGCGCCGCGCACGGGGTCGATGGCGAAGAAGCCGATATCGGCCTGTTCCGCCGTGACGGCGTCCACCGATTTGCCGGCGCTGTCGAAGACCACCAGTTCCAGCTCCACGCCCAACCGCTTGGCGAAGGCGCGCGCCAGGTCCACGGAGACGCCGGCGGCGCCTCCGGGGCCGTCGTCGCGGCGCGCCAGGATGGGATTGCCGACATTGATGGACGCGCGCAGGCGGCCGGTGGGAATGAACGTCTGCAGGACTTGCGGATCGAGCGGCATAGCGGATCTCTCGAAAAATGGGTCGTGTGGTGAACCGGACTCGCGGCCAGCCGCGAGCGCTTGCGCAGCCCGCGCGTCAGGCGCTATAGCGGGCGGTCTCGCCGCCGCAGCATAGGTCGATGACGGTGGGCTGCAGGTCTTCGCCAAACCAGGCTTTCATGGCCGCGCGCCGCTCGCCGACATAGACCGGCTGGCCCGCGTCGTCCAGGCGCATGCAGAGGTCGTGGCCAGGAATCAGCAACGTATCGGGCAGCCGTCGCCAGGTCGTCCAGATCAGCGCCAGCGTCGCGCGGCTGGCCTGCATATCATACGTGTCGTTGACGCTCATGCTGAGCAGCTCGGCGCGATTCTTGGCGGCATCGCCGGTGAACAGCAGCGGCTGCGCGGCGCCGGACACGGTGAACAGCAGATGGCCCGGCGTGTGGCCCGGCGCGACGATGGCGGTGAAGCCCGGCAGGAATTGTTCGCCGTCCGCGATGCGGCGCACGCGCGGCGACACGGTCAATTCGCGCACATACAGTTCCGGCAGCGGATCGAATCCGGGCGGCTGCGCCGCCGCCCACGCCAGTTCACGATCGCCGATCCACACGGTGGCATTGGGGAACAGGGTGAAGTTGACCGAATGATCGTAGTGCGCATGCGTCAGCACCACGTCGGTGATGTCGGCGGCGTCCATGCGCAATTCGGTCAGCTGCTGCTTCAGCAGATGACGGGCGCCGAAGGCGCCGACGTCCACCAGGATATTGCGGCCTTCGCCACGCAACAGCGTGGTGGTGCTCCACCCCAGGGTGCCGTGAAACAGGCTGCGCCCGGGATAGCCGTTGATCAGGACATCCAGTTGGTACATGTCTACGCTCCGTTCCGGCCAGGTGGCGGCCGCGTTCCGTGCCCGTCCGGGCCTATTGCTTGGGTATGCCGGCATCCTCGATCAGCCGCCGGTAAAGCTCCAGGTCCGAACGGATCTGCGCGGCGAACTGCTCGGGCGTGCCCGCCACCATATCGTTGCCGCCTTCCGTCACCAGCTTGCGCACGACGTCGGGGTCGCGCGATGCCTTGACCACTTCGTCATGCAGGCGCCCGACGATGCGCGGATCGGTACCGGCCGGCGCCAGCATGCCCTGGAACTGGGTGACCGAGAAACCTTTATAGCCCAGCTCTTCCATGGTCGGGACATCAGGCAGCACGGCGGCGCGACGCGGACCCGAGACCGCGAACGGACGCAGTCGGCCGCCCTGGATCTGCGGCGCGGACGTCACCACCGTATCGAAGGTGAACGACAGCTGGCCGCTCAGCACGTCGGTCAAGGCCTGTGCGTTGCCTTTGTACGGCACATGCGTCATCTGGGTGTGCGTCGTCAACGCCAGCAGCTCGCCCGCCAGATGGCCGCCGGCGCCGACGCCCGCCGATCCGTAGCTGAGCTGGCCCGGGTGGGCGCGCGCCTGCGCGATCAGGTCATCCAGGCTGCGTATCGGGGATTTCTGCGGGACGACCAGCACGTATTGGTAGCTGGCGATCTGCGAGATGGGCGCGAAGTCCTTGACGGGGTCGTAAGGGGTCTTGCGCGCGTAAAGAGAGGGATTCACCACCAACGGCCCGCTGGCGTCCAGCAGCAGCGTATAGCCATCCGGCTGCGCCTTGGCGACGAAGTCGGTGCCTATCATGCCGTTGGCGCCCGGCTTGTTCTCCACCACCAACGCCACGCCCATGCTGACCGACATCTTCTGCGCGATGACGCGCGCGGTGATGTCGGCCGCGCCGCCCGCCACGTAGGGCACGATCACGCGTATCGGCTTGTTCGGATAGTTGCCGGCCTCGGCGGCCAGCGCCTGCGCATGCATGCACGGCAGGGCCAGCGCGAACAGGACCAGCCTGCCCATGGTCTTCCACATTGCTGTCTCCTTATGCTTTTTCGACGCTGTCCGCGTTTACGCGGGCGAGCGGGCTTTATCGCTTTTCGACGCCGCCCGCGTGAACGCGGGCTTTATGTCCTACGCGGACGCCTTGGCGGCGTGCTGCTGCAGCAGCGCCACCGTCGCCGCGTCCAGCGCGATGCCTTCGCGGCGCTGGCGCGCCATCTTGCCCAGCTCGATCTCGCCCGGGACGATGACCGGCCGCGCGGGGTCGGCCGGCGGACTCTCGTGCAGGATGGCGGCGAAATCGTTCATGCGCTGGGCCAGCCATTGCGTCGAACCCAGCTTGCGCGTGTCGATCAGGATGAAGAAATGGCCCAGGTTCTGCGGCTCGTCCGGCGCGTCCACCCAGGACTTCACGTGCGTCAGGTAGGCGGCGTTGGCGAGTACGCCGGAGAACATGTCCACCAGCAGCGCCAGCCCATAGCCCTTGTGTCCGCCGATGGGCAGCAGGAAGCCGTCCAGGGCCGCCTTGGGATCGGTGGTGGGACGACCGCCGGCGTCGGTGGCCCAGGTATCGGGTATGGCCTGGCCGGCCTTCAGCGCGTTACGGATCTTGGCGCGCGCCACCACGCTCATGGCCATGTCCAGCAGGAAAGGATCGCCGCCCGGATTGGGGACGCCGAAGCCCAGCGGACTGTTGCCCAGCCTGGCGTCGCTGCCGCCCCAGGGCGCGATGGTGGTGGTTGCATTGCTGCCGATGATGCTGGCGTAGCCGGCCTGCGCGGCGATCAGGCCATAGGGCGAGATCGGCCCGAAATGGTTGCTGCCGCGGGCGAAGGCGACGCCGACGCCGCAGGACTCGGCGGCTTCCATGGCCGCGCGCAGCGCATGCATGCCCACCAGCGGCCCGACACCGTTGTCGCCGTCGACCAGCCGCAGCGCCGGCGCCACCGCCTGCGTGCTGATCCGGGCGCGCGCATTGATGCCCCGCACCTGCAGGCGATCGCCATAGGATTCGATACGGCTCAATCCATGCGTGGACAAGCCGAACAGGTCCGCCAGCACCAGGATGCGCACCACGTCGGCGGCGTCGGCCTCGGGCAGGCCCAAGCCCATGAAAGCCCGGGTACCCAGGTCGGTGAGTTCTGCCTCGGTATAGAGGTGATTGTCTTGTACTTGTGCGGTCATGGCTGGTCTCGTCCCCGATAAAAGCGGAAGCGCCGCCCGGTTCGGGCGGCACGGCCAGCATGATGCGCAAACGCGCTTATCCAGTAAAGCGCAAATATTCGGATGATTGATGCATGAAACGCATCACCCCGCCGCCCCCATGGGGAGTTGCACGCCCATGCCCCGCTCGCGGGCGGTGGCCAGGACGACGGCGCCGGCGTACAGGTCCTGCACCGCCATGCCGTGCGATTCGAACAGCGTGATCTGGTCGTCGGACGTGCGGCCGGGCCAGCGGCCCGTGACCACGCCGCCCATGTCAGCCAGGTCTTCCCAGTAGACCAGGCCATTCTCGTAGGCCGGCAGCAGGTCGCCGCACTCGCCTTGCGCGACCTCGCGCGAATCCACCACGATGACGTCCGCGCGGCGCACGGTTTCGAGATCGATCTCGCGCCGGTCCAGCGCATTGGAGCCGGTGGCGGCGACGAAGGTGCCGGGTTCCAGCCAACGGCCATCGAACAGCGGTTCGGATGCCTTGGTCATGGTGACGACCACGTGCGACCCGCGGACGGCGTCCTCCCGCGAGGCCGCGGGCCGCAGACGCGCTGCCACGCGCTGCGACATCTCGTCGCAGAAGGCGCGCACGGCGTCCTGGTTGCGTCCGAACACCTTGACTTCCTCGATCCCGCGCACGGTGCACACGGCTTCGAGCTGCGTGCGGGCATGGCGGCCGTAGCCGAACAGGCCCATGACGCGCGCATCCTGCCGCGCCAGGTAGCGCGCGGCCACGCCAGTCGCCGCCCCGGTACGTATGCGGCCCAGCCAATCGGATTCGATGATCGCCTCGGTATTGCCCTGCTCGTGGTTCATCATGTGCAGCAGGGTATTCAGCGGCTTGCCCGGCCTGTTGTAGTAGGCCTTGTAGCCGATGTAGCCGATCTCCGGCGCGGCGGCCTGCAGGATGTGCAGATGGCCGCCGGGCTGGCGCGTGCGGCGCCGGGGCACGTCGAAGGCCTTGCCGCGGCCATGCGCGGAGAAGGCGCGTTCCACTTCTTCCACCGCCCTGGACATGGTCAACAGTTGACGCACGTCGGATTCGTTCAGATAGAGCACCATGCCGGCATCCTGTAGGCGCGTCCGCGCCGAAATGGAAAAGATAGCCGCCCTTGCCCGGCGGCGCCACTACGTATCACGTGCGTATCACCGGATCGCCACGCCCCGCGCGCCCGACAGCAGCAGTCCGCCGTCCGCCGCCGTGTCGCGCACGCCTATGGTGCGCAGCGCATTCCACATCATCGCCGTGGCGCTGGAGATCACGGGCTTGCCCAGATCGCGCTCCAGCAGGTTGATCGCGTCCACCGTCGGCATGCCGACGCCGCTCAGGAACAGGGCCTGCGCATCCGAATGATCGACCTGGCGTCCGAGCGAATAGGCGCGTTCCGGGGTTTCATCATAGATGTTGACCACGCCCGGCAGGATGCCATGTGCCACCACCTTCATGCCATGGGCTTCCAGGTGCGCCTTGCCCTGCAGCGTCGTCTGTTCGTTGTACGGCGTCGCGTAGGCCACACGCTCGATGCCCAGATGCTTGAACGCCGCCAGCACGCTGCCGAAGGCGGTGATGAAGGGAATGCCGTACTGCTGTTCCATGCGCGCGACCAGTTCGGCCTCGCCCTGCTTGCCCAGCGTATAGCTGGTGGCGGTATGGGCCATGACGATCACGCCGGGCTTGACCATGGCGAGCAATTCGACGTTTTCCGGTATGTGCTCGATCTGGGTGCGATTACGGTCGTCCTGGCCGGCATGCGCGCCGGTCAGCCCGTGGGCCACCATGCGCGTGAAATGCAGGGACACGCCCTTCGGCACCAATTGCTGCATCTCCGGCTCCACGGTCGGGTTGCCCGGAGGAACCAGAAAGCCGATGCGGCCGCGCCATCCCATCATGATGTATTCCTTTCGATAAAACGTAGGGCGATTTCCGCGCAGGCATCGGGATGCGTGGCGGCGATGTGATACGAGTCGGCCTGCAGCTCGACCAGCGACGACCCGGGAATCCGCGTCTGCCAGCGGCGCACTTCCGCCACCGGCTGGCGCTGGTCGTAGGCGCCCGGCTTTTCCGGTTGCACGGCGACGATGACCTGCGTGGGGCAGCGTATGTCCTCCAGGCGCGTCGGCTCGGCCAGGCGTGGGAACATGCGGATGCAGGCCTTGACCGTCGCCGCTGGCGCCAGCCCCATGTACCGCGTCCACCACGCCATGCCCTCGGGCGGCAAGGCGGTGCCCATGCGGCCGGGCATGGTCGCGCGCGCCCAGCCTTCGACGCCACCACCGTCGACCAGGCCCAGCCAGTCGTCCACCCACTTGCCCAGGGCGCCGCCCGGCGAAATCAGGACGCCGGCGAGGGTCAGCGTCGCCATCCAGGTCGCGCCGCGCTGCGCGAGCTCCAGCGCGATCTGCGCGCCCAGTTTCGCCCCCACCACGTGTATCGCGCCACCGAGGTGGCGCGCCAGCGCGTCGATGTCGTCGGCCATGGCCGCGATCGACAGCGGGTCGTGTTCGCCGACCGCCGACGACAATCCGTGGCCGCGCAGATCCACCCGTACGACACGGCAATGCCTGGCCAGCGCCGGCACCCATCCCGTGAATGCCTCGGCGGATTCCGATACGCCGTGCAGCAACATGACCACCGGCGCATCGCGCCAGCCATCGGTGTAGTCGTCCACGACGTAGGCGATATCGACCCCGGGCGCCACTTCCATCCTTTCGGTCGTGCGTCGGGCTGACTCGTAGAAATTCGCCATGCGTGCTGTCCCCGCCTTCATTGCTTGTCGATGTTGCTGTCCTTGATCACCGCGGCCCACTTGTCGATTTCCTTCTGGATCAGGGCCTGCAGGTCCTTGGCGGGCAAGGCGTGGGGATGGATGGTCTGGGCTTCCAGCTTCTGCTTGACCTCCGGATCGTTGACCGCCTGCAGGAAGACTTTCTCCAACTTGGCGCTGACGTCCGCCGGCATCCTGGCGGGGCCCAGCAGGCCGATCCAGTACGACGTTTCATAACCGGGGTATCCGAGTTCGGCGATGGTCGGCACGTCGGGCAGGATGGGGTCGCGCTGCGCGCTGGTGACGGCCAGGACCTTCAACTTGCCATCCTTGACCATGCCCATGGACGTGGCATAGGCCTCGATCTTGACGTCCACGCGTCCGGCGATCAGGTCCGCCTTGGCGGGGCCTGTTCCCTGATAGGGCACGTGCACCATCTGCAGGCCGGCATCCTTGGCCAGCATGGCCATGGACAGGTGCGGCCAGCTACCCGTGCCGGCCGATGAATACACCACCTTGCCGGGATTGGCCTTGGCGTAGGCGATGAACTCCTTGAAGGTGTTGTACGGCTTGGTGTACTGCGCCAGGAACACGCCGGGATGGTCCGCCATCAGCGCGATGGGCGTGAAGTCCTTGACGGTGTCGTAGGGCAGCTTCTCGCGCAGCGAGGCGTTGACCGCGAAGGCGGTCTGGCCGACCAGCAGGGTGTAGCCATCGGGCGCCGCCTTGGCGACGTAGTCCGATCCGATGATGCTGCCGGCGCCGCCGCGGTTCTCGACGATGATGTTCTGCCCCAGCAGCTCCTGCGCCTTGGCCACGACGATGCGCGTGACGACGTCGGTCGAACCGCCCGGCGGGAAGGGCACGATGATGTGTATGGGCCGGTCCGGATAGGCGGCCTGCGCCGCTCCGCCGACGAAAAGCGCGGTCATACCTGCCGCGACGAGGCTGGCGAGTTTCATTGATTTGTCTCCTGATTTTGTTGTTCAAGGCGCGCGACGGACTGGCCTCCCCTGCTACCGGGAAGCTATGTTCCGCTGATCGAACCACTATATCGTTCAACGGACTATATTTTGCGTCCGATCGCTTGTCAAATCCATCGCCCGTCGGGCTAGGCCTTTGGTATCGTTCAGCGACACGTAAGCCCTAGACCGCGCGCGGCGTCACATCACCGCGCATACTATGGGCTGCCCACAGACACGCCGACCCCATGAAACGCCTGCAGCTGCTCCGCCGTTCGCCCCCCCGCGAAGCACTTCCCGGGGCGGACACCGACTACAGCGTCCTTCCCATCTCGCCCGCGCACATCGACGGCTATCGGCGCGCGCTGGACACGGTCGCGCGCGAACGGCGGCACCTGAGCTTCCTGCAGGCGCCGCCGGTGGAGCAGACGCGCGCCTTCGTCATGAACAACATCGCCATGCGGCATCCGCACTATGTCGCCCTGGCCGATCGCGACGTCGTCGGATGGTGCGACATCGTGCCCCTGGCGCAGCCCGGCTTCACGCACACAGGCGTGCTGGGGATGGGCGTGCGGCCGGACTGGCGCGGGCGCGGCATCGGCAAGGCCCTGCTGAACGCGGCCCTGGGCGCCGCCGCGGCCATGGAACTGCACCGCATCGAACTGGAAGTCTATGCGGCGAACGCCGCCGCGCGCGCGCTCTATCGGTCCTGCGGATTCGTCGAGGAAGGCGTGAAACGCAAGGCGCGCTACCTGGACGGCCACCACGAGGACATCGTGATCATGGCGCGCCTGCTGGCCTGAGACCAAGCCGGATCGGCGGACCGCCTGAACACGGCGACGCCGCGACACCGAAACGCGACAGCCCCAAAGACGTGCACCACGCACCGCATTGCGCACCACACACGCGCATGCGGACCACGTTCCGACCCGGCGTGCCCGGCACCGTACCTGGCATGCGTATTGCTTGATCTTCCAGGCCGGGAGCAATCCCGGCACACAACTCGAGCATGACAGGCAAAGGCGCCTCGACCTCACGGTCGCGGGCGCCTTTTTGTCGTTTGCTTTCCGTCTTCTGTTTACGTCTCCCGCAGACGCGACCCCGGTGACTTCATATGAATGCAGCGCATCCCACCCCTACCCTAGAGACCCTGGTCGTGGTCGGCAACGGCATGGTCGGCCATCACTTCGTGGAACAGGCGATCGCCCAGGGCGCGCTGGATCGCTACCGCATCCTGGTCTACGGCGAGGAAACACGCCGCGCCTACGACCGGGTGCACCTGTCCGAATATCTGGCCGGACGCGACGCGGAGTCCATGGCCATGAGCGACGCGGCTTTCTACGATCGCCCCGGCCTGCACCTGCGACTGGGTGTGCGCGTGCAGGAAATCGACCGCCGCAACCGCGAGATCGTCACCGATGAAGGACGCCAGTCCTACGACAAGCTGGTCCTGGCGACCGGCTCCTTTCCCTTCGTGCCGCCCGTGGCCGGCGCCGAGGGCACGGCCGGGCTGGTGTACCGCACGCTGGACGACCTGGACCTGATCCGCGCGGCGTCCGTGGGCGCGCGGCGCGGCGTGGTCGTGGGCGGCGGCCTGCTGGGGCTGGAGGCCGCCAATTCCTTGAAGACCCTGGGCCTGGACGTGCACGTGGTGGAGTTCGCCCCGCGGCTGATGCCCGTGCAGCTGGACGACTTCGGCGGCGCCGCGCTGAAAGCGCGCATCGAGGCGCTGGGCGCCCATGTGCACCTGTCGCGCTCCACGCAGGCGATCAAGGAAGGCCTGCGCTACCGCTACGCCATGCGATTCGCGGAAGGCGAACCGCTGGAAACCGACCTGGTGGTGTTTTCCGCCGGCATCCGGCCACGCGACGGCCTGGCGCGCGCCGGCGGCCTGGCGGTGGGCGAACGTGGCGGCGTCGTGATCGACGACCGCTGCCGCACCAGCGACGAGGCCATCTACGCCATAGGCGAGTGCGCGATCTGGAACGGCACGGTCTTCGGCCTGGTCGCGCCGGGCTACCAGATGGCCCGCACCGCCGCGTCCGACCTGTGCGGCGCGGCGCCGCAAGCCTTCACGGGCGCCGACATGTCGACCAAGCTGAAATTGCTGGGCGTGGACGTCGGCTCGATCGGCGACGCCCACGCCCGGACGCCCGGCGCCGTCAGCTACCGGTACATCGACGAGGCAGGCGCGAGCTATCGCCGGCTGGTGGTTTCCGCCGACGGCAAGCGCGTGCTGGGCGCGGTGCTGGTGGGCGACAACAGCTATTACGACACGCTGCTGCAATATGCGCAGAACGGCATCGCGCCGCCCGCCGACCCGGCCAGCCTCATCCTGCCATCCGGCGCGGGCGCGCCGGCGCTGGGCCCCGATGCCCTGCCCGCCACGGCCACCATCTGCTCGTGCCACAACGTTAGCAAGGGCGCCGTCTGCGCGGCCATCGACGAAGGCTGCACCGACCTGTCCGCCATCAAGTCCTGCACCAAGGCATCCACGGGATGCGGCGGCTGTGCCGCGCTGCTCAAGCAGGTCTTCGAACACGAACTCTCGCGCCGCGGCGTGGCCGTGGATAAAAGCCTGTGCGAGCACTTCGCCTACACGCGCCAGGAGCTGTACGGCATCGTCCGCGTCGAAGGCGTGGAAACCTTCGAAGAACTGCTGGCCCGGCATGGCCGCGGCCGGGTCGGCTGCGATATCTGCAAACCGGTCGTGGCATCCATACTGGCGTCGTGCTGGAACCGGCCGATCCAGGACCCCAGCCTGGTTCCCCTGCAGGACACCAACGATACCTTCATGGCCAACATGCAGAAGAACGGCACCTACTCCGTGGTGCCGCGCATACCGGGCGGCGAGATCACGCCCGACGGCCTGCTGGCCATCGGCGCCATCGCCAAGGAATACCAGCTGTACACCAAGATCACCGGCGGGCAGCGCATCGATCTGTTCGGCGCGCAGTTGCATGATCTGCCCGACATCTGGTCCGCGCTGATCGCGGCGGGTTTCGAGACCGGCCACGCCTACGGCAAGGCCACGCGCACGGTGAAATCCTGCGTCGGCAGCACCTGGTGCCGCTACGGCGTGCAGGACAGCGTCAAGATGGCCCTGGACATCGAGAATCGCTACAAGGGCCTGCGCGCCCCGCACAAGCTCAAATTCGCGGTCTCCGGATGCACGCGCGAATGCGCGGAAGCACAGAGCAAGGACGTGGGCGTGATCGCCACCGAAAAGGGTTGGAACCTGTATGTCTGCGGCAACGGCGGCATGCGGCCACGCCATGCCGAACTCTTCGCCACCGACCTGGACGACGCCACCCTGATCCGCTACATCGATCGCTTCCTGATGTTCTATATCCGGACCGCCGACAAGCTGCAGCGCACCTCCGTCTGGCGCGACGCCCTGGAGGGCGGCCTGGACTACCTGAAGGCGGTCATCATCGAAGACAGCCTGGGCCTGGCCGCGGAACTGGAAGCGCAGATGCAGCTGGTGGTCGACCGCTACGAATGCGAATGGGCCAACGCCTTGAAGGATCCGGAGAAGCTCAAGCGCTTCCGGACTTTCGTCAACGACCGGCGGCCCGACCCCGACATACGCTTCGTGCAGGAACGCGGCCAGCCGCGCCCCGCGCCGCCCGAAGGAACCCATCCCATCGTCGAGGAGATCGCCTGATGCAAGCCACGACAGACCCCGGCAGCTGGCGCCACGCCTGCGACCGCCGCGACCTGGTGGAGAACTCCGGCGTGGTGGCGCTGGTCGACGGCGCGCAGGTCGCCCTGTTCTACGTACCCGGCCATGAAGGCGCAGACCTGTATGCCGTCGACAACCGCGATCCCAGGTCCGGCGCGAACGTCGTCGGCCGCGGGATCGTCGGCCACCTGAACGGCGAGCTGGTGGTGGCGTCGCCCCTGTACAAGCAGCACTTCCGGCTGCGCGACGGGCAGTGCGTGGAGTATCCGGAGCAGCGGCTGCGCACCTGGCAGGCGCGCTTCAACGGCGACGCCGTGGAAACGCGGCCGGCGCCTTGATACGCCTGATATCCCTTGCCCGCTGATACCCCTGCCGCAGTGCCGCCCTGCCGCCTTCTGGCGGCTCACTGTGTCAGGTGGCTGGACAGCTTGTCGACGGTCGCCTGCGCACGCCGCACCGTCGCGGCGAATTCCTCCGGGGTATTTCCCACCGGCTGGATCAGCAGCGGCTGCAGCACATTGAGCACCTGCGGATCCCGCGCCGCCAGGCGCATGCCGTCGGCGATCTTCCCCACCAGGGCATCCGGCGTCCTGGCCGGCACGAAGATGCCGTACCAGTTATTGGTGAAGTCCACGTCGCCCAGGCCGGTTTCGGCATAGGTGGGCACGTCGGGCACTTCCGCCAGGCGCTGGTCGCTGCTCAACGCGAGGATCTTCATGGTGCCCGCCTTGTGGTGCGGCACCACCGACGACAGGCCGGTCACCATCATGGTGACGCGCCCGCCGATAATGTCGTTCACCGCGGCGGACGTGCCCGCATAGCGTACGTTCGTCATATCCTTCAGGCCCATCTTCTCCACCAGCCCGGTGCCCGCCAGCAAGGTAAAGGGTTCGCCGCTGGCCCAGCTGCAGCGCGCCGCGGTCTTCGCGCAGGCGCGCTTCAGGTCATCGATGGTCTTGATGTCGGTGCCCCCCTTGACCACGATGCCGGTGGGCCCCGACGCCAACATGCTGACCGGACGCAATTCCACCAGGGGATCGGCATCCATGGACTTGCTGATGTACTTCAGGGCCGCGATCGCGGGAATCGAAATCAGCAGGGTGTAGCCGTCCGGCGCCGCGCGCATGACCTGGCGGGTGGCGATCATGCCATCGGCGCCGGGCTTGTTTTCGACGATGACAGGCTGCTTCCAGTGCTGCGACAGAAAGTTGGCCGTGGCGCGCGCGATGTTGTCGCTGCCGCCACCGGGCGAATACGGCACCACCAGTGTGACGGGCTTATCGGGAAATCTGTCGGCGGCGGATTGCGCGCCGGCGGCCGTGGCCGCCAGCGCCAGGGCGGACGCCAGCAGGATGGAATCGATCCGATGCTTCATGGTTTGTCTCCTCGTGGGCGGCGTCGGCCGGCGCTGCGCGCCAGTCCCGCTGCCCTTCTGTTTGGATGCAAGCACTGCGGACGGCTGAAAACCTAGATCGCGTACCTGGATTCCTCCCCGGTGATGCGGTCCAGGCCGACGAACTGGTTGAACGCTTCGAACGACGTCAGGCGGTCGGCGATCGCATTGGTCGAGCAGCCTTCGCGCATGAAGGTTTCCATCATTTCCTTGACGGCCTTGTGCATCGCCAGCATGGGCTCGACCGGGCACAGCGCATAGTCGAAGCCGATGTCGTGGATCTCCTTCAGCGACAGGTAGGGGCTTTTGCCCGAGCGCACCATATTGAACAGGATGGGCTTGCCCAGCGGCTTGAGCCGGCGAATGATTTCGCGCATCTGGTCGACGCTTTCCGGGGCGTCGGCATACAGGCCGTCGACCCCGGTTTCCGAGTAGGCCTCCAGGCGATCCAGGGCATCCGCGAGCCCGGTCACGGCGATCGCATCGGTACGTGCGACGACGAAGAAATTCGGGTCCGTCCGCGCGTCCAGCATCGCGCGCAGCTTCTGCGTCATTTCCTCCTTGGACACCAGCTGCTTGCCGGCAAAATGGCCGCAGCGCTTGGGCACGGCCTGGTCTTCCAGGTGCAGCACGGATGCGCCGGCCTCTTCCCACAGCTGTATGGTGCGCTGGGCGTCCAGCACGCCGCCGTAGCCGGTATCGGCGTCGGCGAAGACGGGGATGCTGGTCACGCGGCAGATGCGCCGGATATGGTCGAACATCTCTGTCTGGGTGAGCAGCCCGACGTCCGGCTTGCCCGCCACGATGGCGGACGCGACGAAGCCGCTGACGTAGATCGCCGGCGCGCCGGCCTGCTCGGCCAGCATCGCGGTGACCGCGTCATGGGCGCCCATGCAGACGAAGGGCGGCTGCTTGAGCAGCTCGCGGAATCGTTCGGATCGAGTCATGATGCCTCCTTGCGGGCTGCCTTGCCGCGCACTTCCACGCCCGCGGCCGCTTCGGCCAGGCGCACGATTTCCGTCATGTCGGCCTGGTCGCCCAAACGCGCGACCGCATCGTTCAGCAGGTCGCGCACGACGCTGCCCACGCGCAACGGCGCGCCGATCGCCTCGCTTTCGGACAGGCACAGGCCGACATCCTTGGCCGACAGGCCCATGGCGAAGCCAAAACCGAAGCTGCGGCTCAACACGTACTTGGGTATCTTGTCTTCCGAGGAATTGCTGCGGCCGGAGCCCGAATTGATGACCTGGACCATGATGTCCGGATCGAGCCCGGCCTTCACGCCCATGACCAGGGCTTCGGAGGTGACGGCGAGCGCCGTCACCGACACCAGGTTGTTGATGACCTTCATGGTCTGCGCCAGGCCCGGCTTTTCGCCGATGTAGAAGGGCTTGCCCAGCACCTGCAGCACCGGATCCAGCGTGTCGCAGGCCTCGCGCGGTCCCGAAAGCATGAGCGCGAGCGTGCCCTTGGCCGCGCCCGCCATGCCTCCGCTGACGGGGCAATCCACCGACGCGATGCCGCGCTCGCCCAAGCCGCTCGCCAGGCGTTGTGCCGCTTGTGCGCCCGACGTCGACAGGTCGACGGCAATGCGGATGGCGCTGCCCAGCGCCAGTCCGTCCGCGCCCAGCGCGACGTCGGTCACGATGTCCGGCTTGGGCAGCGAAACCAGCACGATGGACGCGGCATCGGCGACCGCGCGCGGCGAGTCGACGGCGCGCGCGCCCAGCGCGACCAGTTCCTTTACCGCCGCCGGCTGCGCGTCGTGGATGGTAAGCGGATAGCCGGCTTCCAGCAGCCGCCGCACCATGGGCGCTCCCATGCGGCCTATGCCGACGAAGCCCAGGTGAGGCTTGTCCTTGTCGTTCATATTCGTCTCCATCGTGATGGTCGTTCAGAAGCCGCGCGGGCGTGCGGGTCGAAGACTGCGTTTCCTCAAGCGGCCGTCCAGCCGCCGTCCACCGGCAGCATCGCGCCGGTGATGTCCGCCCCGGCGGGCGAGCAGAGCAACATGACCATGGCCGCCACGCTATCCATCGCCACGAAGCGTCCCGTGGGCTGCCGTGCCCGCAGGTAATTCGCCGCGGCTTCGGCTTCGGTGATGCCCTGTGTCGCCGCGATACCCGCGATCCGGTCGACGATGGGCGGCGTGGGCACCGTGCCGGGCATCAGGGCGTTGCAGGTCACGCCCGTGCGCGCGGTTTCCACCGCGATGGCGCGTGTCATCCCTATCAGTGCGGTCTTGGTGGTGATATAGGCGATGCGGTCCGAGGTCGCGCCAGCGCCATATACCGAGGACATGTTCACGATGCGGCCCCATGCACGCGCCCGCATCCCGGGCAGCGCCAGCCGCACCGTATGGAAAGCCGCCGACAGGTTGACCGCCACGGCTTCGTTCCAGTGCTCGGTCCGCAACTGGTCGACCGGCGCGAAATGCCTGACCACGGCGTTGTTCACCAGGATATCGACGCCGCCCAGTTCCGTTTCCGCCTGGGCCATCATGGCTTCGATCTGGTCCACGTCGTTCAGGTCCGCGCGCGACAGCGACACGCGCGAGCCGGTCTCTTCGGCCAGCCGGCGCGCGGCGGCCTGGGCGTCCTGGATGGGTTCCAGGCCGTGCAGCATCACGTCCGCGCCCGCCAGCGCCAGCCGCCGTGCGATGGCGTGGCCCAGCCCCGCGACGGAGCCGGTGATGACCGCGCAACGGCCGCGCATCGATGGCGCGATGGCGCTCTCTGTCTCCATGGTGCTCCTCTTTTATTGTCGGCCGGGGGACGCGACAGGACTTCCGCCGCGCCGGGATGACGGTTAGTATGATTGTATTATTGATATTTTGCAAAGGACACGGCATCCTATGACCGGACGATCATCGGACCTCGCTTCGACTCCAAGTACGGATATCGATACGGATATGGAGCGCTTCGGCCCCATCACCCGTGCGGTGGCCCGCTTCGGCGCGGAATGGCGCTGGAAGGACATCCCGGAAGCCGTGCGCCACGAAGCCCGGCGTTCGCTGCTGAACTACTTCGCGGTGGCGCTGGCCGGCAGCGCCGACCCGACGGTCGACATCGCCGCGCGCGTGTTCGCGCGATTCAGCGCGGGGCAGCAGGCCACGGTCATCGGTCGCGGCCAGCGGATGGATATGCTGAACGCAGCCAGCCTGAACGCCATGATGGCCAATGTCTTCGACTTCGATGACACCCATCCCGCCACCATCATCCATCCCACCGCGCCCGTGGCGCCGGCCGCTTTCGCCCTGGCGCAGGTCCAGCCGGTCAGCGGCGTGCGCCTGCTGCACGCCTTCATCCTGGGGGCGGAGATCGAATGCCGCATGGGCAATGCGCTGACGCTGGGGCATTACGCGCATGGCTGGCATATCACGTCGACCTGCGGCGTATTCGGCGCGGCCATCGCCAGCGCCAGCCTGCTCGGCCTGGATGCGCGCCGCACCGCCTGGGCGCTGGCCGGCGCGGGCAACCAGACCGGCGGGCTGGTGGAGACGCTCGGTACGATGTCCAAGAGCATCTCGGTGGGCAACACCGCCCGCAACGGATTGCTTTCCGCGCTGCTGGCGCGCGAGGGCCTGGCGGGCCCCGACCAGCCGATCGAAGGCGCACGCGGCGTGTTGAACGTGCTGTCCGCCACGCCGGCGCCGGAAAAGCTGATCGACGGCCTGGGCCAACGGTGGGAGCTTTGCACCAACACCTACAAGCCCTATCCCTGCGGTGTCGTGCTGAACCCGGTCATAGAGGCCGTACTGGCACTCAGGGAGCGCATGGCGCTTGCCGATCGCGATCCGGCCCGCGTCGCGCGGGTCGAACTCACTGGCCATCCGCTGCTGCGCCAGCGCACCGATCGTCCAGGCGTGCGCAACGGCCGCGAATCGCAAGTCAGCGCGCAACACGCCATCGCGGTATGCCTGCTGCATGGCCGTGCCGGCCTGGCGGAATTCTCCGACCAGGCCGTCGCCGACCCGCGCGCCCACGCGCTGGACACGCGGCTGCGCTTCCACGACGACGACGCCTATACCGTCGACGCGGTCGAGATACGGATCACCCTGGACGACGGCCGCGGCTTCGAGCACCGCATCGACGCCGCTCGCGGCTCATCGGGCAACCCGCTTACCGACGCCGACCTGGAAAACAAGCTGCGCGAGCTCTGCGCCTATGGTGGATCGGGCTGCGACGCGGAGGCCATCATCGGCGGCGTATGGGAACTGGAAACGCTGACAGACGCTGGCAAGCTGATGGCGCGGGCCGCCGGCACGCCAAGGACGGAGATACGGACGGGCTAGCCGAGAAACAGGCGGATCTCAGCACTCGACAATATTCACCGCCAGGCCGCCTCGGGCCGTTTCCTTGTATTTCATGTGCATGTCGGCGCCGGTCTCGCGCATGGTCTTGATCACCTTGTCCAGGCTGACGTAGTGCGAGCCGTCGCCATGCAGGGCCATGCGCGCGGCATTGATCGCCTTGACGGAGGCAATCGCGTTCCGCTCGATGCAGGGGATCTGCACCAGGCCTCCCACCGGATCGCAGGTCAGGCCCAGGTGATGCTCCATCCCGATTTCGGCGGCATTCTCGACCTGGGCCGGCGTACCGCCCATCACCGCGCACAGCGCGCCGGCCGCCATGGAACACGCCACGCCCACTTCGCCCTGGCAACCGACTTCCGCCCCGCTGATCGACGCATTCTCCTTGTAGAGGATGCCGATGGCACCCGCCGTGAGCAGGAAATCGACGATGCCCTGTTCGGTGGCGCCCCGAACCGCAAACGCGTAGTAATGCAGCACCGCCGGAATGATGCCGGCCGCGCCATTGGTCGGCGCCGTCACCACGCGACCGCCCGCGGCATTTTCTTCGTTGACCGCCAGTGCCCAGAGATTGACCCGGTCCAGCAGGCGCAGCGGATCGTCCCCATCGTCGCCTACCGGTCCGAGGCGCCGCGCCCAGTCGGCGGCGCGGCGCTTTACCTTGAAACCGCCGGGCAGCACGCCTTCCGTGCGGCAGCCCCGCTGCACGCATGCCTGCATGACCCGCCAGATGTCCAGCAGCCCGGTGTCGATCTCGTCGTCGGTCCGCCAGTGCCGTTCGTTGCACCGCATCACCTGGGCGATGCTGATGCCAAGTTCGCGCGTCAGCCGCAGCAGATCGTCCGCATGATGGAAAGGCAAGGGCAGCACGGTCGCATCGGGCGCGATGACCCGCTGCCGTTCGCCATCGGCCGCCAGCGAGTCGCTCACGATGAAGCCGCCGCCCACTGAGTAGTAGGTCGCCTCGCGCAGCAGCCGGCCACCCGCGTCGAAGGCGGCGCAGGTCATGCCGTTCGCATGGAAAGGCAAGGCGCGCCGGAAGAACAGGATGTCACGCTTCTCGTCGAAGGCGACTGCGTGATCGCCGCCCAGCCGAATCGCGCCCGCCTCGCGTATGCCCTGCAGGATGTCCGGCACCCGGTCGACATCGACGGTGTCGGGCCGATGGCCGGCCAGACCCAGCAGCACGGCCTTGTCGCTTCCGTGCCCCTTGCCCGTCGCGCCCAGCGATCCATACAGCGAGACCTGCACCCTCGCGACCTCGTGCATCTGCCCATGATCCACCAACGCGCGACAGAAGCGCCTGGCCGCGCGCATCGGTCCCACGGTATGGGAACTGGACGGTCCGATGCCGATCTTGAACAGGTCGAAAACGCTGATTGCCATGGATGTGCGCCAAAGACGGGCGACGCAACGCCGCCGGGAAGCATGAGATGCCACGCCCATGGTAGGAAGAGCGTATCGACATGTCTACTTATATAAATTTACGCGTACCATTAGAAAAATTGTCGAACCAAGGATGCTGGAGTCCCAGGATGGACATGAATCGCCTGCTCACCCTGCGCGAACTCGCGCGTTGCGGCACGATGGCCGCGGCGGCGCAGGCCCTGCATCTGACCCCGTCCGCCATATCCCAGCAGCTCGCGCAGCTCGAGCGAGACCTGGACACGAAACTCACCGAACGGCGCGGCCGCGGCGTGGCGCTCACCGCGGCCGGCCACGCGCTGGTGCGGCACGCCGAACGACTCATGTCGGTGCTCGACGAGGCCAGGTCCGAACTGGCGCAGTTGCGCACCGACATTGCCGGCGAATTGCGCGTGGCGGCCTTTTCCTCGATCTCGGTGGCGGTGCTGGCCGGCGCCCTGCGGTCCCTGCAAGCCCGCCATCCACGGCTGAAGGTGATCGTCAGCGAAATGGAGGCGCGCGAAGGATTGGCTGCCTTGACCGCCTGGCATACCGACGTCGCCGTCATCGACGATCTCGCGGTGCACCCGGGCGTCCGCCATCATGCCTATGAACTGGTTCCGCTGGCATCGGACGCCTTGCACGTGATGTTGCCCGCCAAGCATCCCTTGGCGCGGCGCACGTCCTTGCGCATGTCGGACCTCAAGGACGCGTCGTGGGCGCTGGACTCTTCCAACAGCTCCTTCGGCGATTTCGTCGCCGGGCTATGCCGGCGCGCCGGCTTCGAACCTCACATCAACGCCCACTGCGCCGGATTCGAACTGGTCGCCGCGATGGTGGCGGCCGGGTGCTCCGTCTCGCTGGCTTCCGGCCTGCGGCTCAGCCGCCCCCTGCCGGGCGTCAAGGCCGTGCGCCTGCGTCCGGAGATCCAACGGCGCATCCTGCTGGCCTATAGGAAAGGCGAACGGGACCACCCTGCCGTCCAGGCGCTCGTGGAAGAAGTCATGCGCTGCGCAAGGCGCATCCTGGTCGAATCCGCACCTGGCTAAGCGTCTCCACGGCGCCGCTGGCCGTGGAGGCAGCCGTGGGCTGCACGCGTTTCATATCCGCCGGCGGCGGACGGGAGCCATCGCCTCGAACACGCCGTCGCGCCTGATCCACGCGTGAAAAAGCGCGGCGGCAAGGTGCAGCAGGATCAGCGCGAAAAAGCAGAACGCCAGCGCCCGGTGCGCCGACCAGAGCACGCTATGCAATTCGGCGTTGGGGGGCACGATGGAGGGCAATCGCACCCCCGCCACGATCACCGGATAGTCGGCCGCGGAAAGCATGGACCACCCCAGCAGCGGCATCGCGATCATCAGCACATAGAAGGCGACGTGCGACAGCCGCGCCGCGAGCTTCATCGGCTCCGGCATACCCGCCGGCAACGGCGGGGCGCCCTTGCGCCACCGCACGATCAGCCGCAGCACGGCCAACACGAGAATCGCGATCCCCAGCGGCTTATGGATATTCACCAGCACCAGATATACGGGCTCGATGGTGGACATCATCCCCACGCCGATGAACAACATGGCCAGGATGGCGATCGCCATGAGCCAATGCAACGCACGCTGCAAAGGCGTGAAGGTCGGACAGGCGCCTTTCATGGTTTCTCCTGGGCAGGCACACGCGGATAGCTCGAAGACTCGCTGGTGCGGCGGTCATAGGACACGGCATAGGCCGCCGAACGGGCGGCGGGAAAGCGGTCGTCCGATGTACTCATGCCGGTGGGCAACACGGTGGGATCGAAGTTGATGTCGCGGCATGGGCCGTCCGCCTCGGCTTCGATCCGGCTCACCACCAGCGTACCGACGTCGACCTTGCGGCGGCTGTCCGGCCAGGCCTGGGTCGGATCAGCGGTCGGATCGCCCTTGTCGGCGATCGTCAGCACCAAGGCCCACTTCTGCGCGCCGGACGCGACGCGTCCGACGATTTCCTTGGACAGGAAGTCGGGGTCGCGCTTGGCCAACTCTTCGGGCGGGATGGGCACCGCGGTGGCAGCCGGCACGAACGACCAGCGCACCGCCCTGTTTTCGCCTTTCGCATCGGTCAGCACGAAACTGTTCAGGCTGTTGTAGCGATCCTCGGCGTATGACTCGGTAAACGGCGCGCTGTGCGCCCACGCGCCGAAAGCCCCCAGCGAAGGATGCGTGGCGGCGAACTGCTTCATGGCGGCGGGATTTTCCTTGTCCGCGGAGGCCAGTTGCAGTGCATAGAAGTCCTCTGGCGTCGCGACCGGGAAAATCGGCGCGTCGAGCATGGCGGTGCGCCATTCCTGCCCGTCGGGCGGCTGAATCCGCAAGCTGAGCCCGCGCACCCGCCCGGTGCCATCCGCCATGGTCGGAATCGGACCGGCCAGATTGAACCGCCCCGTGACCGGGTAGGCACCCGCCTTGAATACCGACGCGCGCGACAGATCGGCGCCTGCCCCATTGGCTTCGAAGGTGCCGGTAAAGCAGATGCCTTTGGCGTGATTCCGACGATAGCCTTTCACCGGTCCGCCGGGAGGCGCCAGTGAATCGACGACTTTCTCCGGGGTGATGCGCGTGGGGCTCAGCCAGCCGGCCGTGTAGGCGAAAGCGCCCGCGGCCGCGATGACGATCACGCCGATCCCGACGAGACGCAAACCGTCACCGCCCGCGGACCGCACTTTGTGTTTCGGATCATTCATTGCCACCCCCGCCTGACGGAGCCAGCCGTCCGGCCCTGCGGGCGGGCGGCGCAGTTCGATCAAATTTCATGTCGAATCCTCGTACGGTCCAATTCTGTACTGATTATTCCATAAAGTTCTTGCAGATCAACCCCACGGGCGATAGTATTTATATACCGATTGATATATAAATGTCCGGATCAGGGATATCGCATGAACACCCCCATTCTTCGTCTCGCCGGCAAACGCGCGCTGGTTACCGGCGCGGCCCGTGGCATAGGCGCGGCCATCGCGCTCAAGCTCGCCGAAGACGGCGCCGACGTCGCCATCACCTTCGAAAAATCGGCCGACAAGGCCGCGGGCGTCGCCGCCGAGATTCGTGCCCAAGGCCGCAAGGCAGCCGCCATCCAGGCCGATGCGGCCAGCCCGGAAGCCGCGCGGACCGCAGTCGAACGGACCGTCGCCGAACTCGGCGGCATCGATATCCTGGTCAACAATGCCGGCGTCCTGATCGCGGGCCCTTTCTCCGAACATACGCTGGAGGAGATCAACCTGCAGCTGGACGTGAACGTGCGCGGCGTTTTCATCGCCACGCAGGCCGCGCTGAAACACATTCCGAATGGCGGCCGCATCATCACCATAGGCAGCAATGCGGGCTTGTCCGTCCCGTTCGCCGGCATAGCGGTCTACGCAGCCACCAAATCCGCGATGGAAAGCTTCACGCGAGGTCTCGCCCGTGAACTGGGCCCCAGGGACATCACCGTCAATCTGGTCCGCCCGGGTCCCATCGACACCGACATGAATCCCGCGGACGGCCCTATCGCGGCTGCCGTCCTTCCCAGCCTGTCCATTGCCCGCTACGGCAAGCCTCGGGAAGTCGCCCAGGCCGTCGCCTTCCTCGCGGGACCCGACGCCGCCTACATCACCGGTTCGGGCATTCTTGTCGACGGCGGCATAAGCGCCTGAATGGCCACACACGCCCACACGGGCCCTCGGACAAATGATGGAAGAAAACATGACGAAGATGATCGTTGTTTGCGCTGGCGACGCCAACGTAAGGTTCGACCGCGACTATTACGCCAATGAACACTTCAAGCTGGCAAAGTCATGCTGGGCGGAGCATGGACTCCAGTCGGCGGAGGCATACTTCCCATACGCCGAAAACGGCGAATGGAAATCGATAGGCGTGTATACCTTTTCCTCGGAACAAGGCGTCCATGACGCGCTTGCCAGCCCGAAAACGCAGCAGGTGATGGACGATGTGAAGAACTTCACCGACGCGCCTGTCGTCATGCGCAGTCTGTTCACGACATTCTGAACCGCGTCAATGCGTCGGCGCCGGCGCGCTGTCGATGCGGATGCGGAACAGGCTGTAGGGCTTCTGCCGCAAGTCCTTGCCCGCGTGAAAACCGGGCTGCCGATGCAACTGGTTGACGGTGAAGTACAGGTAACCGTCGGGACCGATCGACATGGTGTCCGGCCACAGGATGCGCGGATCGTGCGCGATCGTTTCCCATTGGCCGCCGGGACGCAGTTTGCGTATCGAGTTGCGCTCGTAGTCGCCGGCATAGACCGCGCCGTTCGCGTCCGCTTCCAGGCCATCGGAAGCGCCCTTCTCGCCCAGGTCCTTGACGGCGGCGGCCACCTGCGCGTCGCTGGCATTCGGGTCGCGCAGGATATCGGTCGGCACCGAATACAGATGGCGGCTGGACAGGGGCGAGAAGTACAGCGTCTTGCCATCCGGCGACAGCGCGATGCCATCGGATGCCACCGTGAACGGCGACGTGGTGCCGTCCGGGTTGCGCCCGATCAGCGTTTCGCCTTCCACGACCGCCACGAAAGCGGGATCGGCGGAGGTCGACCGATCGCCGGTCAGGCGCCGCACCGCCGTGCCGCTATCCAGGTCGACGATGATAATGCCGCCCGTGCCGCTCAACGACGAATCCGTCACGTACGCCACGCCCGCCTTGCCGACCCGGAAGTCGAAGCGCACGTCATTGACGTAAGTCTGCGGCCGCATCACGTTCGGCGGGAAAATGATGGTCTTCACGATCTTGTTGGTGCCCAGGTCGACGGCCACCAGCTTGGCGCCGCCCGCCTCCGGCGGCCCGAACTTCGGCGCGGCCGTATCCAGCACCCAGAGATGATTGCGGCCGTCCGCCACCACGCTCTGCACGCTGATGAACTGGCTGCCCGGCGATCCCGCGTCGCCGCGATTCACGGCGGCATCCGGATAGGCAACCACCTTGCCGCCGCGCACCTCGCCCACGGTGAAGGGCACGTCATCGCCCCAGCGCGGGAAATTGACGAAGATGCGGCCCGTTTCCGTCACCGTCACGCCGGTCGGCATGGCATCGTGAAAGATCGCCACGGTTTCCAGCTTGCCGTAAGCCTTCTCACGCGCCTGGTGCTGGACCTGGATGGGCTTGATGGGAGCCGCCCCCGCGGGCATGCCCAATGCGGCTATCGAAGCGGGTGCCACCGCGGCCAGGGGAGCCGCGATCAAGGCTTTACGGATAAAGGGATGGAAGGCGGACATGATGATCTCCTTGCCTGGCGAGGCAGAAACTCGATGGGTAGGCCACAAGGCCGTGGCGTACGCACATATTGCGTCACCCCGCATTTCTGAAAAATCGCAGGAATCGATCAGCACTTTCCTTGAAAATCGAAAAATTGCAGCCCTCAGTACAGGCTGGTGCTCAGGTAAAGCGATCTCGGATCAATTGCCAGGCTCCTGGATCACGGAGCCCCACCTCTTGATTTCTGCCTGAAGGAAATCCCGGTGACCTTCCGGGGTGAGCCGTTCATCCTTGATGACCTTAAGACCCGCGTCCGCCTGTTCCTTTTGGAATTCAGGGTCCCGCACCACGTTCTGGAGTGCCTCTGAAATTTTCCGGACTACAGGATCGGGGGCCTTGGCCGGAGCGTAAAGTCCATACCAGACCGTCAATGGTGCAATGGGGATGCCGAAATCCCGCATCGTCGGCGTGGTTGCCAAGGCAGTGCCAATCAGCGGCTGCGAAACAGTAACGGCGATCGCCTCGACCTTTCCCGCCTGGATTTGAGGAATGGCATTGGCGGTCAAATCGCACATGAGATCGACCTGGCCGCTAAGCAGGTCGATCATCGCCGGCCCCGTTCCCCGATACGGAACCATGGTGATATGTTTTCTCAGCCCGGACTGCAATAGCGAACCGCACAGGAACGAGGCCGAGCCTGTTCCTGCGTTGGCCATGCTGACCTGGGCTTGACTCGCCAACCAACGCAGGAAGTCGTCCTTGTTGTCGGCGGGAATCCCAGGCCGGGCTATCAGGACCAGCGGAGACTCGACGAAAATGCCCAGAGGGGTAAAGTCTTCCAGCGGCTTGAAGTCCAGCTTGCGCTCGAGCGATGGTGCCGTCGCCATATGGATGTGATCGAGGAATAGCGTGTACCCATCCGGCGCGGCGTGCTTGGCGGTCACCGCGCCGATGTTGCCGCCCGCGCCACCCCGGTTGAGGACGACGATCGGCTGGTGAAGCTGGGGAACGAGCTTGGCGGCGAGCTGACGCGCAAGCCGGTCCATCGGGCCACCCGCGGCGTACGGCACGATCAGCGTGATCGGATGATCCGGAAAAGCCGCATGCGCGGCGCCTGACGCAAGGACAAAGAACGTAAGCGCTGCGGCGAGTCCTCTCTTCAACAATTTCATGATGCGCTCCGTCGTCGCTTTACGCGTCCAGCGCCCGCGCGGCCTGGGCGACGGCTTGTGCGCGAATAGCGTGACGCTTGCGGGTGGCATCCAGGCAGCGCTGGACGATATGGTCGGGAGACGTGCGCGGCGTGCCGCCGGCGAATGGCGGCTCCGGATCGTATTCGATCTGCAGTTGGATTTGCCGCGCGGCGTCGTCGCCGAGCAGGATGGCGACCACTTTGATGGCCATATCGATGCCGGAAGTCACACCGCCCGACGTGAAGATGTTGCCGTCCGCGCACATGCGGGATTCATCAGGAATGGCGCCGAATTCACTCAGGAACTCTCGTGCCTGCCAATGGCATGCGGCGCGCCGTCCACGAAGCAATCCGGCTGCGCCCAACAGAAGCGATCCGGTGCAAATGCCGAAGACGAACCTGGCCTGCGCGGCCTGGCGGGCAGTGAAATCCACCCAGCGGGGGTCTACCAAGGCGTCGTCAGTCCCCGGCCCACCGGGAACGACCAACAGGTCGCAGGGCTTGGCCGTATCGAACGTCGCGGTGGGTAGCAGGGTCAAGCCGCGGTCGGATCGGACCGGCTCCATCGATGGCGAGACCAGATCGATCTCGAAGCCTGGCGCACGAGCCAGAACCTCGTACGGACCCGTCAAATCGAGTTGAGTGACCGCGGAAAAGAGCAGAAAATTGACTTGCATACAGAATCCCCTTGAAAGTCTCCAAGGTAGAGGTCTTCGTGAATGAACATGCGCCAAAAGCAGAGGGAATTGCGCCACTTCACATTGGCTTTCTCGTTTTCCCCGGCTTTCAACCGATAGACCTGAGCGGTCCCTGGCAGGCCTTCACGACCGCCAACGATGAACTCGGATACCAGCGCTATCACCTGTCCAGCTTTGGCCCCGAAACTCCCGCGCAAAGCACTGACGGAGGCTTACGCCTGCTGGTCGACCACACCCTGGACGCGGCGATCGACTTTCGCTTGCACACGCTGATCGTCCCTGGCGGGGACGGTGTGCATCGCGCCGCTCAGGATCCTGCCATCCTGCAATGGCTGCGCGCGTGCGACCTGAGCACTGCTCGAACCTGCAGCGTCTGCACCGGTGCATTCCTACTCGCCTCAGCCGGCTTTCTGGACGGACGGCCCGTCACGACGCATTGGCGCAACGCCGACCGGCTTCGCCAGGCGTTTCCGCACCTGGACGTTGTCGATGAACGTATCTTTTGCGAAAGCGGAAAATACTGGACGACCGCCGGCGTCACTGCCGGTATCGATCTGGCGCTGACACTGATCGAACACGATTGCGGCATCGCGCTTGCCCAGCGCGTTGCCCGGCGCCTGGTGGTCTATTTGAGGCGAAGCGGCGACCAGCGGCAGTACAGCCAGACCCTGCGCGTGCAGGACCGTGCCAGCGCGCCATTCCGGGATCTGATCGGCAGCATGGAAAAGAGCCTGGCCGCGCCATGGACCGTGGATGACATGGCCGATCGGTGCAATATGTCACGCCGGACGTTTCAGCGCAGATTCAAGCAGCACTTCGGCGTGCCGCCCCAGGAGCTGCTCAAAACCTTGAGACAAGAGAATGCCAAGCTTCTCCTGGCAAGCGGCAAGTTGTCCAGGAAGGACCTTGCGCGGCAAGTGGGGTTGCCAGTCACCGAACTTGCCAAACTGATGTAGGGATCAAGAGGCCACGGCCCGCAACGAAAACCGATCGAGCCAACCTGGCTTTAATGCCCGTTATTCCCGCGCCCGCGCGATCCGCGCGTTCATAACGCGTTGTGGTCTCTCACTGCGTCCTCCAGCGCCGCCTTGCGGGAGAGGAACCTGGCATCGACCGCCGCAGGATCTTCACGGTTCAGTGCAATCATCTCGGCCCGGGCCTCGCCGCCCCGGATGACTTCGAAAGCATTCGATTCCATGCCAGCCACGATCGCTTGAGCAACAGCGGAGGCCGGCTCGCGCGAGAAACCCAATTCCGGACCGGCGCGGTTCGTTTTCATCATGGGCGTATCCGTTCCACCCGGATAGGCGGTCAGGACGTGTATACCTTCGCCCTTGAGTTCCCGTCTCAGCGACTCGCCAAAATGCGCCAGACCCGCTTTCACAGCGGCATAGGTCGCATAGAAGGGCGCGCCAACCAGGGCAATGCCCGATGAAACGTTCACGACCATCGCGTCGCCACTCGCCCGCAGCGCGGGCATGGCCAAGCGGACCAACAAGATAGGCGCCAGCAGGTCCACGGTGACCATGGCCTCGATGTCTGCTTCAGACATGTTTTCCAGTCGCCCAGCCCGGACACCGCCGGCATTGTTGATCAAGATGTCCAGGCCGCCCAGGCTGGCCATGGCCGCATCCAGCGTCTTCGCGCGCCCTTCCGGGGTCGCCACATCGGCACAAGTTCCCGCCGCGCCGGGAAGGCTGGCCAGTGCGTCGTTGAGTGTTTTCTCACGCCGACCGGTCATGAACACGGCAGCGCCGGCCGCGCCAAGCGCGTGCGCCAGTGCCAAACCGATCCCGCTCGAACCACCGGTCACCAAGACACGTTTGTTTTTCAGTTCCATGTTGGCTCTCTACTCAAGGATGCAGGCATTCAAGGCGAAGTGCGGCTCCCGCGGGGTCCGGCGTCGGATGAAAATGGAAGCGGATCACGGCTCGGGCGCCTGCTTGTTGGCCAGAATATGGAGAACGTCCAGGATGCGTTCCGGCGCCAATCTGCGTCGGTAGTCCACGTCGACAAACGCCAACGCAATCTCGCCGCTTTGCGCAACGACGTAGGTGGCAGGAACCGGTAACTCCCAGCTGTCGTCGCCATTGATGGGCGGCAAGGCCTTGCCGTTCGACTTCAAGGCGTCACGCAATTCTTGCGGCAGGGTGTAGACGAGTCCGAATTGCCTTGCAACTTCATTGCCAGGATCGCTCAGGACCTCGAAAGCCAAAGCATTGCGCTCCGCCGTCGAAATCGAACCGTCCGGCATCTGCGGCGAAATCGCCATGAGGCTTGCGCCAAGCGCTTCGAACTGGGGCAAGAAGGCCTGGTACGCCCGCAGCTGCAAGTTGCAGTAGGGACACCAGCCACCACGATAGAACGTGACGATGGCGGAACCTCGCGCCAGCGCGGAAGCCACGGAAACGGCGGATCCCCGGGCGTTCGACAGCGTGAAGTCCGGCACACGATCGCCAACCTTGAGCGCGGATTGGAACGCAAATTCCGACCGCAATTCATCTATCTTGGCCTGGTACAGAGCCGGCCGGCCGGAAGGAGCGGTGAGCGCAAAATGTGCTTGATATTCTCGGAGCTGCTGCTCGAGGTCTATCTCTGGCATCTGAATTTCTTCTAAATGACACGCAGGAACAGCGTGCCGCGCAGGTTTTATATCACTCGCTCCAATACTGCGCAACGCAGCGGTTGAGGGGCGATGAAAGGCATGAACCCCCTGTCGTCGTTCACCGAAGGAGGGCATCGCCATGACGGAGACCCAGCCCCGAAAACAACAAAGGGCTAGCCGAAGACATCAGCTAACCCTTTGATTTCAATGGTCGGGGCGGCGGGATTCGAACTCGCGACCCTCTGCTCCCAAAGCAGATGCGCTACCAGGCTGCGCTACGCCCCGACGGCCGTCCGGGATCCCGAACGGGCCTGCATTGTACCTGAGTCGACTGGCACCCTTTTCCGCGCCGCGCACATTGGAGCCCTCGTCCGAATCAACAAAGGGTTTGTTCCCAATACGGAATAAGTCCCAAATATGGTATTTTTTGCGGATAGGAGCAACGCCCATGACGACAGACCTGAAATCCCTGAAACGCGACCTGGCATTGGCGCATCGCCTGCTGGTGGACCAAGGCGCGATGGACGCGTTCGGCCACGTCAGCGTGCGGCATCCCGATCGCCCCGACCGTTTCCTGCTGCCCGTCGCCGGCGCGCCCAGCCGCGTGACCCCCGACGACATCATCGAATACGACATGAACGCGGAGCCGGTCGAGCCGACGCCGGCGGGGCTGTTTTCCGAGCGCATCATCCACAGCGCCATCTTCCGCGCCCGCCCGGACGTCGGCGCCGTCTGCCATCATCATTCGCCGGCCATCATGCCTTTCGCGCAGACGGGCGCGCCGCTGAAGCCGAGCTGCCAGACAGGCGCGGCCATGGGCGCGCAAGTGCCCTACTGGGATAGCCGGGACGAGTTCGGCGACACGCGCCTGCTGGTCGTCACGCAGGCCGAAGGCGACTCGCTGGCGCGCGCGTTGGGACCCTGGTGGACGGTGCTGATGCGGCGGCATGGCGCCACCGTGGCGGGACGCGACCTGCATGAATGCATCTTCCGCACGGTCCATGGCTGTGCCGATGCCGCCAGCCAGATACGCGCCGCGGCCTTGGGACCCGTGCAGGTGCTCAGCGAACAGGAACAGAACCTGGCGGGCACGCTGCGGCCCGACCCCATCATGCGCTGCTGGTCGCACTGGACGGCGGTGATGTCGCCCAGCCTGGCGCTGCCCGAGGCGTAGCGCCAGGGTCCGAGCCAGGCGCGGCCGCCCGACCGCCGCGTCGCGCCTACTCGGACGTCGCCGCCGCCTTGCCGCGCCGCGCGCCTTTCGACGCACCGCCCGCGGCGCCCTCTTTCGACCCCCCGCCCTGGAGGGCCGGGTCCGCGTCCAACAGGGCACGCAGATAATCCACCGCAGCGCTCCCCTTCAGCGCGGTCTTCCAGGCGTCCTTGACGATCTGGTCATGCAGCTTCAAGGCCTCGGGCGCCGACGTCAGCATGGCCACCCCCACCCGGATATTGGGCTGCGCGCCCAGGCGGAAAGGACTGATGGTGAGCGTGCTGCGCTCCGCCTGGCGGAATATCTGGAATCCGTTCAGCGGCAGGGTATCCGTGACGATCCCGACCTGCACGCCCAGGTTGTCGGCCTCGATCAATCCGGCCAGGTGTTCGATCTCCGCGCGAGTGGCCGCGTGGCGTTCCTGCAGGGTCTTCTCGGGCAGGTCGCCACGCCCCAGCAGTCCGCCGTTCAGGAAACGCTTGATCTGCTCGGCCGAGATCAGGTTGACGATGCTGGGACGCCGGCGCATATAGGTGCGCTTGCGCTCGCGCAGGATCTCCATGATCAGGTCGATGTCCGCCAGCGTACGCTTGCGGCGCGGCGCGTCTTCCGGGACGCTTTCGCGCAGCACCTGTTCCAGGTTGCCGTTGAACTCGTCGGACGCCAGCAGGAAGGACACGGGCCCCGCCAGCACGATGATCTGGTCGGCGCTTTCTTCCAGCTGCCGCGTGCGCTCGAAATAGCTGACCGCCGATGCCATGTACTCGATGCCCACACCCAGCAGCGTCGGCATGGAGACATCCAGCAGGTCGGACAGGCGCTCCAGCGTGTCCACCTTGGCGATCTCGCCCTTCTCCACGCGGTACAGCGCGGTGCGCGAGATCCCGATCTTCTGGGCGACCTCGTCGGCGCTCAGGCCCGACGCCATGCGGAAGGCCTTTACCCGTTTTCCTATATCTTCATAGCGCCAGCGCATTCAATGACTCCTGTCTCCCAGCGGCCGCGCGATTCCAGGCCGGCCCGGCGCGGACGGACGCTGCCGCCCCGCGGTGTGCGGATTGTATAGCGGCGGACCAATTCTGGTACGGTGGGGCAGCGCGAGCGGCAAAACCGCCCGGCGTGCACCGCAGCGGCCCGCGCGCCAAGATCGTGGGCGCGTTTCGCACGCTCGCGTCCCGATGTCCGCCTGAAACGCAAAGGGCCGCGAACGCGGCCCTTTGCACTGCGGATGCGAAGACTCAGCCGAAGCGGCCCGTGATGTAGTCTTCCGTTTCCTTGCGGCGCGGCTTGACGAAGATCTGGTCGGTGTCGCCGAACTCCATCAATTCGCCCAGGTACATGTAGGCGGTGTAGTCGGAGCAGCGGGCCGCCTGCTGCATGTTGTGGGTGACGATGACCACCGTGTACTCGTTCTTGAGTTCGGCGATCAGTTCCTCGATTTTGGCGGTGGAAATCGGATCCAGCGCCGAGCACGGCTCGTCCAGCAGCAGGACTTCCGGCTTGATCGCCACGCCGCGCGCGATGCACAGGCGCTGCTGCTGGCCGCCCGACAGGCTGTTGCCGCTTTGATGGATCTTGTCCTTGACCTCGTTCCACAGCGCGGCCTTGGTCAGCGCCCATTCCACGCGCTCATCCATTTCGCCCTTGCTCAGGCGCTCGAACAGGCGCACGCCGAAGGCAATGTTGTCGTAGATGCTCATGGGGAACGGCGTCGGCTTCTGGAACACCATGCCGACCTTGGCGCGGATCAGCGAAATGTCCGTCTTGGTGGTCAGCAGGTTTTCGCCGTCCAGCAGGATTTCGCCTTCCGCGCGCTGGCCGGGATACAGCTCGAACATGCGGTTGAACGTGCGCAGCAGCGTCGACTTGCCGCAACCGGACGGGCCGATGAAGGCGGTGACCTTCTTTTCCCGGATCGACATGTTCACGTTGCGGATCGCGTGGAACTTGCCGTAGTAGAAGTTCAGGTTCTTGACCTCGAGTTTCGAGGTGGTGGATTGTGCGGTGTTTTCCATATCGTTTCCCAAGGCCGCGCCAGCGGCGCGAGCGGCGGATCAGGTCGGTCGGGTCAGGACTTGCGGAACATGTTGCGGGCGACGATGTTGATCGCCAGGACGACCAGCGTGATCAAACCGGCGCCGGCCCAGGCCAGGTTGTTCCATTCCTTGAACGGGCTGGCCGCGAACTGGTAGATCACTACCGGCAGGTTGGCCATGGGGGCGTTCATGTTCAGGGACATGAACTGGTTGGAAAGCGCGGTGAACAGCAGCGGCGCGGTTTCGCCGGAGATGCGGGCGATGGCCAGCAGCACGCCGGTCATGATGCCCGACCGGGCGGCGCGATAGCACACCATGGTGATCATGCGCCACTTGGGGCAACCCAGCGCCGCGGTGGCTTCGCGCAGGCCGTTCGGCACCAGCAGCAGCATGTTGTCGGTCGTGCGGACCACCACCGGCACCACCAGGATGGCCAGCGCCAGCGAGCCCGCCCAGCCCGAGTAGTGGCCCACCTGGGCGACGTACACGGCATAGATGAACAGGCCGATGATGATGGACGGCGCCGACAGCAGCACGTCGTTCAGGAAGCGCGTGGCGGGCGCCAGCCAGCCGCTGCGGCCGTATTCAGCCAGGTAGGTGCCGGCCAGGATGCCCACCGGCGTGCCGATCAAGGTGCCCACGCCGACCATCAGCAGGCTGCCGGTGATGGCGTTGATCAGTCCGCCCGCCTGTCCCGGCGGCGGCGTGATTTCGGTGAACAGCGCAAACGAGATCGCGGCGCCGCCCTTCACCAGCAGCGTGACGATGATCCAGAACAGCCAGAACAGGCCGAATACCAGCGCCGCCATCGACAGGGTCAGCATGACCTTATTGACGACACTGCGGCGCCGGTAGATGGCGTTCTGCATATTGATGACGGATACGGCCATGACGATTCCCGGACGCTTCAGTTTTTCTTGCCTTCCTGCAGCGACAGCCGAACCAGCAGCAGCTTCGACAGCGCGAGGACGATGGTAGTGATGATGAACAGCACCAGGCCCAGTTCCAGCAGCGCGGACTTCTGTATGCCGCCCGCTTCGTTGAACTCGTTGGCCAGCGCGGAAGCGATGGAGTTGCCGGGCGAGAACAGCGAACTGTTCAACGAGAACGAATTCCCGATGACGAAGGTCACCGCCATGGTTTCGCCCAGCGCACGGCCCAGCCCCAGCATCACGCCGCCGATGACGCCGGACTTGGTGAAGGGCAGGACCACCTTCCACATGACTTCCCAGGTGGTGCTGCCCAGGCCGTAGGCGGATTCCTTCAGCATCGGCGGCACCAGCTCGAACACGTCGCGCATCACGGCCGTGATGAAGGGGATGATCATGATGGACAGGATCAGCCCGGCGGTGAAGATGCCGATGCCGAACGGCGGGCCGGCGAACCAGCCGCCGATCAGCGGGATGCTGCCCAGCACGTCGATCAGGGTCGGCTGCACGTACTGCTGGAACACCGGCACGAAGACGAACAGGCCCCACATGCCGTAGATGATGGACGGAATCGCCGCCAGCATTTCGATGGCGGTGCCCAGGGGACGGCGCAGCCAGGTGGGCGACAGTTCGGTCAGGAAGATGGCGATGCCGAACGAGACCGGCACGGCGATCAGCAGCGCGATGATGGACGTCGCCAGCGTGCCGTAGATGGGCACCACGGCGCCGAAGTTGCGCTTGACCGGATCCCAGTCATTGGTGAAGAGAAACGACAGCCCATATTGGGACAGGGTCTCGCGGCTGCCGTAGATCAACGAAACCAGTACCGCCGCCAGCAGGCTGAATACCAGAAAGGCGAACAGACGCGTCAGGTTCCTGAACAGCGCATCCATCAGCGCGTTGTTGTTTTGCTTCATTGGGGAGGGTGTGCCGTGAAGTGCGGAGACTTCCGCATCGTGCGGAATCGGCACATTATTATCCACTACCGCGCTCATGGATGGGCTTTCCTTGGGGGGGACAAAGGCCCGGGCGACCGTGCCCGGGCCTTTCGGGGAACCGCTATTACTTCCAGACAGCCTTGCCGTCGGCAGCCTTGATCTGGCTCCAGGACGCGCGGATCTGCGTCGTCACGGCGTCAGGCAGGGGCACGTAGTCCAGCGCGGCGGCGGACTGCTGGCCGTTCTTGAAGGCCCAGTCGAAGAACTTCAACACGGCCTCGCCCTGGGCGGGCTTGTCCTGGACCTTGTGCACCAGGATGAAGGTGGCCGACGTCACGGGCCAGGACTTTTCGCCCGGCTCGTTGGTCAGAACCACGCCCATGCCGGGCGCGCTCTTCCAGTCGGCGTTGGCGGCGGCGGCGGCGAAGGCGGACTGTTCCGGCTGCACGAACTTGCCGGCTTCGTTCTTCAGCTGCGTCCAGGCCAGCTTGTTCTGCTTGGCGTAGGCGTATTCGACGTAGCCGATCGAGTTCTTCAGCTGGCCGACGTAGGCGGACACGCCTTCGTTGCCCTTGCCGCCCTGGCCCACGGGCCACTTGACGGCCTTGCCTTCACCGACTTGCGACTTCCAGTCGGCCGACACCTTGGACAGGTAGTTGGTCCAGCCGAAGGTCGTGCCCGAGCCGTCCGAACGGTGCACCACGATGATGTCGGCCGACGGCAGCTTGACGTCGGGGTTCATCGCCGTGATCTGGGCGTCGTTCCACTTCTTGATCTTGCCCTGGAAGATGTCGGCCAGCACCGGGCCGGACAGCTTCAGTTGGCCAGCCTGGACGCCGTCGATGTTCACCACGGCGACGGTGCCGCCGATCACGGCCGGGAATTGCAGCAGGCCGTTCTTGTCCAGATCCGCGCCGCCCATCGGATCATCCGACGCGCCGAAGTCCACGGTCTTGGCGATGATCTGCTGCTGGCCGCCGCCCGAGCCGATGGATTGATAGTTCACCGCGGTGCCCGTGGCCGCCTTGTAGTCCGACGCCCACTTGGCGTAGACGGGGTACGGGAAGGAGGCGCCAGCACCGGTGATGTCCGCGGCCTGCACGGCGAAAACCGCAGCGCTCAGGGCGACGCCCAGGGAGATCTGCTTGAACACACGCATTGGGATTTCCTTATCGTCGGGGGTAAATGACCGTGGGTCGGGTGAGCACTACTGTGAGTCCTGCCGTCCCAATGTCGTCATGCCCGGCATCTTAAGCACCGAAAATGACAAGCTAGTGACAGTCATATTAGGTCCACCCCCGAAGCGCTGCGCGCTTCCCCCTCAAGGGGGCGACGCCAGAGGACCGGCGGAGGGCTGGCCGCCCGCCCGGATCCTCGGCGTCTGCGATCGGGTGGCACCTGTGTAGTGTTGAGGGTGCTTCTGTGGCGAATTAAACCCGGGTCAATTTGGGGTTATGCGGCGCCGCCGCCAAGCTTGCCCATCAGGTACTCGTGCAGGTTGAAGGCCGCCGCGCGGCTCCGCACGCGGACGTAGTCGCCGTCGGGTTGCTGCTGCCAGGCCAGCTGGTTGTCGCGCAAGGCGTAGGTGAACGCTTCATCTATGACCCTTTTTTTCAGGGCCTTGTCCTGGACGGGGAAGGCGATCTCCACGCGCCTGAAGAAATTGCGGTCCATCCAGTCGGCGGACGACAGGTACACCGTTTCCTTGCCGTCGGCATGGAAATAGAACACCCGGGAGTGTTCCAGGAAGCGCCCGACGATGGATCGCACCCGGATGTTCTCCGACAAGCCGCGAACGCCCCCGCGCAAGGCGCAGACGCCGCGCACGATCAGGTCGATCTTGACGCCGGCCTGGCTGGCCTCGTACAGCTCCTCGATGACCCCGGTTTCCAGCAGCGAGTTCATCTTGGCCATGATGCGGGCCTTGCGGCCTTCGCGCGCCGCCCGCGCCTCGGCGCGGATCAGCGCCACCATGCTTTCGTGCAGGGTGAACGGCGACTGCAGCAGGGACTTCAAGGGGCGGCGCGCGCCCAGCCCCGTCAACTGCGAAAACACCTTGTCCATGTCCTCGCAGATGGCCGGATCGGCCGTCAGCAGGCCGAAGTCCGTATACAGCCTTGCGGTGCGGGGGTGGTAATTGCCGGTGCCCAGGTGGGCGTAGCGGCGCAGCCGCCCCTGCTCGCGCCGCAGGACGACGGCCATCTTGGCGTGGGTCTTGTGGCCCACCACCCCGTACACCACGTGGGCGCCGACTTCTTCCAGCCGCGCCGCCCAGTTGATATTGGTCTGCTCGTCGAAGCGCGCCATCAGCTCGACGACCACCGTCACCTCCTTGCCGGCGCGCGCCGCCGCCAGCAGGATCTGCATCAGCTCGGAGTCCTCGCCGGTGCGGTAGATGGTCTGCTTGATCGCCATTACGTCCGGATCCAGCGCCGCGGCGGTCAGGAAATCGATCACCGGCTGGAAGGACTGATAGGGATGGTGCAGCAGCCGGTCGCCCGCGGCGATGGCGGCGAACAGGGTGCCGGGATCGACGGCCGTCTGGTTGAAGGGCGCCGGCACGGGCGCCCGGTATTCGGGAAACAGCAGGCCCGGCCGATCGGGGACATTGCAGAGCTGCATCAGGCGCGACAGATTCACCGGCCCGTTCACACGGTAGGTGTCGGTGGCCGACAGCGAGAATTCACGCTGCAGGAAGGTTTCCAGCTCCGGCGGCGTCAGCTTGTCGATTTCCAGGCGCACGGCCGAACCGAAGTTGCGCTGCGACAGCTCGCCCTGCAGCGCCTGCCGCAGATTGGTGACTTCTTCCTCGTCGACGAACAGGTCGCTGTTGCGCGTCACGCGCCATTGATAGCACCCCTGCATCTCCAGCCCGGGGAACAGCTCCCCCACGAAGGCCCGCATCAGCGACGTCAGCAGCACGTAGCCGTTCGGCTGGCCGGACAGCGCTTCCGGCATGGCGATCAGGCGCGGCAGCGCCCGCGGCGCCTGCACGATGGCGATGGAGGCCTTGCGTCCGAAGGCATCGACGCCGCGCAAGGCCACGATGAAGTTCAGGCTCTTGTTGTACACGCGCGGGAACGGGTGCGCGGGATCCAGCCCGATCGGGGTCAGCAGCGGCATGACGTCGCGATGGAAGATTTCGCGCGCCCAGGCCTGCTGCGCCTCGTTCCATTCGGATGCATGATGCAGCGCAATACCCTGCTCGTGCAGCCGGGGCAGTATGTCGTCGTTCAGCAGGTCGTACTGGCGATCCACCAGGATGTGCGCGGCGGCCTGCACCTGTGCATAGGCTTCGCCGGGGGTCAGGCCGTCCGCGCCCACCAGGTTGGGCGTTTGCCTCTGCTGTTCCTTGAGACTGGAAATACGGATTTCAAAGAATTCGTCCAGATTCGAGCTGACGATGCACACATAGCGCAGCCGTTCCAGCAGGGGCGTCGCCGGGTTTTCCGCCATGGCCAGGACGCGCTCGTTGAACTTGAGCAGCGACAGTTCCCGGTTCAAGAACAAGGGAGGAGAAGCCACGTTCGATGTCATTCGGAGTCCGTATCTTTAATTTTTGATTTCAGCGGGCGGTTTTACGTCAGTTTTATGACCATTCCATGACAAGTTGGTATCCAACCCTGCAAGGCTACGCCGAATTTCCGCCCCAAGCGACCATGCGTCAAGTCGCAGCTCTCTATAATGGCGCGTCCCCCGCTTTCTTGCTTTCTGCCGCATGGATCATCTACTGGCCGCCGTCGACCTGGGTTCAAACAGCTTCCGCCTCTCCATAGGACGCGTCGTCCAGCAGGAAGGCGCGGCACAGATCTACCAGATCGACCGGCTGAAGGAAACGGTGCGGCTGGCCGCCGGCCTGGATGCCGACAAACGCCTGTCGCGCGATGCCGTGGAGCGCGCCATCGAAGTGCTGGAGCGCTTTGGCGAAAGACTGCGCAGCTTCCATCCCAGCCGGGTGCGGGCGGTCGCCACCAACACCTTCCGCGTGGCCCGCAATACGGGGGAATTCCTGCCCCGCGCCGAAGCGGCACTGGGTTTTCCCATCGAAGTCATCGCCGGCCGGGAAGAAGCGCGCCTGATTTTCTCCGGCGTGGTCCACACCCTGCCCCCCTCGCCCAACAAGCGCCTGGTGATCGACATCGGCGGCGGATCCACCGAAGTCATCATCGGCAAGGCCTACGAACCCGGCCTGATGTCCTCGCTGTACATGGGCTGCGTGAGCTACAGCCGCCAGTTCTTCCGCGACGGCGTCGTCGATGCCCATCAGATGAAATTGGCCGAACTGGCCGCCCGCCGCGAAGCCGAAGTCATCGCCAAGCAGTACCGCAAGATGGGCTGGAAAGAAGCCTACGGCTCCTCCGGCACGGCCAAGGCCTTGTACGCCATCCTGACCGAATGCGGCTTCTCCGACCGGGGCATCACGCGTGCCGGGCTGAACAAGCTCAAGGACCGCATCGTCCGTTCTGGCCGCGTCATCCCGTCGGAACTGCCTGGCATCAAGGTCGAACGCGCCGACGTGCTGCCCGGCGGGCTCGCCATCATGAGCGCCCTGTTCGACGAACTGAACATCGACGTCATGCACACCGGCGATGGCGCCCTGCGCCTGGGGGTGCTGTACGACCTGCTGGGCCGCGACGACCAGCACGACAAGCGCGACGAATCGGTGCGGCAGTTCATGAAGCGCTACCACATCGACGTCAACCAGGCCGCGCGCGTCCGCCGCGCCGCGCTGACCCTGTTCCAGGAAGCCGGCATTCAAGACAGCTCCGAACGCCGCGAACTGGCGCACGCCCTGGGCTGGGCCGCCGACCTGCACGAGATCGGCCTGTCGATCGCGCACAACGACTATCACAAGCATTCCGCCTATGTGCTGGGCAACGCCGACATGCCCGGCTTTTCGCGCGACGACCAGCGCCTGCTGGCCCTGCTGGCGCTGGGGCATCATGGCAAGCTCGCCAAGCTGGAACCGCTGGTGCGCAACCGGGAAGAATGGCTGACCATCCTGTGCCTGCGGCTGGCGGTGCTGCTGTTCCGCCGGCGCGAAGACCTGGACACCCTGCCGCTGACCATTTCGGTGCGCGGCGACTCGATCGTGATACGGGTGCGGCAAGAATGGCTGGCGGATCACCCGCTCAGCGACTTCACCTTGCGCGCCGAAGAATCGGAATGGCGCAAGGTGGGATTTTCCTTCGAATTGCTGGAGTTCTGACCCGGGTTCCGGCCCGGGTTCCGACCCAGGTTCCGTCCCACATCAGGCCGGCATCAGGCCCGGATCATGCCGCCTTGCGTACCGGGCGGCCGGTGGCTTGCGCCGGCGCGGCGACTTCCGTTTCCTCCGCCAGCGACGGCAGGCCGAAGTGGCGGCGATACCGTTCGTCCATGCGCTTCATTTCCAGCAGCACCGGAAAGTCCGCCGCATTGAAGTCAGGATCCCAGGCGGGTTCGCCGCAGATCCTGGCGCCCAGCTTCAGGTAACCCTTGATCAGCGGCGGCACGCGGGCCGGCAGCGTGGTGCTGTTGAGCTTTTCCAGCGGATAGCGGTGCAGCGGCCGCACGCGAGGCAGCGTGATGTCGCCCAGATGGCCGGATACCGCGCGCCAGACCTCCGCCGCGGTGACGCCGTCATCGCGCAGGCTGACGCTGGCGCAGCCCAGCAGATAGTCGTAGCCGCCGCGCCGCATGACTTCGGCGACGCCCGACCACAGCAGCATGATCACCGCGCCGTTGCGGTAGTCGGGATGCGTGCACGAGCGGCCGGCTTCGACGAGCCGTTCGCGCACCGGGCCCAGGCCCGACAGGTCGAATTCCGACTCGGAGTAATAGCCGCCGGCCGCGCGGGCGTTTTCCGGCGTCAGCAGGCGATAGGTGCCGACGACACGGCCGGTGTGCAGCTCGCGCACCATGACGTGCTCGCACCAGGCGTCGAAGCGATCCTGGTCTATGCCGTCGTGGGCGTCGGGGAACACGGCGCCCATGTCTTCCGTGAACACACGGAAGCGCAGGCGCTGGATTTCCTCGATCTCGTCCGCGGTTCGCGCCAGGCCGACAACGAGGCCGCCTTCGGCGGGATTGGTCCACGTATCCGGCGTGGTGGTGCGATCGGGGTCGATGCGGACTAGTTCAAGCATTCGGCCAACTCCTAGGTGTCCGAGTAGTGTGGGCGTCATGTATGTCAGGTATTTGACCGACATGTTACGTGACTGTGAACCATCGTGCGTCGGAGTCTGGCCGTAAATTGCGGGTTTTTACCGCAAGGAAAAAGGTGACAAGGCTAAGCTGACGACAGGCTGGCAGCCAGGCTCTGGGCGCATGACATGGCGAGCGATGGCTCTTCCGCTTCGACCATCAGGCGCAATTTGGGTTCGGTGCCGGACGCACGGATCAGCACGCGGCCGCGTCCGGATAGTTGCGCTTCGCACTCGCGCTGCGCCGCCTGCAGTCCCGGATGCGACTTCCAGTCCTGGCCGGGCGTCAAAGGAACGTTGATCATCTGCTGGGGGTACATGCGAAGATCGCCGATCCAGTCCGCCAGCGTGCTGTCGTTACGGCGCAACGCGGTCAGGACCTGCAGGGCGGCGATGATGCCGTCGCCCGTGGTGTGGCAATCCAGGCAGATCAGGTGACCGGAGCTTTCGCCGCCGTACAGCCAGCCACGCGCCTGCATCTGCTCCAGGACGTAGCGGTCGCCCACGTCGGCGCGATGGAATCCGACGCCCACCTGTTCCAGGCGGCGTTCCAGCCCGTAGTTGGTCATCAGCGTGCCGACGGCGCCGGCCACGGCGCCACGCTGCATGCGTTCCTTGATGATGGCGTAGAGCAATTCGTCGCCGTTGTAGATGCGGCCGCTGGCGTCGACCATCTGCAGGCGATCCGCGTCGCCGTCCAGCGCGATGCCCAGGTGCGCGCCGCGCGAGCGCACTTCCGCCGCCAGGGCTTCGGGGTACAGGGCGCCGACGCCCTTGTTGATATTGAAGCCGTCCGGCTGGACACCGACCGCGTGCACGTCGGCACCCAGTTCCCGGAACACGTGGGGAGCGATGTGATACGCGGCGCCATGCGCCGCGTCCACCACCAGGCTCAAGCCGTTCAGGTCCAGGTCGTTGGGGAAGGTGCTTTTGCAGAACTCGATGTAGCGTCCGGCGGCGTCATCCAGCCGGCGCGCGCGCCCCAGCGCTTCCGAACTGACGCAACCCAGCGGTTCGTCCAGGGCGGCCTCGATGGCGGCTTCCGTGTCGTCGGGCAGCTTCATGCCGCGGCCCGAAAAGAACTTGATGCCGTTGTCGTGATAAGGATTGTGCGACGCGCTGATGACGATGCCTGCGGTCTGCCGCAACACGCGCGTGAGGTAGGCAATGGCGGGCGTGGGCAGCGGACCCGCCAGCAGCACGTCGATGCCCGCCGCGGAAAAACCGGCCTCCAGGGCCGATTCCAGCATATAGCCGGAGATCCGGGTGTCCTTGCCGATCAATACCTTGGGACGGCTGCCGGCGCGCGTGTCGCGGGCCAGCACCTTGCCTGCCGCATACCCCAGCCGCAAGGCGAACTCCGCATTGATGACGGGACCGCCGACCTCGCCCCGCACGCCATCCGTGCCGAAGTATTTACGTGTACTCATGTGTGTGCGTCCTATGGCGAAGCGCCGGATTGCTCACCGGCCTACTTGCTGCTTTCCCTGACGGGATTGCGGATATCGGTGGGGATGCCCCCCTGCTCGACAGCTTGCCACACTTTGAGGGCATCAACCGTCGCGGCCACGTCGTGCACGCGGACGATGGCCGCGCCGCGCGCGACGCAGGCCAGTGCCGCGGCGATGCTGCCGGGCAGGCGGCCCTGCACGTCGCGTCCCGTGGCATGGCCGATCATCGACTTGCGCGAAACGCCCACCAGCAGGGGATAGCTGGACACCCGCAGGCTGCCCAGCCGCCGGGCCAGTTGATAGTTCTGGTCCGCCGTCTTGCCGAAGCCGAAGCCCGGATCCAGAACGATACGGCGCGGGTCGACCCAGGCGCTGCGCAGCTTCTGCGCGCGCGATCCCAGGAACAAGCCGATCTCGCCCAGCAGATCGCCGTACTCCGGCTTTTCCTGCATGGTGCGCGGCTCGCCTTTCATGTGCATGACGCAGAGCCCGCAGCGCGACGCGGCGACGGCCTCGATGGCGCCGGGCTGCCTGAAACCGTAGATGTCGTTGATCATGTCGGCGCCGGCATCCAGCACCGCCCGCATCACCGCCGGCTTGAAGGTATCGATGGAAAGCGGGACGCCGCAGTCGCGCAGGCCTTCGATCAGAGGCAGCACGCGCGCCAGTTCGTCCTGTTCGGACACCGGCGCGGCGCCGGGGCGGGTCGATTCCCCGCCTATGTCCAGGATGTGGGCGCCCTCTTCCACCAGTTGGCGGGCATGGGCAATCGCGGCATCGGCGGTGTCGTGTTCGCCGCCATCCGAAAACGAATCCGGCGTGACATTGACGATACCCATGACCAACGGGCGCTCGAGGTCGAACTCGAAGCGCCCGCACAGGAAGTTATTGGCCATCTATAACGCGTCGCGCGGGTGAGTCCTCAGACCGCGGGCGCGGTGCTGTTGCCGCCGGGCGCCAGGCCGCTGGGCGGACTGTCGGCGGTATCGGACGGACCCTGCGGGGTCTTGGGCGGGCGCGGCGGCCGGCCGGAGATGATGTCCTCGATCTGGTCGGAATCGATGGTTTCCCATTCGAGCAGGGCGGCCGCCATGGCTTCCACCTTGTCGCGATTGCCCTCCAGGATCTTGCGCGCCACGTCGTACTGCTCGTCGATGATACGGCGGATCGACGAGTCCACCTTCTGCATGGTGGCTTCGGACACGTGCGTCGTCTTGGTGACGCTGCGCCCCAGGAAGACTTCGCCTTCGTTTTCCGCGTAGACCATGGGGCCCAGGTCCTGGTCCATGCCGTAGCGGGTGACGATATCGCGCGCGATAGCGGTCGCCCGTTCGAAGTCGTTCGAGGCGCCCGTGGTCATCTGGTCCATGAACAGCTCTTCGGCGATACGGCCACCGAACAGCACCGCGATGGTGCTCAGCAGGCGCTGCTTGTCCATGCTGTAGCGGTCGCTTTCCGGCAGCTGCATGGTGACGCCCAGCGCACGGCCACGCGGAATGATGGTGACCTTGTGGACCGGATCGGTCTTGGGCAGCATGCGCGCCACGATGGCGTGGCCGGATTCGTGGTACGCCGTGTTCTTGCGCTCTTCTTCAGGCATCACGATGGAGCGGCGTTCCGCGCCCATGATGATCTTGTCCTTGGCCTTTTCGAAGTCCGACATATCGACCGTGCGGCCGTTGCGGCGCGCGGCGAACAGCGCGGCTTCGTTGACCAGGTTGGCCAGGTCGGCGCCGGAAAAGCCCGGGGTGCCGCGCGCCAGGACGGAGGCGTCCACGTTCGGCGACAACGGAACCTTGCGCATGTGCACTTTCAGGATCTGTTCGCGGCCACGGATGTCGGGCAGCGGCACCACGACCTGGCGGTCGAAGCGGCCCGGGCGCAGCAGCGCCGGATCCAGCACGTCAGGACGGTTGGTGGCGGCGATCACGATGACGCCCTGGCCGGACTCGAAGCCGTCCATTTCCACCAGCATCTGGTTCAGGGTCTGTTCGCGTTCGTCGTTGCCGCCGCCCAGGCCGGCGCCACGCTGGCGGCCCACCGCGTCGATTTCATCGATGAAGATGATGCAGGGGGCGTGCTTCTTGGCGTTCTCGAACATGTCGCGCACGCGGGCCGCGCCCACGCCGACGAACATTTCCACGAAGTCCGAACCGGAAATACTGAAGAAAGGCACCTTGGCCTCGCCGGCGATGGCCTTGGCCAGCAGCGTCTTGCCGGTACCGGGCGAACCCACCATCAGCACGCCGCGCGGAATACGGCCGCCCAGCTTCTGGAACTTGCTGGGATCGCGCAGGAAATCGACCAGCTCCTGCACGTCTTCCTTGGCTTCGTCGCACCCGGCGACGTCCGAGAAGGTGATCTGGTTGGTGTTCTCATCCAGCATGCGCGCGCGCGATTTGCCGAAGCTGAATGCGCCGCCGCGCCCACCGCCCTGCATCTGTCTCATGAAGAAGATCCACACGCCGATCAGCAGCAGCATGGGGAACCACGAGACGAAGATGTTCATCAGCAGCGACTGTTCTTCGCGGGCCTTGCCGGACACCTGCACGCCGTACTTGAGCAGGTCGGAGACCATCCAGAGGTCGCCCGGCGACGTCAGCGTGTACGGACGGCCGGCATCCGGCGTCACGTAGAGCATGTCGCCCTGCACGTCGACCTTGCGGATGCGCCCCGCCTTGGCGTCGTCCATGAACTGCGTATAGCTGACGCCGTCCTGGGACTGGGTACGCCCGTCGAATTGCTTGAAGACGGTGAACAGCACGAGCGCTATCACCATCCACACCGCAACTTTGGAAAATGAATTATTCAAGGTCGATCTCCTGCTTTCGATTCCGACCAGTGATTGCGGCAGCCTCTGCCATAGGACACAACCACAAGGATGTCAATAGCGATTCTACCCCGTCGAGGGGCTTAAGTGGGCCGTTCCCCGGAGAACGGCCTTTTCAGGGCTCTTGGCGACCTCAGCCCGGATGTTTCAGGGACCTCGCGACAATGAAGGTTTCAGACGAATTGGAGCGCGATGCCTTCGGTTTGCGCTCCACCACCCGCTTGAAATGCTGCTTGAACAGTTGCACGATCTGGGAAAACCCGCTGCCGTGAAAGGCTTTGACGATCAGCGCGCCGTCCGGCTTCAAATGGGCCAGCGAAAACTCCAGCGCCAGTTCGCACACGTGCTGGATGCGCGCCGCATCGGCGTCACCTACTCCCGACAGGTTGGGGGCCATATCGGAAATCACAAGGTCCACCGACTGCCCTCCCAGGGTTTTCTCCAATATTTCCAGCATCGATTCCTCGCGAAAGTCCCCCTGCAGGAACTCCACCCCCGCCACGGGCTCCATGGGCAGGATATCGAGCGCGACGATACGGCCGTCGACGATCCCGCCCGGCCCCGCCAGGCGTTCGCGCGCCACCTGCGACCAGCTGCCCGGGGCCGACCCCAGGTCGACCACCACGTCGCCGCGGCGCATGAGCTTTTCGGTGTCCAGGAGTTCGATCAATTTGAAGGCGGCGCGGGCGCGATAACCCTTCTGCTGCGCCATCTTCACGTAGGGATCGTTGATATGCTGGTGCAGCCAGTCCTTGGAGAATTTATTCTTGGCCATTCCCGTACAATTCCGCCATGCCTATATTAGAAATTACATCTCGAGAGCGTAGTGCGTTGCGGTCCGCCGCCCACGCCCTGCGCCCCGTCGTCCTGATCGGCGACAAGGGACTGTCGGACGCGGTCCTCAAGGAAATCGACGCCAACCTGACTTCGCACGGCCTGATCAAGGTGCGCGCCGGAGGCGAAGACCGCGACACGCGCGAGGAAATGCTGGCGTCCATCTGCGACTCGCTGTCCTGCGCGCCCGTTCATCACCTGGGTAAAGTCCTGATCCTGTATCGGCCCAGCGCCGCCATGCCCACCCCGGTCGCGCCCGCCGCGCCGGCGGGCCAGCCCAAGCGCAAGGCCTCGGAGCCTTATACCCCCAAGAAGCTGGCGGCGGAAGGCAAAAGCGTGGCGAAGCCTACCCGGGCGACCCGCAAGGCGGCCGAGGATGCGGAAGACACCCGCCGGCCCGACCGCGGCGAACTGAACAAGGCCGGCAAGCCGGTACGTCCCAGTACGCGCAAGGCCGCGGCGCCGTCGCATGGCATTCCGCGGCGTTCGGGCAGCGCGCTCAGCCTGCGTGCCGGCGCCCGGGGCGCCGTCCAGCGGCCGGCCCGCAAGACCGTCAAGCGCTAGGGGCGTCGGCCGGCCCGCTGGGCGGCCGCGCTCCCTGGCCGGTCCGCCATCCGCGACCGCGGCGGCTGGCGCTCGCACCGGCCAAGACCTACAGGTAGCGGACGCCGATCACCTCGTACTCGCGCACGCCCGAAGGTGCCTGCACTTCCACGACATCGCCTTCGCTCTTGCCGATCAGCGCGCGCGCGACCGGGCTGGACACCGAAATCTTGTTCGCGCGGATGTCGGCCTCGACGTCGCCGACGATCTGATAAACCAGCCGGTCGCCCGAATCCAGGTCCTCGATTTCCACCGTCGCGCCAAAAACCGCCCGGCCATCGGCCTCGAGCTCCAAAGGATTGATCACGTGCGCGTTCGACAGCGTGGCCTCGAGTTCGGCGATGCGCGCCTCGATGAAGCCCTGGCGCTCGCGCGCGGCATCGTATTCGGCGTTTTCGGACAGATCGCCTTGCGCGCGAGCCTCCGCGATGGCATTGATCACGGAGGGTCGCTCAACGGTCTTGAGCCGGTGCAATTCGACGCGCAGGCGTTCGGCGCCGTCCACCGTCAACGGAATGGCTGACATATCGCAATCTCTACTAAAAGTGGAAAACGCCCCCGCCGGGGGCGTTTCAGTAACGGTCAAAGCGCGGCGGCTTCAAGCCGGCCAGGGATGTACAAACAGGGACAGTGCTATCTCGCACGGCAACGGGCGGGCGCCGCCGCGCGGGCCGCGCCATTACCCTGCCTGGAGGAAACCCGCCGGGTTTCCTTGCCAGTTTCCTAGCGGTGCCTCCCGCCGTGCCTGCTCTTCCCTGCCGGCGTCCACGCCGGCTGCGGCAAGCTTCGACCAAAACAAAACCCCGGCTCGGAAACCGGGGCGATCAAGCATCATTGTGGTCAAAGTCGGACTGAATTGCAAGCCGGCGGGGCGGGGCACGTCCCCCGTGCCGGGAACCGTGTCCCGGCGGGGCCGGGGCAGGCGCGCCGCCGGGCTCAGCCGTCGCGGCCGCCCTGCCCCAGCGGGCGCAGCAGGGCGTACAGGATGATGGCGCCGAACGTGGCGGTCCCGATGCCGCTCAGGGCGAACTCGCCCAGGCGCACGGTGAAGTCCCCTGCTCCCAGGACCAGGGTGACGGCCGCCACGATCAGGTTGCGGTTGTCGCTGAAGTCCACCCGGTTGACGACCCAGATGCGCGCGCCGGCCACCGCGATCAGCCCGAAGACGACCACCGACATGCCGCCCAGGACCGGTCCCGGGATGGTCTGGATCAGCGCCCCGAACTTGGGCGAAAACCCCAGCAGGATGGCGATCAGCGCGGCGACGGCGAACACCACGGTCGAATAGATGCGCGTGACGGCCATGACGCCGATGTTCTCGGCATAGGTGGTCACGCCCGTGCCGCCCACTGCGCCGGAGACCATGGTGGCGATGCCGTCGCCGACGAAGGCGCGGCCCAGGTAGCGGTCCAGGTCGCGGCCGGTCATCGCGCTGACCGCCTTGATGTGCCCCAGGTTTTCCGCCACCAGGATGATGGCCACCGGCACCAGCAGGCCCATCGCGGACGCCTGGAAAACCGGCGTGGCGAAACGCGGCAGGCCTAGCCAGGCGGCGGCCGCCACCCCGGAAAAGTCCATGGGTTTGCCCAGGCCCAGGCCGTTGGCGCAGATGGCGTAGACCACGCAGGCCAGGATCAGCCCGGCCAGGATCAGCAGTCGCTGCAGCATCCCGCGGGTGTACACGGCGATGCCGCCCACGCACAGTATGGTGACGATGGCCATGCAGGCGTCGAAGCCGGACGCGCCCATGGCGCCCTTGGCGGCGACCGGCGCCAGGTTCAGGCCGATGACGGCCACGACGGCGCCTGTCACGACCGGCGGCATCAACGCTTCGATCCAGCGCGCCCCGCCCCCGCTTCCCGCATTGGCGGTCCAGACCAGGACGCCAAGCAGCGCGTATACCAGTCCGCACAGGATGATGCCGCCCAAGGCGACGCCGATATTGGGGTTCGGACCCGCGCCCGCGTAGCCCGTGACGGCGATCACGCCGCCGATGAACGCAAAGCTGGAGCCCAGGTAGCTGGGCACGCGGCCGCCCACGAACACGAAAAAGATCAGTGATCCTATGCCCGACATCAGGATGGCCACATTGGGGTCGAAACCCATGAGCAATGGCGCCAGCACCGTGGAGCCGAACATGGCGACCACGTGCTGCAAGCCCATCGCGGCGGTCTTGGGCCAAGGCAGGCGCTCATCGGGCGCCATGACCGCGCCGGGCGCGATTTCACGGACCAGCCGCCAACGCGGGAAATAGGAACCGGACATGTCTTCCCCCTGCTGATGTAAGAATCGGCCGCAAGTTTATCGGGGCTCAAGTTTTTACGGTAGCGTGCCGTAACTCAGATCAGGCTATCCAGGAACTGACATGACGATTTCCGTGATTTCCTCCACGCTCGCCTCGGCCTACGTGTCGTCGCCGCTGGGTCCCCGCTCGGTGCAGGAGAACACAGCGGACGCCAAGGGACAGCCGGTCGGCACGGCCGCAGCCAGTGGCAACGATGCGCCAGCGGCCGACAGCCAGCGCGGCAGCACCAACTTCCAGGCCAGGCCGGCGCCGGGCGCCCAGGCCGCCGACCAGGGCGAAAGCGATGACCCCATCAGCCGTACGATCAAGATGCTGGAACAACAGCTGCGCCAGGTGCAGTTGCAGATCCAGCGGCTGACGGCGAGTTCAATCCCCCAAGAGCAAAAAGCCGGACAGCTGCAGGCGCTGAGCGGTGAAGCCGCCACCCTGCAGGCGCAGATCGCCGCCCTGCGTCAGCAGCAGGCCGAGGCGGCCAAGGGCTCGATCACTGCCTGAGACGGCAGGGCCAGCGCGGCCGGCGCCGATTTCCTGCGCGGCCGGCCGACCGTGGGATTTGTGGATACTATCGTGGTTTGCGGCGCGCGATCGACCGAACGCGCCGGCGTCTACGCATCTCTTTTATCCCCCGAATCTCATGACCGAAATCTGGCTGATCCGCCATGGAGAAACCGACTGGAACCGTGCCCGCAGGCTGCAAGGCTGGCAGGACACGCCGCTGAACGCCCATGGCGCGAACCAGGCGCGCCGCCTGGCCGAACGCCTGGACGAGGACGCCCGTAACGGCGGCTTCGACGCCCTGTACAGCAGCGACCTGCAGCGCACCCTGCATACCGCCGAGCCGGCGGCGGCGCGCCTGGATCTGCCGGTCCGGCCCGAGCCCGGCCTGCGCGAACGCTGCTACGGCGTGCTGGAAGGCGTCACCATGGATCGCCTGGACATCGAGCAGCCCGAAGCGGCCGCCGCCTGGAAGAGCCGCGAGCCCGACCGCCCGCTGGACGGCGGCGAATCGCTGCGCCAGTTCCACAACCGCATCGTCGCCACCATCGACGACATCGCCGAGCGCCATGACGGCGGCCGGGTGCTCGTCTTCACCCATGGCGGGGTGCTGGACATCGTCTGGCGCCATGCGCATGGCATACCGCTCACGCACCCCCGCGACGCCGCGCTGCTGAACGCGGGCGTGAACCGGCTCGCGGTGGAAAACCGCAAATGGCATGTGATGGGATGGGGCGACGTCACGCACATCGCCACGCTGTCGGCTGACGATATCGTCTAGCGCTGGCGCGGCTTGCGCGGCGCATTGCGCGCCAGCCTGTCGTACAGGGCGTCGGGCAAGGCGCGCATCAGCTTCGCCACGACGCCCATCTGCCAGGGAATGACCGTGTAGCTGCGCCCGCGCTCGATCGCCATCGCCGCGCGCGCGGCGAAATCGTCGGCGTCCATCAGGAAGGGCATGCGATAGGGATTGTGCGCCGTCATCGCGGTGCGGATGTAGCCCGGCGCGATGGTCACGACACGCACGCCGTCGCCGGCCAGCTCATTGCGCAGGCTTTCGCAATAGACCGTGACCGCCGCCTTGGAAGCGCTGTAGGCGCCGGCGCCGGGCAGGCCGCGTATGCCCGCCACGCTCGAGATACCGACCAGCCGGCCCGATCGCGCGCGGCGCATGGCATCGATGAAGGGTTCGAAGGTGGCCACAGTCGCCAGCAGATTGGTCTGGACGATGGCGTCGAAAACGGCGAAATCCTCGGCCTGTTCGGTGAGCGTGCCGGCGCTGATCCCGGCGCTGGCGATCACGCCGTCCACCAAGCCGCCGCTGCGCGCGAGAAAGTCCCGCGCGGCCGCGTGCAGCGCGGCGCGATCCCGCACGTCCACGGCATACCAGGCATGCGATCCCGGCAATGACCCGGCCAGTTCCCGCAGGGCGTCTTCGCGTCGCCCGACCAGGCCCAGCGAAATACCGCGGGCCGCGTAGTGGCGCGCCAGCGCCTGCCCCAGCCCGCTGCTTGCTCCCGTGATGAAGACGTGGCGCATCCTGGGCCGGCCCGTGGTCAGGGCCAGAAAATCCAGGCCAGGATACCCAGCACGATGCCCCACTTGACCACGTAGTACAGGGTCTTGTTCTGCTTCTTGATGCGCTTGCCGAAACGCCGCACGGCATACACCGAACCGAAGATGCGGTTGATGCCGCCGGTGCGGTCGCCTTCCTGGTTGGGCGAGGCCGCCGCGCGCAGCAGGACACTGCCGATGAAATGATTGACCGCCTGCGCCCAGCGATAGCGCATGGGGCGCTCGACGTCGGCGAACAGGATGATGCGGTTGATGTCGGTCTTGTTTTCGGCGTAGTGGATGAAGGTCTCGTCGAACACCACCGCTTCGCCGTCACGCCAGTAGTAGGTCTGGCCGTCGACGTCGATATAGCAATCCGCGTCGTTGGGCGTGATCAGCCCCATGTGGAAGCGCAGGGATCCCGCATACGGATCGCGATGGCGGGGCAAGCGGCTGCCCGGCGGCAGCGCGGCGAACATCGCCCCCTTGATGGACGGGATGCCGGCCAGCAGGCTGGTGGTGACCGGGCACAGGGCCCGGGCCGACGGATGGTCGGCGTCGTACCACTTCAGGTAGAACCGTTTCCAGCCGCTCTTGAAGAAGGAGTTGAAGCCGGCGTCGTTATAGGTGTTGGACACCTTGATATGGCCCGCCGAAAACAGCGCTTCCGCCTCGGCCCGGATGTCCTGCCAGCGTTGCTGCAGCACCTTGAGTTCCGGGAATTCCGACAGCGCCAGGTACGGTTCGTTCGGCACGCGCGAGAACGCGTACATGAACACATTGATGGGCGCGGTAAAGGTGGAATGGTCCAGGGCCTGGCGGGCGAAGCGGTGCCGCACCCTGCCCCGGAAATGCACGATCGTCGCGCAGACTATGAATAACGCCAGTATCCACCATTTCATTTCGACCTCCACCGCACAGCGAATTACCGTTCTGGTCCTTGGCGTTAGCCGAAGTGATACCGACGATCCATACCGACGATCCCGGGGCCTTTCAGCCCGTCGTCACGAGGGACTCGTGCAGCGCCTGCAAAGGATACACCTGCAGGCCGTGGCCCTGGCGCATGTACTGCATGCCTTCCACCGCGGCGCGCGCGCCGGCGATCGTGGTGTAGAAGGTGACGCGCGCCGCCAGCGATTGCGTGCGGATGGCACGCGAATCGGCGATGGCATTGCGGCGTTCTTCGACCGTGTTGATGACCAGCGAGACTTCGCCGTTCTTCAACATGTCCACGATGTGCGGGCGGCCTTCCGTGACCTTGTTGACGACCTGCACGGGGATGCCGGCCGCGTCGATTTCCGCCGCGGTGCCGCGCGTGGCCACCAGCTTGAAGCCCAGGGCATGCAGGCCGCGCGCCACTTCCACGGCGCGGGGCTTGTCCTGCGTCTTGACGCTGATGAAAGCCGTACCGCTTTCCGGCAGGCGGATACCGGCGGCCATCTGCGACTTGACGAAGGCTTCGCCGAAGCTGGCGCCCACGCCCATGACTTCGCCGGTGGACTTCATTTCCGGTCCCAGGATGGTGTCCACGCCCGGGAACTTGACGAAGGGGAACACCGCTTCCTTGACGGAGAAGTAGCTGGGCACGACCTCGCGCGTGACGCCCTGCGACGCCAGCGACTTGCCGGACATGGCGCGTGCGGCGATCTTGGCCAGCTGCAGGCCGGTCGCCTTGGATACGTACGGCACCGTGCGCGATGCGCGCGGGTTCACTTCCAGCACGTACACGTCGCCGTCCTGGATGGCGAACTGCACGTTCATCAGGCCGCTGACGTTGAGCGCCTTGGCCATCATCGTGGTCTGGCGCTTGATCTCGGCGATGATCTCTTCCGACAGGGAATACGGCGGCAGGCTGCAGGCCGAGTCGCCCGAGTGCACGCCGGCCTGTTCGATATGCTCCATGACGCCGCCGATGAAGACGGTTTCGCCATCGGCCAGGCAGTCCACGTCCACTTCGGTGGCGTTGTTCAGGAAGCGGTCCAGCAGCACCGGCGAATCGTTGCTGACCTTGACCGCCTCGCGCATGTAGCGCTCCAGGTCCTGCTGCTCGTGCACGATTTCCATGGCGCGGCCGCCCAGCACGTAGCTGGGGCGCACGACCAGGGGATAGCCGATTTCCGATGCGTGGGCCAGGGCTTCCGCTTCCGTGCGCGCGGTGCGGTTGGGCGGCTGGCGCAGGCCCAGCTTGTTGAGCAGCTTCTGGAAACGTTCGCGATCTTCCGCGACGTCGATGGATTCCGGGCTGGTGCCGATGATGGGCACGCCATTGGCTTCCAGCGCGCGTGCCAGCTTCAGCGGCGTCTGGCCGCCGTACTGGACGATCATGCCCGCGGGATTTTCCTTGTGGACGATTTCCAGCACGTCTTCCAGCGTCAGCGGCTCGAAATACAGGCGATCGGACGTGTCGTAGTCGGTCGACACGGTTTCCGGGTTGCAGTTGACCATGATGGTCTCATACCCGTCTTCACGCAGCGCCAGCGCGGCGTGCACGCAGCAGTAGTCGAACTCGATGCCCTGGCCGATACGGTTCGGTCCGCCGCCCAGCACGACGATCTTCTTGCGGTCGGTGGGCGCGGCTTCGCACTCTTCTTCGTACGTGGAGTACATGTAGGCGGTACGCGTGGCGAATTCCGCCGCGCAGGTATCCACGCGCTTGTAGACCGGACGCACGTTCAACTGATGGCGCAGGCGGCGCACCTCGGATTCGGAGGTGTCCAGCAGGAACGCCAGGCGGCGGTCGGAAAAGCCGCGGCGCTTCAGCTGCCACAGCGTGTCGTAATCCAGCTCGGCCAGGGTCTTCTGTTCCAGCGCCAGCTCGATATCGACGATTTCCTTGATCTGGGCCAGGAACCAGGGATCGATGTGCGTCAGGTTGTGCACTTCGTCCAGCGTGAAGCCCTGTGCGAAGGCGTCACCCACGTACCAGATGCGTTCCGGACCGGGCTCGCCCAGCTCGACCTGCAGCTTTTCGCGGTCGGTGGTCTTCTGGTTCAGGCCGTCCACGCCGACTTCCAGGCCGCGCAGGGCCTTCTGGAAGGATTCCTGGAAGGTGCGGCCGATGGCCATGACTTCGCCGACGGATTTCATCTGCGTGGTCAGGCGCGCGTCGGCGGTGGGGAATTTTTCGAAGGCGAAACGCGGCACCTTGGTGACCACGTAGTCGATGGTCGGCTCGAAGGACGCCGGCGTCGCGCCGCCGGTGATTTCGTTGCGCAGTTCGTCCAGCGTGTAGCCGACGGCCAGGCGCGCCGCGACCTTGGCGATGGGGAAGCCGGTGGCCTTGGAGGCCAGCGCCGACGACCGCGACACGCGCGGGTTCATTTCGATGACGATCATGCGGCCGTTGGCGGGATTGACCGCGAACTGCACGTTCGAGCCCCCGGTATCCACGCCGATTTCGCGCAGCACGGCGATGGAGGCATCGCGCATGATCTGGTATTCCTTGTCCGTCAGCGTCTGCGCCGGCGCGACCGTGATGGAATCGCCGGTGTGCACGCCCATGGGATCGAGGTTTTCGATCGAGCACACGATGATGCAGTTGTCGGCGCTGTCGCGCACGACTTCCATCTCGAATTCCTTCCAGCCCAGCAGCGATTCTTCGATCAGCAGCTCATTGGTGGGCGAGGCTTCCAGCCCGCGGCGGCAGATGGTTTCGAACTCTTCGGCGTTGTAGGCGATGCCGCCGCCGGTGCCGCCCAGCGTGAAGCTGGGGCGGATGACCGCGGGAAAGCCCGAGGTGTTCAATTCGGCGGCGATGCGCTTCTGCACTTCCCAGGCTTCGTCCATGGAGTGGGCGACGCCGGACTTGGCGGACTCCAGGCCGATGTCGGTCATGGCCTGCTTGAACTTCTGGCGGTCCTCGGCCTTTTCGATGGCCTGCTCGTTGGCGCCGATCAGTTCGACCTTGTAGCGTTCCAGCACGCCGTTGTGGGCGAGGTCCAGCGCGCAATTCAGCGCGGTCTGGCCGCCCATGGTGGGCAACAGCGCATCGGGGCGTTCACGCTCGATGATCTTTTCCACCGCCTGCCAGGTGATCGGCTCGATGTAGGTGACGTCCGCCGTTTCCGGGTCCGTCATGATGGTGGCGGGGTTGCTGTTGACCAGGATGGTGCGATAGCCCTCGGCCTTCAGCGCCTTGCAGGCCTGTGCGCCCGAATAGTCGAATTCGCAGGCCTGGCCGATGATGATGGGGCCGGCCCCGATGATCAATATGCTCTTTATGTCTGTACGCTTGGGCATGGTGCAATCTTTAGGCAGTCTTGGCTTGGCCGGACATCTGGCTGATGAACTTGTCGAACAGCACGAGGATGTCGTGCGGCCCGGGGCTGGCTTCGGGGTGTCCCTGGAAGCAGAAGGCGGGCCGGTCGGTCAGTTCGAAGCCCTGCAACGTGCCGTCGAACAAGGAAATATGGGTCACGCGGGCGTTCTTCGGCAGGCTGGCGGCGTCCACCTCGAAGCCGTGGTTCTGGCTGGTGATGAAGACGCGCTTGCTGTTGACGTCCTGCACGGGGTGGTTGGCGCCGTGGTGGCCGGTCTTCATCTTGCGGGTCTTGCCGCCCACCGCCAGGCCCATGATCTGGTGGCCCAGGCAGATGCCGAATACCGGCAGCTTGCGGTCCAGGAAGGCGCGGGTGGCGTCGACGGCGTAGTCGCAGGGTTCGGGGTCGCCGGGGCCGTTGGCCAGGAACAGGCCGTCCGGCTTCAGTTTCAGCGCTTCTTCGGCCGGGGTCTGCGCCGGCACCAGGGTGATCCTGCAGCCACGATCGGCCAGCAGGCGCAGGATGTTGCTCTTGACGCCGAAGTCGTAGGCGACGACGTGGAACTTGTCGCCCTTGGGGTGGCTGAAGCCCTGGCCCAGCTGCCAGGTGCCTTCCGACCATTCGCCCCGCTTGTCGATGGACACCGTCTTGGCCAGGTCCTGGCCCGCCATGCCGGGGAAGGCGCGCGCCAGCTCCAGGGCACGGTCGACGTCGTCGCCCGCCAGGATGCAACCGCCCTGGGCGCCCTTTTCACGCAGGATGCGCGTCAGCTTGCGGGTATCGATGCCGGCGATGGCGACGATGCCCTGCGCCTTCAGGTAGTCGGGCAGCGAGCTGGTGGAACGGAAGTTCGACACGCGGGCGGGGCAGTCGCGCACGATCAGCCCGGAGGCGAACACCTGGCGCGACTCGACATCTTCATGGTTGACGCCGGTATTGCCGATGTGCGGATAGGTCAGCGTGACGATCTGGCCGGCGTAGCTGGGGTCGGTCAGGATTTCCTGGTAGCCGGTCATGGACGTGTTGAACACGACCTCGGCCACGGTATGGCCCGGCGCCCCTATGGAAATTCCGCGAAATACGGTACCGTCCGCCAGGGCCAGAATAGCGGGAGAAGGCCGATGCACTCCATCGGACCCCTCGGAAAAAACCCCTGGAAATAGTTGCGGCAGCACGATAAACCCCGGCTTGAGAATTCAGTAATCAAACCTTGGGATTATACCCTGAACCGCCTTTTTCCCCGGAAACCCGCGCCAGGCAAGGCTTTCCGGCCCGTGCAAGGATACCCGTCCGCATGATGAGACGGGCCCCGGAAGGCGGGGACGCCGAGGATCCGGCTCCGCCGGTCCTCCAGCGTCGCCCCCCTTGAGGGGGGAAGCGCGCAGCGCTTCGGGGGGTGGGCTACAGCTTCTCAGTCTCTCCGGCGCGCGGCTGCCACTTCATCAGGCGGCGTTCCACCAGGGTGACGATACCGTCGAGCACCAGCGCGAACGCGGTCAGCACGACGATGCCGGCGAACACGGTGTTGACGTCCAGCGTGCCTTCGGCCTGCAGGATCAGGTAGCCGACCCCGCTGGCCGACCCCAGGTATTCGCCCACCACGGCGCCGACGAAAGCCAGGCCCACGGAGGTATGCAGGCTGGAGAACACCCAGCTGGTGGCCGACGGCAGGTACACGTAACGCAGCAGCTGGCGGCGATCGGCGCCCAGCATGCGGGCATTGTCGAGCAGCGTCGTGCTGACTTCCCGCACGCCCTGGTAGACGTTGAAGAACACGATGAAGAACACCAGCGTGACCGCCAGCGCCACCTTCGACCAGATGCCCAGGCCGAACCACATGCCGAAAATCGGCGCCAGGATGACCCGCGGCATGGAATTGGCGGCGGTGATATAGGGGTCCAGGATCGCGCTGGCCTTGGGCGACAGCCCCAGCCACAGGCCGCAGGCCAGTCCCGCCACCGTGCCGATCAGGAAGGCCAGCACGGTTTCCGCCAGCGTCACCCACAGATGGCGATAGATATCGCCGTCGGTGACAAACCAGGCCCAGATTCGCTGCGCGACTTCCAGCGGCTGGCCGAAGAAAAAGGCGATATTGGGACTGCGCGACGCGATATGCCAGGCCAGCAGCAGGATGACCAGGAGCGAAACCTGCCACATGCGCAGGGATTTGGTACCGGTTTTGATCATAGTGGACAGGGGCAGCCGAGGCGCCTTCCGTTACGGCCGTCAGGCCAGTTTCTGCTGGGCATAGCCCTTGAGCACTTCCTCGCGCAGCACGTTCCAGATGGCGGCGTGCAGCTCGATGAAGCGCGGGTGCGTGCGGACTTCCGCCACGTCGCGCGGGCGCGGCAGGTCGATGACGAACTCGCCGATGGGATGCGTGGCCGGACCGGCCGACAGCACCACGACGCGGTCGCTCATGGCGATGGCTTCGTCCAGGTCGTGCGTGATGAACAGCACGGCCTTGCGCTTGTCCATCCACAGTTCCAGGACTTCGTTTTCCATCAGTTGGCGCGTCTGGATATCCAGCGCGGAAAACGGCTCGTCCATCAGGATGATGTCGGGATCGCGGATCAGCGTCTGCGCCAGCATCACCCGCTTGCGCATGCCGCCGGACATCTGGTGGGGATAGCGGTGTTCCGACCCGCCCAGCCCCACGCGGCGCATCCATTCGCGGCCGCGCTCGGCGGACTCCTGGGGCGACAGGCGGGCGAACTGCAGCCCGGCCGTGACGTTGTCCAGCGCATTGCGCCAGGGCAGCAGCGCCTCGCCCTGGAACATGTAGCCCGCCCGGCTGTTGATGCCGGACAGCGGCTGGCCGAACACACGCACCTGGCCGGACGACGGGGCCAGCAGGCCGGCGCCGACGTTCAGCAGCGTGGACTTGCCGCAGCCGGTCGGCCCGACGACGGACACGAACTCGCCGGGCGCGATGGACAGGCTCGCTTCCCGGACCGCGGTATAGCGCGCATCACCTTCCCGGGAAACGAAGGTGCAGGTGATGTTGTCCAGCGCGAGTGCTGCTTCAGCCATTCGGATACTTCTGGTTGGCGCGCTTGGCGAATTCGTTGGTCCACATCTTGGACGGATCGACTTTCTTGGGATCGAAGTCCGGCACGAAGGCGGCCAGCGCCCTGACCGCCGTGGCGGCCCCATCCTCGGGAATTATGCCGTCCGGCGAAAAGCCATCCATGCTGGCCTGCAGCGAAGCCTTGTAGACCTCCGGTTCGCCCAGCAGATAGCCCTTCGGCACCGCATTGACGATGGCATCCAGGTTGTTGCGCTGCGCCTGGATCCACTTGTCGGCGCGCACGATGGCGTTGGCCAGGGCCTGCACGGTGTTGGGGTTGGCGTCGATATAGCTCTGCGAGCAATACAGGCAGCCGGCCGGCATGTTGCCGCCGAAGATTTCCCGGGTGTCCTTCAGCGTGCGGGTGTCGACGATGATTTTCAGGTCGCCCGATTTTTCCAGCGCCGTCACCACGGGATCGGTGTTCGAGATCGCGTCGATCTGCCCGGTCTTCAGCGCGGTGATGGCGCCGGCGCCGGCGCCCACGCCGATGATGGAGACGTCGGAGGCCTTCAGGCCGTGCTTGGCCAGGAAGAAGTTCACCACCATGTTGGTGGACGAACCCGGGGCCGTCACGCCGATCTTCTTGCCTTTCAGGTCGGCCGGGGACTTGTAGTTGGGCATGTTCTTGGTGGACACGCCGAAGCCGATCATGGGCGCGCGGCCCTGCAGCACGAAATCGCGATAGAACTGGCCCTTGGACTGCAGGTTCAGCGCGTGCTCGAACGCGCCGGAGACGACGTCCGCGCTGCCGCCCACCACGGCCTGCAAGGCCTTGGCGCCGCCGGCGAAGTCGGCGATGGTGACGTCCAGGCCTTCATCCTTGAAGTAGCCGCGGACTTCGGCGATGGTCAGGGGCAGGTAGTAGGTCAGCGGCTTGCCGCCCACGGCAATCGCGACTTCCTTCTTTTCCAGCTTCTGCGCCCGCACGATGGCGGGGGTCAGGCCCAGGGCGCCTGCCGCGCCGGCAAGCTTGAGCCAATCACGTCGAGTCACGGACATTTTTTTGTCTCCAGGTGGTGAATCCTATGTACCGATGGCGCCCGAAGCGGCCAGGGCGGCGATAGCCGCAGCATCATACCCCAGGGATTTCAGCACTTCCTCGGTATGTTCCCCTAAGCGCGGGCCCACCCAGCGGGTGCCGCCGGGCGTTTCCGACAGCTTGGGCGTGACCGCCGGCAGTTTGACCGGACTGCCGTCGGCGAAGCGATGCTGCTCGATCATGCCGCGCGCGAGAAACTGCGGATCGCTGAACATGTCGGCGACGCTGTAGATCTTGCCCACCGGCACATCGGCGCGCTGCAGCGTGTCCAGGGCTTCGTCGATGCTGTGCGTATCGCACCAGGCCTGGATGGCGCCGTCGATGTCGTCCACGCGCCGGGCGCGGCCATCGTTGCGCGCCAGCGCCGGATCGTGGGCCAGGTCATCGCGGCCGATGGCCAGCATCAGGCGATGGAAAATGGCGTCGCCATTGCCGGCGATGACGATGTTCTGGCCGTCGCGCGTGGTGTAGGTATTGGAAGGCACGATGCCCGGCAGCGCACCGCCGGTGCGCTCGCGCACCACGCCGGCGACGTCGTATTCCGGCACCAGGCTTTCCATCATGTTGAAGACGGCCTCGTACAAAGCCACGTCCACCATCTGCCCCTGCCCGCCCGACGTGCCATTCCAGCGTCCGCCGGTCGCGTCGCGGTGGCGCAGGGCCATCATGGCGCCGATGACGCCATGCAGCGCGGCGATGGAGTCGCCTATCGATATGCCGACCCGCACGGGCGGACGGTCCGGATGGCCGGACACATAGCGCAGCCCGCCCATGGATTCGCCTATCGCGCCGAAGCCCGGCCGGTCGCGCAGCGGGCCGGTCTGGCCGTAGCCGGACAGCCGCACCATGATGGTGGCCGGATTCAGGGCGCGCAGTTGCTCGTATCCCAGGCCCCATTTCTCCAGGACGCCCGGCCGGTAGTTTTCGACGATGACGTCGGCGTCCAGCGCCAGCTTCAAGGCGACTTCGCGCGCCGCCGGGTCTTTCAGGTTGAGCGCGACCGAGCGCTTGTTGCGGGCCTGCACGGTCCACCACAGCGAATTGCCTTCGTGCAGGTGGCGCCAGGTGCGGATCGGGTCGCCGCCGCCCTTGCCGTCCGGGCCATCGGGTGTTTCGATCTTGATGACGTCGGCGCCGAATTCGCCGAACATGCGGGCCGCGAAGGGGCCGGCGATCAGCGTGCCGAGTTCAAGGACTTTCAGTCCGGTCAAGGCGGACATGACGGTGTCTCCGTTGCGATTCGAGCGGGCCGGACATTGGCGGCCCGCGCCTTATGTTGCCTTGCGCTCCATCAGCGCCCACGCGATGGTGCCGGCATCCACGTATTCGAGTTCGCTGCCGGCGGGCACGCCGCGCGCGAGACGGGTCACCGACAAGCCGCGTTCGCGCAGCGCTTCGCCGAGGAAATGCGCGGTGGTCTCGCCTTCCGCCGTGAAGTTCGTCGCCAGGATGACTTCCGTGACGACGCCGTCGCCGGCGCGGGCCAGCAGGCGTTCGAAGTCCAGCTCGCGCGGGCCTATGCCTTCCAGCGGCGCGACGCGTCCCATCAGCACGTAGTACAGCCCGCGATAGCCATGGCTGGACTCGATCATGTTCTGGTCGGCTGGCGTTTCCACGACGCACAGCTGCGACGGATCCCGCTTGGGATTGCTGCAGGTCGCGCAGATTTCGTCGTCGGTGAAGCTGTTGCAGCGGGCGCAGTGCCGCAGGTTGTGCACGGCCGACGCCAGCGCCTGGCCGAGCAGATCCGCGCCGCGCGGATCGTGCTGCAGCAGGTGGTACGCCATGCGCCGGGCCGAGCGCACGCCCACGCCGGGCAGGCGCCGCAGCGCCTCGATCAGGGCGCGCAGGGGTTCGGGTTCGGGAAGCGTAGGTTCCATGGGTCGGACGAGCGCCGGCACGGCGATTCCGCATGCCGCGGCGCCTGGTGGGGACCGCCGCGCGCGGGCGCGCCGCCTGGGCTCAGAAGGGGAATTTCATTCCCGGCGGCAGGGGCATGCCAGCCGTGACGCCGGACATTTTTTCCTGCGAGGTGGCCTCGGCCTTGCGCAGGGCGTCGTTGAAGGCGGCCGCCACGAGGTCTTCCAGCATGTCCTTGTCGTCACCGGTCAGCGACGGGTCGATGGCGACGCGCTTGACGTCGTTGCGGCAGGACATGGTGACCTTGACCAGGCCGCCGCCCGACGTCCCTTCGACCAGGATGTCGGCCAGCGCTTCCTGCGCCTTCTTCATGTTTTCCTGCATCTGCTGGGCTTGACGCATCAAGCCTGCCAATTGTCCTTTCATCATGATGGAAGCATCCTTTTCAGCGGATAAATGAATAGAGTAAGGCCGCCATGCTCAGCGGGCGGCGGCGGCCGGCGGGTCGACGTGGCGGATGGAGCCGGGCACCACCTGGCCGCCAAAATCGGATAAGAGGACTTGCACGAAAGGATCGGCGTCGACGGCGGCTTCCGCCGCCTTCTGCCGTTCGGCCCGCTCCTGCTGGGCCACCGCGTGCGCGGTGGCTTCGCCCGTGGCGCCGACCAGGACATCCAGGCGCAGGCTCTGGCCGAAGTGTTCGCACAATACCGTTTGCAGACGCACGCGGCTGGCGCTGTCGGCCAGCGTGCGGACCGCCACGCGCAGGATGACCGTATCGCCCTGCACGCCCTGCCATTCGCTTTGCCGGGCGAGCTCGGCGGCCAGGCCGGTGACCGGCAGGCGAGCGGCCAGCTCGGGCCAGTTGGCTTCGGACATATCGGTCACGCGGGGCGCGCGGCGCGACCCGGCCCGCGATGCCGGCGCGCGTCGTGCCGGTGCGAGCGGCGGCGCGGCCGCGGGCGTGCCGGGACCCGTGGCCATGGTTTCGAAATCGTCGTCGTCCGGGCTGGCGATGAAGCCTTCGCCCGCCGGGCCGGAGAAGGACTCGTAGCCGCCTTCGGCGTCGTCGGGAATGGCCTCATCGACCCAGGCCGGCGGTCCGTCGTCGGGCGCTTGCGGCGTGGCGGCGCTGGGCGCTTGCTGCGTGGCGGCGCTGGGCGCTTGCTGCGTGGCGGCGGTGGGGGCTTGCTGCGTGGCGGCGCTGGGCGCTTGCTGCGTGGCCGCCGCCGGCGCGACCGGCACCGGCGCGGCGCGGCCGGCAGCTGCGGCGCCCGTGGCGACGGCAGGCGCGGTGGGCGTGATGGTGGACGCGGCAGTCGCCGGCGCATTGCCGGCGGGAGCATCCTCCCAGGGCGCGACACCCGCGCCCGGCGCGCGGCGCGGCGCAACCGCGGAAGCGGGCGGCGTCGCGGCCAGATTGGCGGTGCTCGAGCGCGCAGTGCCCGACGCCGGCGGCGCGGCGGAATCGGAAGGTGTGGCCGGTGCGGCGACCGAGCCCGCGCCGGCCTCAGGCGGTGCGGCTTCGGCGTTCGCGGCGACTGCGGCCGGCGTCGCCGGCGCGGCTGCCGCCGCGGGCGCCTGCGTCATCGGCGCGGAAACGGACGGCGACGCCGCTGGCGCCGGTGCAGGCACGGATGCCGGCACCGCTGCCGGGGTCGCCACAGGCGTCGCGGCTGCGGGCGCGACGGGCACGGCGGCGGATTGCGTCGCCCCGGGCGTGGCGGGGGACTGCGCGGCAGCGGACTGCGCCGTGGGCGCGGCAGCCGCGCCCACGGGCGCCGGCGCGCTCGCGTTCGTGGCCGGCGGCGTGGCGGGCAGCGTGTGCGGCCCCGCGTCGCCGCTCAGCGACAACATCCGCAGGCAAGCCATCACGAAACCTGCATACTCGTCCGGCGCCAAGGCCAGTTCGCCGCGGCTATGCACCGCGACCGAATAAAACAGCTGCAGCGCATCCGGATGCAGGCTGTGCGCCAGCCGCGCGATATCAGCCGCCAGCGGATCGTCCGAAGAGATCGCGCCCGCCACGCGCTGCTCGATGGCCACGCGCGACAACAGCCCGGCCAGGTCCGCCAGCGCCCCGCCATACGACAGGCCACGCGTGGCGAGCTCATCGGCCACCGCCAGCACGGCGCGCGCGTCGCCGACGCCGAGCGCATCCAGCAGCCGCACCAGGTGCCGCTGATCGATGGTCCCCAGCATGCCGCGCACGGCTTCTTCCGTCAGATTGCCGGCGCTGTAGGCGATCGCCTGGTCGGTCAGCGACAGGGCATCCCGCATGGAGCCCGAAGCCGCCTGAGCGATCAGCCGCAGCGCCGGTACTTCAAAGGCGAGCTGCTCTTCCCCCAGCACCTGGCGCAGATGGCCCACGATGGCGTCCGGCGGCATCTGCTTCAGGTTGAACTGCAGGCAGCGCGACAGCACCGTCACCGGAATCTTCTGCGGATCGGTCGTCGCCAGGATGAACTTGACGTGCGGCGGCGGCTCTTCCAGCGTCTTCAGCATCGCATTGAAGGCGTGGCCCGTGAGCATGTGCACTTCGTCGATCATGTAGACCTTGAAGCGTCCCGCTCCCGGCGAGTACACGGCCTGCTCCAGCAGCTGCGTCATCTCGTCGACACCGCGATTGGACGCCGCGTCCAGCTCCAGGTAGTCGACGAAACGCCCCGCATCGATCTCGGTGCACGCCTGGCAAACCCCGCAGGGCTTGGACGTCACACCCGTTTCGCAATTCAGGGACTTGGCAAGAATGCGCGACAGCGTGGTCTTGCCGACGCCGCGCGTACCGGTGAACAGCCAGGCGTGGTGCAGCCGCTGGGTGTCCAGCGCATGCGTGAGGGCGCGCACCACATGATCCTGTCCGACCAGGGTATCGAACGAACGCGGCCGCCACTTGCGGGCCAATACGAGATAGGTCATGGAGGGATTGTAGAGCGTGCGGCGCCCGGAACAAGAAAGGACGGAACGATGCGAGGCACCTGATCCGTCCTTCTGCGGCGTATTCGGGAAGGCGAGCCTTACTCCGGCACTGACCCTAAACGGCTATGGCTGCTTCGTTCCCGACCTGACCAGGTTCACCGCCGGACCATGCGAAGGGGCCCGCCAGGGAGAATTCTATCAGGTTCGGGGGTAAGGCCGGCTCCGGCGAGTGCCTGGAGGTTATCCGGTCCGCAAAGGGCTCAAAACAGGGACGGGCCGGAACCGGGCAAATACGGCTCGGGACGAAGGCCAGCCTAGAGGGCCCCCTCTTCGTCCCAGCAAGGAGATTCCACCGTGACCATCAACACCAGCCCCATGAGCCAGGCGGCCATGCGAACGACTTTCGAAACTGTCGACGGCCAGAGCCGGCATGCCCAATTCAATACTTTAGTGGCGTATCTGGACACACACTTGGCGCCGGAAGATATCGTTTTCGAGAATTTTCGCGGAATTCATGGCGAACCGGCCTTTGCCCCATGGTGCGCCAACGCCTTCGTCAAGTATCTGTACAAGAATCCCGCCACCCCCTCGGAGCCGGCAACGCCGCCCGTGTACTACTCCGAAAAGGTCGCGCAGGCTGAAGCCTCGGCGGTCGCCTCCATGCAGGTCATGCTGGCCCAACCGTTCGTGGACCAGAAAACCAAGGCAGTCCTCCAACAGTCCATCCAGCGCCTGCAAGCCAATACCCAGGCTTCACACTGCCGCGAGCAATTGGCCAAGGTACTGGAAAACGCCAAGGCCGCCATCCTGCATCGCGGACTCGCGGACGAGCCGCAGTGCGCCGAGACCAGCGAGATCATCGATGCGGTTCTGGACAATATGAACACCATCCAGCATCCCGACACGTCGGCGCAGGCCGCGCAGTTTTTCGTCGTCTACAGCAAGGCCGTGAAACAGCAATGCGAATACGTGGTTGCCAACGGCAGGAATCCCTTTCCGCTTTCCAACAACTTTTTCAAGATATGCAATAAAGAACGGGTTTCGCATGATGTCGCCTGGGAAAAAGCGCTGGAAGCCATTCGCCCGCAAACGCGCCTGATGGCCGAAGAACTGAAGAATATGTTGAGGCCCTATGCCGGCCTGTCGCCGGCGGCTACGCCAGCCGCGGCAGATTCGCCGCAAACGACGGCGGCGGCATCCCGTGAGCGCGCCGACAGCTGGCAAATGGTGTAAGGACACACCAGCGCTTGGCCGCGGCACCGGAATGTACATGCTATGGATGTACATTCCGGTGAAATCGATTGATGAAGAACCAGCCCGATCAGGTCGCGCGGCGCTTCGCGACCTGCCATGTCGGCGATGTCATCATGTCGGCGATTACCTTTGCCGAGTTCGAATACGGCGTCGAAGCTTGCAGCAATCCTGGCCGCGAGCGCGCCAACCTCGACGCCCTGGTCACCTTGATCAATGTCGCTCCGTTCGATGCCAACGCCGCTCGCACCTGTGGGCCAGTGCGTATGGCCACGAGGGAACGGAAGAAAGATCAACTGGACAAGCTGATCGCATCCCATGCCCTGGCGCTGGGAACGACACTCGTGACGAACAACGAGCGAGATTTCCAGGTCTATCCTGGTCTTCAAGTCGAGAACTGGGTCGCTTAGCCCTGATCGAGGGGACCATATAGCCGCCGTTGCCGCGAGCTCGCCGCCGTTAACGGCGGCCGGAGAGGCTCGGTAGCCAACCGTGCCGGAACAGGTGCAGCCCTTGCGTTAGTGAGCACCACCCTGCCATGGGCAGCCATGGCATCCGATCGGGAAGTGGCCTACCCGCAGCGCGCGGTTACGCTGGTGATAGGTTTCCCGCCCGGCGGGAGTACCGATGCGCTGGCCCGCCTCCTTGCTCGCTACCTGGGAGAGGCGCTCGGGCAAAAAATGATAATCCAGTACAAGCCCGGCGCCGGCGGCAATATCGGGGCCGAATATGCCTCGCGTGCGGCGCCGGACGGCTACACGCTCTTTCTTGGGGCCAGACCAAACACCATTCACAAAACGATGTACGGCGGCATGAAGTATGACTTCTCACGCGACCTGGTTCCGGTGGGTCTTGTCGCAACGATGCAATATGTCATGGTAAGCGGTATGCATGCCCGGATCGCTACCATAGAGGATGTGGTGAGAATCGCCCGAACGTATCCTGGGGCCATGAGCTGCGCGTCTGCCGGAATGGGGACGACAACGCATCTGCTCTGTGAGTTGCTGCAGCAGGAACTGGACATCGACATGCAGCATGTGCCGTACAACGGTGGGGCGCAGGCACTGACGGACGTGATGGGCGGCCGGACAGACATATATATGGCAAGTGTCACCGAAGCGCTTCCGCACATTCAGGCAGGCAAACTCAAGCCCATCGTAGCCATGTCTTCCATACGCATACCGACTGTGCCAGATGTCGCAACTTTGGAAGAAGCTGGCGCGCCGCAATTGGCGGGACTGGAACTAGGGAACTGGGCCGGCCTGTTGGTGCCGGCTTCCACGCCTCCTTATGTCATTGCGAAACTGAACCGCACCATCAACGCGGCGCTAACGGACTCGGGGCTGCATGATGCAATGGCGCGGTTGTCCTTTAGCACGCCGCAGCAGCCAAACACGCCGATGGCGTTCAAGGCGCTGATCGTCGAAGAGACCGACCGATGGAACGGAATCTTGCGGATGCGCAATATCAAGCCGCTACACTGAACGTCCATCGACGGACGATTCGTCGCGCCTCGGTGGGCCTCCAATTTTGGCGTTAGACGTCGTGCTGATAGACTTGCGCCCTGCACATCCCGGCCCGCTATGAGCGGCGCCGGAAGATGCCGATCTCGCCGTAGTTAACGGCGAATGCTACAAGCTGGCAACCCGCATGAATGCTAGCTTTGGCGGATTTGCTGTAGTAGTTCTGTAGTAGTTCCTTCCGCTTCGTCCCCCCTGTTTTTCTTCACGGTCAGCATGGCCAGCCCCTTTGCGCGCCCGATGGGCACCAGGCGATCCGGCGGCCGCTGGCCACCAGGCCGCAGCCAGCGTTGCCACGGTATGCCGGCGTCCGCCGCATGTTCCTGACCTGCCCCGGTCGCCGATCGGAGCCGTCATCCCACCGCCGGCCCCCTATGCTGGCCAGCTCGGCATACCCCTGCCGGCACATCTGCGCACCCAGCCGCGCGCATGGACGAACGACGACGCAGAAACGCCTCGAAAACCGCCGAATCTGGCCGTCCAGAGATTTTTGAGGAGGGGTCGGGAAAAACCTAACCTTCCTAATCGGGATCAGCGGATCGGCCGGAAAGCCTTTATTCCTGCGGGTTTCCGGCTTTCCGCAAAACCTGACCTTTTTCTAACCAATACCTAACCAGGTTAGGTTCACGTACCCTAATCTTAAGAAAAATAGAATTCCTTACAAATCAATGACTTGTAAGCCGGTTAGGTTTTAGGTTAGGTCAGGTTAGGTTTTAACCCTAACTACATTACCGTTTATTTTTCAATGACTTACGGGGGTTTTCGCGCGCCGGTTAGGCTGATTAGGCTTTTCCCGACCCCTCCCCCGATCTGCGCAGAGATTGCGCAAACATGGTGGCGGGCTGCTGATTTGCAGCCTTTGAGCACAACCACTGGAGCACACCATGCACAGCAATTTTGTTGAGGACACCGTCGCTATGAACCTACGCCTTTCTCCACAAGGGTTGTATCGCTGGAGGGATATCAAACCGCTGGTGGGAGTTGGGCGCGAAACCTGGCGCCGCCTGGTAAATGCGAAGCGTGCCCCCCAGCCCCTCCATATAGGCCCGAGGTGCACCGTCTGGCGCGGGACCGACCTTATTGCGTGGCTATCAGCGCCCGGCAACTACTCCGCCTCCGCATAGCAAGATACCGCCGGCTGGCAGCGCTCGCGGAATCCGGCCGGCGCGGACCTTACGGGATGGCGTAGTCACCACTAAAGCGTTACAGTCGGTGACCAATCACATCAAAGAGGAGCGAGGAATGCGTGTGGTCCAAAGCGTCATCCACGGCTTTGAGAAAGAACAGCACATGCCCGTAGGGCAAGTCGTAAAGCGAGAGGAGGTATTAGACCCCGCGTTGGACCCAGTGGGCACCCTTGTCTCGGGAATCGCGAAGCTAATGGGGCAAAAGACCATTAGTCAAAACTGGGGGCGCTTCAATACGGTAAATCGCGGGGGAATTTTCCCGATCTCATTTGCCGACAATGTAAGCCAACTGTCTCAAGCGCCCTCCTTTCTGGCATTAACCCATGTTGCCATGGACGAATTGATAGGCCAGGCAAATGAGCGAGGGTTCTCTACAGGGGGATTAATTCTATTTGCTGTATACGAAGGCGATGACATGATGCTCCGCCTTCTTATCGCTATGATAAAGCAGCGAGCGGGCATTACCCTAGACGAAAACTACATTCCGATTGGGGTAACTGAGGTGGATATGACAAAACTTCACCAGGCAGCCCAAATAAATATCTCGCAGTACATCGACGTTATAGCCAAACAAAGCATTCAAGAGCAAATCGGCGATGGCGAGGAAGATGACGAAGATGCAAACTACCTATCATTCCTATCCACACGCGACAACAACGCAGCAGGCTACTTTATAGACGCCCTGGGCTGTGAGGTCGGGATTTCGTCAGCAAAGGCCACCACACGGATCTTCCGTGCCGTGGAGAAGTTTTTCGATTCGAATAAATCTTTGAAACAATATCGTCGGGCGGCCAAAGAAAAATTAACTGACTACCTTAAAGAACAATTAGAAAAATCAGAGCCGGCCTCGATTACTGACGTTTGCCATGCATTGACCAGCCTGGTAAGTGCAAACGACGCACCACACATGGACTCGCTTGCAGAATTTTTAAACGGCGAAAAATACAAAATCCCCGCCGAATTCCACATCCATCCGACAACACTTGGGCGACACTATCGCGTAAGCCTTGAGCCAGATGGCATATCGTTGAAGTTTGACCGCAGCCTACTGGGCATTGAAGATAACGCCACCATCGTTTACAAAAAAGCTCTAAAATCTTTAACCATCAACAATCTTTCCGAATCTATAATACAGAAATTAGATAAAGAAATTTCGCAAAACTAACGAACATGTTTTCTGCGGTTGTACATCTCTATCGTGTTCTCGGACGGCCCCACCTGACCGGTGCAGGAAGCCGGGAATTTCGCGCTGAAACGCAGCCGACTCCCGCCGTTATTGACGCATTTTCTGCCTGCGAGAATCTGGACCCTCGGTATGGCGAATACGAAAAATTAGATGGAGATCATGGGCTCGTCGTTATTGAGGGACGCTTGCCCGGCGGTGATCTTGGGCAGTTTTACGCCGATATCGAGGACTTTATCGGCAGGACACCCAGCATTTGCAAGGGTCATATCCCGCACAACTTCTATATTGTCGACCTTGATTATTTTTCCGGCGACAGCAATCCGCCACCTCAAGTAGTCGCACTGAAAACGCTCTGCGAATTCTTAATTCTGTTAAGCAATTTCGCTGAAGGCGAAATTCAGTTACAGGCTTTCAAGAATGCCCATAGCCTGATTTTCGTGCTCCCTCCCGACGGCAAAATACCACAGCGGACAGCCACCATGCCTGTAGTCATTGCGCCGACGACACTTAACCATCAGCTTTCTCATTTAAATATCCTCCGGGCTTTAGTCAGCCCAGACTTTGACGCAAAGGTTCATATTGAAGAACGTAGATTAGTTATGCGACTAGCGATCTCCGATGTTCTCTCGGAGGAGCCTGATCAGCGGAATCAATTCACTTATTTGGTTTGTCATTGGACCGAAGTACTAAAGCGATATCGGCACAATCTGGGCGCATATATAAATAATTTCTCCTTTGACGTTGTTCGAAAAAAGATCGCAGACGCAGATATGGAATACGCGTCGAAGTTGAGCGGAGTGCTAGGAGACATTGCTGGAAAGTTGCTTGCTCTTCCTATATCACTTGTTGCCTTGATCGCTATTCCTAAGGCCGATACTGCATACGCCTTTTGGCTTGGAGTCGGTAGCGCTATTCTTGTATCGATTATCTATCTACTAGTTCTTGCAAATCAGCGCAGACAGATTTTTCGGCTTCGATCTAGTTTTAATTTGGTGTTCGAAGATTACAAGAGAAAATTGAATTCTTACCCCACCCCGCTTAGGCGCTCTATAGCACGTCATATTAAAGAAAACAAAAAACAGGCGAAAATGCTTACCTTCACCTTTTGGGTGTTTGTTGTGGCGGCGTTCTTACCAGGCGCCGTCGCTATTTATCTCATCGACGACAAATATTCGTGGCTGACCAACGGCGCGCGGCTGCTCGTACAGGAAGTCGCTAACTACCTACGATAGTGCGTCGATCTGCGTCGCCCGGCGATCCCTCAATCGGACCGAGAGAGGCGCATTGCTCCGGGCGTACGCAGGTGACTCAAGGCTGAGTCAAAAGCGTGCTCTTTAGCGGGCAGGCGTGGTGGGGGGATGACCGCGCGCCAGCAGTCTGAAACGCCCACCACCCATCCCGAACTGTCTCTAATGCACGCGCTGGACGGAGGGGAATGCGTTGGGAGGGGTGATAGGCCCCCACAAACACGGCCAAATGGATGAGCATTCAAGGTATATTGGACCTGCGTCAATCGCACACATAACTCCGTGGAGCGTCCAATGAGCATTCATAGAGGTTGGCCCAGGAACCTGAGCACCGGCCCTCGTGGCGGTCAATCAACGGGGCCTGGAGGCGGTCTGTCCACTGGGCCTGGTGGCGGGGCATCGACCGGCCCGCAAGGTGGCTTGTCTACGGGGCCTGGTGGTGGGCTATCCACTGGCCCCGGAGGCGGCCTTTCGACGGGACCAGGCGGCGGAATGTCGACAGGCCCGGGTGGTGGGTTATCTACTGGACCTGGTGGCGGATTGTCCACTGGACCGGGTGGAGGGCTTTCCACCGGACCCGGTGGAGGACTATCCACTGGACCAACCCCCTACTATTCAAACATTCCTCCATGGCCGGTATTCGTGACCGAGCTCGAGAAAAGGGGTCTTCATCAATATGCGGAAATGCTACGAAGGGCGCGGCCCGACGTATAGTGCGTTTTCAATTCAAGTCCTGGTGGCGTCCCTGCTTACAGCGACTATCATTACCGCCGGTGGGACGCGGCATGGTGGCAACGGCCGACGTGCCTTCCCCCACTAACTAATGCCTCTCGCGGCAATGCACAGCGGACTTCCGGCGTTGCAAATTCTTCCGAACTTTGCTTGCAACCACCACTTCTTGCCAAGGGTTGAACAGCGGCTAAACGCCGCAAACCCACATGCTGCGGCCAAAAATCAGCGGATATATTCGTTTGAAATAATTGACCGAGAAGCACATGCTCTACGCCTGCAGCATGCGCGTGGCGTGTCCATAGTGCGGAATCTAGCCCTTGATAATCTATTTACATTCGACACACCGCTGGGCAACAACCTCCAATGGAACTTTGAACACCTATTCCAGCGTTATGAGCGGACCGTTGAAGTTCAAACACGTGCGGTGCTGGCGAAAGTCTCCGCTGGGAACACGGCTGTCGGAACGGAACTGGTTGAGCTGTTTGCTAAAAAGCTCCTGAATTTTGCGCGCAACCCCTTCTCCGTCGTCAAAATGCTGAACACGTTCGGCGTGCTCGCCGCGTACGAACCGACTGAGCCTAAACTAAAGCAGGCCTTCTATCGAATTTTGAACGGCCGACGGCCGCATCAAGAGAGGATATGCAGACAGATCGGAATTTCGGATAACGACTATGTGAATTGGCTGAAGGTGCTCTTCATGCTTTTCATGGAATACGGCGACGGCGATGCAAGTATCCTAGATGGCACGGTGAACTCATTGTTTTTGTCAGAAGCCAGCCAAGTCCAAGTCTTGCTCTGTACATACACCACCGAATCTTGCTTACTATCCGATCGCTCGTTCACCACGCCCGGCGATAGAAACGATGTCACTATCTTCGACTTCAACCTATGTGCCAACGCATTCGTACGCTACGGGTTCGCAGATATCGATTCGTTTATCCCGCCGAACACGCCCCAGCACGTGATTGCAGACTTCAAGCGATTACGTACACCAACGGTATATCTCACACACCTCGTCGATGATAAAGAGCTTCTGAGGCGATACAACCAATGCGTAGTTTGGCAATCGCACCGCCATGTGTATTCTTCGCGGAAGGATCGACTGATAATCTAACCGTCGATCTCAACGGTATATGCCTTGAAACGGAACATTTCCGAGCCGAGCCACGCATTGATCGTCTTAAACACGCCCTGCAGCGGCTCGATCTCATTGCGTGCGAACACATGCGCGGCCGGCAGCACGGCGCCGAAGCCGCCTGTATTGCCCGGCACGATGCCCATGAGCTGCGGCGGCACGCGATGCGCGGCCAGGATGTCGTCGCGCGTCACGTTCTTGATGTTGAAAAAGTCATCACGCGCAGCAACCTCGCTGATCGGAATGACCTGCACGCCGTCCTTCTTGCCGGCCGGCGCGTAGAGGAACAAATTGCGAAAATTCCCCGGCCCCTTGGCCGCGCGCATCGCCTCACGCACTTTGTCGATATCCTCGGTGCTGCTGGCCGCGTCCGACATGTAGAGGATGAATCCCGCATGGCTTCCGTTGTTGTAGTAACGGCGCCGAAAGAGCGTCGCGGATTCATTCAACCAGGCCGATTGTAGTGTGCTCAAGTATTCCGGCAGGCCATACACTTCCTGGTTGATATCTGGCTCTTTCAAGTGGAACACGGAGCCGGTTTCAAACTGGTGTTCATCGGCAACGCCCGGCGCGAAATAAAACTGGTCATCCTCCTTTCCCACCCGAGTATATTTCGCCGGCGCGTGACGTAGCGACAGCACACGGCCCGTCATGCTGGTGCGCCGCTCGACGTAGGCGTTGCCAAATGTCTGAAAGTTCACCGCCAATTCCTTGACCAGCATGGGCGTCACCAGCGGATGCGGAATCAGCGTGGACGCAAGCACGTTGGCCTTGAAATAGATCGCGGAGCTATGGTGCGTGCTCGCCCGAAACGACCTCGCCAGGCCGTGGAAGCTGATCGGCGGCTCGTACCATCGGCCGTTATCCAGACACTCGATGTAATCGAGGATGTCGCGCCGGTCCAGGACCGGAATCGGATCGCCGAAGCTGAAAGCCTCGACGCCCGCAGCGTTGCTCGCGCCGGCCGGCGCCGAGGCCTGGGTGAGCGGCGCGCCGCGCACGTCAACGAGATGGGTCATTCGTATATCTCCACAAGGCTACGGCTTTCCGCCGTGGCGCCTTCCAAGGGTTCATAGTCCAATGCGTGCATGCAGGCCCATGCCAGGTCCGCATGCCCGGTGTCCTGCGCGCGGCCAGCGTCGTACGTCACTTGGCGTCCGCTCGCCGTGAGCGTCTTGCGTATCGCCATAAACGATTGCGCCAGGTCGGTCCAGCCCGCGTCCCATTCCAGGCGGCGATTGCGCATCACGTCGCCCGCCTTGAGCACCAGGCGCGTCTTGACCTCCGGCGAATACGTGATTTGCCGCGCGGCCGGGAAAAACTGCTTCACAATCTGGTAAACGCCCTGCCCCATGCCGGTCGCGTCGATGGCGATGTCGATGACGTTGTATTGCTGGGTCAACTCCTTGATGCGCTCGGCCTGCTTGGCGAAGTCCATCCCGCGCCATTGGTGCCGTTCCAGCACCCGGAACTTGCCGCCGGGCGTGCGCGGCAGCGCGAGGATCACGCAGCCGGCCGAATCGCCCGACAGCGACGGGTCATAGCCGATGGCGACGGGGTAGTAGCCGTAGCGGCGCAGCGCAAAATACTGCACGTCCACCCAATCCACCATGGCGTCGACCATGCAGGGCTGCAGCATCGCCAACGGGAACACAGACGCGGTATCGTCAATGAACTTGCACATAAGCAGGTTTTCGAATTGGTCCGGGCTGTATTCGTAGTTGCGCAGCTCATCGATATCGAACAGGTTGCACCCGCCCGCCTCCGCGTCCAGGATGGTGACAATCTGCCGCCATACCTTGTCCGCGCACAGCAGACCGCCCTTCAACATGGCGTGCGACACGTCGATGTTCGCTTGCTCGCGCTTACCGCGGCGTTTGTTGAACTGGTCGCCGGACCAAAGCGGGTACGCCTCGTGGGAAATGCTCGATGGCGTGGAGAAGTACGTCTTGCGCCACTGCTTATGCAGCGCCATGCCGCTGGCGACCTTGTTCAGCTCACCGAACTTCGGCACCCAGAAGAACTCGTCGAAATAGAAATTGCCGTGGTAGCTCTGTGCCGTGCGCGCATTCGTACCCAGGAAGTACAGGTGCGCGCCGTTGGGCAGGACGATGGGATCGCCCTTCAGGTCCACATCGGCCGCATCGCGACAAAACTGGATGATGTACTGCTTGAAGACGTGCGCCTGCGCCTTGGAGGCCGATAAGAATATCTGGTTTCGGCCCGTCGTCATGGCGTCGACGAACGCCTCCCGCGCGAAGTACCAGGTCGCCCCGATCTGCCGAGATTTCAGAATCATGCGCGTACGCTGATCGCCCGCGCGGTACCAGGCCTTCTGATAGCCGAATAGCGAATCGTTGAACGCCGCGAGGAGTTGCGCCGCCTGGGCGTCGCTGATCGCGTTGCGCTCCGGCCGGCGCTTGGGCGCGGCGTTGCGCCGCTCCAGATTAGGGTTCAGCTCTGCCTCGGTACCGCCGCTATCGAATCGGCGTACCCGCGCCGTGCGTTCGAGCTGCCGACCCAAGAGATCGATTTCCTTGAAATCGCGTCCGTCCTTTTCCGTCTTGGCGATCAATACCGCCAGGCGGGTTTCGAGCGCGTTCTCGACCTTCTCAACGGGGGACGCCGCGTCCCACTTGTCGCGGGTCTTCCAGCTATGCACGGTCGTGCGCTTCTCGCCCAGGTGACGGGCGATGGATGACACGCGCCAACCCATCCAGTACAGGTTGCGCGCGGCGCGTCGCGGATCGATATCGGGGGCCATTTCCAACATAGCCGCCAGCGTGCCCGACATTTCCGCGCGCGCGCGTGGCGCCGCCTTGTCACTGGCCCAGGAACAACCTCAAGCGATTGAGCGCGAGGTTTGCCCGGTCCACCATGACCGCACCCTTACCGAACACCCGACCATCCACCACCTACAGGCAAAACATCATGAAATGGTTCACCGTCGCCAAGGAAGGCCAAACCACGGACGGCCGCAAGATTCTGCGTGCCTGGCTGGAGCAAATCGCCGAAACATTCAACCGTCAGACGTACGGCGCGCGCGTGTGGCTAGAACACCTGCGTGGCACGCTGCCCGACAGCCCGTTCAAGGCCTACGGCGACGTGACGGCCGTGCGCACCCAGGAAGGCGACGACGGCAAACTGATATTGCAGGCGCAGATCGATCCGACGCCGGCACTCATCGCCATGAACAAGGATCGCCAGAAGATTTACACCTCCATCGAGGTCGATCCCAATTTCGCCGAAACCGGTAAGGCCTATCTCCTCGGGCTCGGCGTCACCGACACTCCGGCCAGCCTGGGCACCGATGCGCTGGCGTTCTGCGCGCAACACCCCGAGGAAGTGCATCCCTTCAAGAGCCGCAAACAAAACCCGAACACGCTGTTCACGTCGGCCATTCCGGTTGAGTTCGATTTTTCCGGAGACCAATCGGACCACGACGCCGGCCTGCTCACCAAGATCACGGAAATGTTCAAGGCGATGACGGCGAAAGCACAGCCGGAGAAATTCTCCGAACTGGCCCAGGCCTTTACCGCCTTCGCGCAGGCCTATGCGCAGACGCAGAAGGACACCGCCGATTCGGTCGAAGCGCTCGCGGCCAAGGTCGACAGCATGGGAGCGGGCTTTGTCACCGCCGAGCAATTCCAGGCCCTGACCGACAAGCTCGACCTCACCGACCGCACCCCCGGCACGCGCGCACCCGCTAAGGGCGGCGACGGCGTGGTGCGTACCGACTGCTGATTCCAGCGCCTTCACTCACAGACAGCGACCCGACACCCTTAGCACGGAGCCAACATGCGCAACACTACCCGCAAACTCTACAACGCCTACCTGTCGCAGGTCGCGGCGTTGAACGGCGTCGAGAACGCCACGCAGTCTTTTAGCGTCGAACCGTCCGTCCAACAGACGATGGAAACGAAGATCCAGGAAAGTTCCAGCTTCCTGCAGCGGATCAACATGCCCCTGGTCCAGGACCAGAAGGGCGAGAAAATCGGCCTTGGTGTATCGGGTCCGGCTGCGAGCCGCACGAACACGGACGCGAAGGATCGACAGACGCGCGATCTGACCGCCATGGATTCCAACGGCTACGAATGCGTGCAAACTAATTTCGACACGCATATCAAGTACGCGCAGCTTGACCAATGGGCGCGGTTCCCGGATTTCCAGATTCGCGTGCGCAACAACATCATCCAGCGCCAGGCCCTGGATCGCATCATGATCGGTTTCAACGGCGTGTCGGTGGCCGCCGACACCGATATCGGCACCAACCCGCTGCTGCAGGACGTGAATAAGGGCTGGCTGCAGAAGCTGCGCGAGCGCGCGGCCGAACGCGTCCTGAACGCGGGCGCAGGCGGCGGCACGGTCAAGATCGGCAAAGGCGGCGACTATCGCGACATCGACGCGGCGGTCTACGACCTGCGCATGCTGCTCGAACCTTGGTATCAGGACGATACGCAGCTTGTCGCCATCGTCGGCCGTGGCCTCATGCACGACAAGTATTTCCCGCTCATCAACCAGAGCGGCGACGCCGCCACCGAAAAGCTGGCAGCGGACATCATCGTCAGCCAGAAGCGCATCGGCGGCCTGCCCGCCGTGACGGTGCCCTTCATGCCGGAGGGGCGTGTGCTCATCACGCGCCTGGACAACCTCTCGATCTACATCCAGGAAGGTGCGCGCCGCCGCTATGTGAAGGAGAAGCCCGAGCGTAACCGCGTGGAATTTTACGAATCGTCCAATGACGACTACGTGATGGAGGATTACGGCTGCGCGGCACTGCTCGAAAACGTCGAGCTCGTGACTGACGAAGACGCGGGAGGCGGCGCGTAACCATGGCAAGCCTCGCTCAACGTCACCGCACGCGCGTCCTGGCCGCGCGCGAGTCGGGCAAATCCGATCCCGGTGCGCCGAATCCGGCAGGCGGCGTCCAGGCCCTGATGATGGCGAACCTGGTCAATGACCTGCGCCGCCTGAAAGCCATCGAATCGGTCGAACGCAAGATCGCCGCCAAGGCCGACATGCTGCCGGCCTACCGCGACTATGTGGACGGCGTCCTGTCGGCCGACAAGGGCGGCCAGGACGAAGTCATCGCCACGGTCATGGTGTGGCACCTGGACGTAGGCGATTTCGCGCGCGGCCTGACCATTGCCGGCTACGTCCTCAAGCACGACCTAGCCCTGCCGGAACGCTACAACCGGAAGGTGCCCGCGCTGCTGCTCGATGAAGTGCCTGGCGCCGTCTTGGCGGGAAAGGTACCCGTCAACTCCGACACCATGGGCGCCCTGCAAATGGTCGCGGTACTCACCGAAGGCAAAGATGCGCCGGACCAGGCACGGGCGAAGCTGCACCGCGCCATGGGCGAAACGCTGGCCGCCCTAGCGGGCGACACCCCGACCGGCCCGCAGCTCGACATGGCGCGCGCCGGCCTGGCGCAACTGAATCGCGCCGTGGCGCTGCACAAGGACGTGGGCGCGAAAAAGGCCATCGAGCAGCTTTCCCGAACCATCAAGAAAGCCGAGGCGAGCGCCGCCGGCTGACACAGAGTGCTCCCCCAAGCGCACGGCGGCGCGGGCTGACGGCATTCCTCGGAATCGCCCGACGCCCGCCCACCGCCGGTTACGAGACAGACCATGAGCTTTATCGCCTCCGCCCCCGTATCCGACGCACCGGCCGATGACACCATCGCCAACGACGGCTTCTGGCCGGACCTGTCGCTGGTGGCCGCCCGCGAAGCCATGCGCCTGGACGGTACCGTCACGGGGCCGCGCCTGCGGCACGCGCTGATCGCCGCCGTCATCGAAACGGCGCGCGATGTACGGGACTGGAAGGCGGCGCGCCAGGGCGAGGGATACGCCACCCTGGCCGACGTGCCGGGCGACAAAGTGGACGGCAACAGTGTGGCGAGCCAATGCTACCTGCGTGCTGTGTACTGCTACGCGAAGGCTGACCTGGTCGAACGCATGTCCGATTTCGACCTGGCCGCGACCGGCCAGAAAAGGGCTGAATGGCTGGATACCACGCCCGACGAACAGCGCCGCAACGCGGCCTGGGCTATCACCGCGCTTCTCGGTCGGCCGCGCACAACCGTGGAGCTGATCTGATGAAGGTCCGCACCCAGCAACATGACACCGTGGACGCGCTTTGCTGGCGCAACCTGCACCAGACCCGCGATGTCGTGGAGCAAACGCTCGAATTGAATCCCGGCCTGGCCGACCTTGGGCCGGTCCTGCCGCATGGGCTGCTGGTGGAGCTGCCGCAGGTCGCCACCGCCCCCGCCCCGCAACCCACAACCAAACTCTGGGACTGAACCATGGCCGAACCCTCGACCGTCACCGCCGCCAGCGCCACGCTCCTGTCCGGCGTGGCGCTGGCTTCGATCCTGCCGCATATCGATGCCAATGCGGCATTCGGCGCCATCGTGGGCGCCGCCCTGGTGGCGAGCACCAAAAAGGACGTGAGCCCGTGGAAGCGGCTGCTGTCGTTCCTCTTCTCTGCCCTATGCGGTTACGGCGGCGCGGGCGAATTCGTGGCGCGCCAATGGGCGATGCAGACGTTCCTGCCGGCGCTGCTGGTGTCCCTGGTGAGCGTCGCCATCGCACTGAAACTGGTCGCTGTCGCCTCGGACCTGGATCCGGGCGACATTCGCGCTTACCTGGTCAAACTGATGGGGGGCCGTCAATGAACCCGTATCCGCACCTGGGCGCCGTCGCCGTCCTCGCGGCGCTGCTCTACATCGCCACGGCATTGCGATTCGTCTGGTACCGTCCCAACGGCGCGCGCCACCGCCGCATGGTGTCGCTGCTTGCCAGCGCCCTGATCGCCGCCATGCTGTGCCGCGCCGTCGATATCCTGGTTTGCCGCAGCGCCGTATCGCTGGCCGAGGCCGTCGTCATCGCCGTGCAACTTATCGCGGCCTGGTCCGCGCGCGGCAATCTGGCCGAACTGGTGAAGAGGCGTGCCGATGCCTGACACCCTTAAACCCGGCGACCAGGGCCAGGCCGTTGCGGATCTGCAGGCGGCGCTTTCCGCCGCCGGCTACGCGGTCGCCCGCACCCACGTCTATGACGATGCCACCGAGGCGGCCGTATCCGCCCTACAGCGCGCCCGCCGGCTTGTGGTGGATGGCGTCTATGGGCCGAAGACCGCCGCCGCCCTGGCGGGGCTGGAAACCGGCCGGCTGCTCACCGAAGCCGACCTTGCCCGCGCGGCCGACATGCTGGACGTACCGCTGGCAAGCGTGAAGGCGGTCAACGAAGTGGAATCGCGGGGATGCGGGTTCCTGCCCGATGGGCGGCCCGTCATTCTCTACGAACGCCATGTCTTCTACGACCGCCTGGCCGCGCACGGCATCGACCCGGCGCCGCACGCCGCGCGCCTGCCGGCCATCGTCAATACGGAGTCCGGCGGCTACGCGGGCGGCGCCGCGGAGTATCGGCGCCTGGCGATGGCGACCGCCATCTGCGCGCCGGCCGCCCTGGAGGCGGCGAGCTGGGGCGCCTTCCAGGTCATGGGCTACCACTGGCAACGCCTGGGCTACGCCAGCATCGACGATTTCGTGGCACGCATGCGGCGCACGGAGGGCGACCAGCTCGACGCCTTTGTGCGCTACGTCCAGGCCGACGCGGCGCTGTCCAAAGCCCTGGCCGGCCGGAAGTGGGCGGCGTTCGCCCGTGGCTACAACGGCCCGGCCTACGCCCGCAACCTCTACGACGTGAAGCTGGCTCGCGCCTACGATCGCTACGCGGACGCGGCGAAGGTGGCGGCATGACGACGTGGCTTGCGCGCCTGGCGCCCTACCTGCTTATCGCCATCCTGGCGGGCGTGGCCTGGTTGCAGCACGGCCAGGTATCGGCCCTGGACGAGACAGTCGCCAGCTACAAGGACTCGCTCGAGCACGCCCGCGCCGACCTGAAAAACGTGGTCGATGCGACCGCAAGCAACGCACGCGGCTTGGCCGCCCTTCAATCCACCCAGAACAGCTTTCGCGCCTCGCTCAGTCAGCGCGAGGCCGATATCGGAGCACTGCAACGTGAAAACAAGGAAATTCGCGCTTGGGCTGATGGCCTACTGCCTCATGACATTGCAGGCATGCGCGCCCACCCAGCCCTCACCGGGGCCGACGCTTATGCTGAATTCTTGTCCGGCCGTGACGCCGTGCGTGCTCCCGGCGACGGCGCCGACCAGCAATGGGGATCTAAACCTGGCCATTGAACGTGCCGAAACGGCATGGGCCGTGTGCGCGGCCCAGGTCGACGCCGTCTACCGCTGCCAGACGAAGGCGAACAATGCTCAAACCCAATAGCCTGCGCGCGTTCCTGACCGATTCCAACTCCTTTCTCAAGGCCGACCCGGACCGGCTGCTGATGTTCGTGGACGAAGGCCGTATCGTCGCCTCCGGCACGCTGGCCCTGTCGCATGAGTACCGGTACACCCTGAACCTGATCGTCACGGATTACCCCGGCGCCGAGGATGCGCTCCTCCTGCCGCTGCTGGCCTGGCTACGGACCAATCAGCCGGAACTGTTCGAAAACCCCGAGCTGCGCGACAACGCCATCCCATTCGACGTGGATCTGAACAACAACCAGACCGTCGATATCTCGATCAAGGTCGCGCTCACCGAACGCGTGATCGTCACCTATGACGACGCCACGCAGCGCGTGAATGTCGCGCACGTGCCCGAGCCGGTCCACCCGGCCCTGCCCGACCAGGGCGAACGACGCCCGGTGTACCTGCACGACCGGCAAATCGCCACGATGCCCTTTCCGGTCGGCAACCCCTGATGGCGCAGCGCCCATTCACGCAGCTCGAAAAATGGGCCGGCGCCCTGCTCGCCCGGCTGTCTCCGGCCGAGCAGCGCAAGGTCAACCAGAAGATTGCCATTGCCCTGCGCCGCAGCCAGGCCGCCCGCATCGCCGGCCAGCGCAATCCGGACGGAACGCCCTTCGAGCCGCGCCGTACGCGCAAGAATCTGCGCGGCAAGAAGGGCCGCATCAAGAAGCGCGCCATGTTCGTGCGCCTGCGCAACAACCGCAACCTCAAGGCCAAGGCGACGCCGGGCGATATCTCGGTCGGCTTCTTCGGCCGTGTCGCGCGCATCGCCCGCGTACACCAGTACGGGCTGCGCGACCGCCCGGCGCGGGGCATGGAGGACGTGCAGTATCCGACGCGCGAACTGCTGGGATTCACCGACGACGATATCGACCTGATACGGGACATGTTGCTGCGCCACCTGGCGGGCGAGCAGTTGTAGGCGGCGCAGTCACAACGCCCGCTCCGTGCGCGCGCGAAGGTGCGTCGCCACCATAGGCGGTATGCACGATGCCGCCGAACTTTTCCGCCTGCTCTCGAACCTGATCCGAACCGGAACGGTGTTCGCGGCCGACCTCGCCACGACGCCGCCGGCCGTGCGTGTGCGCGACGGCGCCTGGGAATCCGGCTGGCTGCAATGGACCGAGCGGCGGGCCGGCACGACCAAGACCTGGAGCCCGCCGACCATCGGCGAACAGGTGCTTGCCTTCTGCCTGGGGGGCGACACCGCAGCCGGCTATGTCATCACGGGCCTGAACACCGCTTCGAACCCGCCGCCGTCGACCAGCGCGAACGAGGATGTGCGCGAATACCCGGATGGCGCGCGTATCGTCTACGACCACGCGGCCGGCGCGCTCACCGCCACGGGCGTGAAGACGGCCACGCTGCAAGCGCAGGAACTGACCACCGTGGACTGCCCGCAGACGGTTTTTACGGGCGCCGTGACGGTGCAGGGGCTATTCACCTACAGCGCCGGCATGAGCGGCACTAACGGCAAGGGCAACAACACGTCCATTAAGGGCGATATCACCCACGAAAGCGGCAACCTGTCGTCAAACGGTGTCGTCGTGCATACGCACAAGCACGGCGGCGTGAATCGCGGCGGCAGTGACACGGACGGGCCGAAATAATGGCCTACCTCGGCATGAACGCCAGCACCGGCCTGCAGATCGTCGACCGCGACCACCTGTCGCAGTCCATCGGCAAGGTGCTCTCCACGTCCATCGGCACGCGCCTGCGTCGCCGCCCCTTCGGTTCGCTCGGTCCGGACCTGGTCGACGCGCCCGGCAACGCCTCCACCCTGGTGCAGCTCTACGCCGCCGCCGCGACGGCCCTCATGTCCTGGGAGCCGCGCATCACGCTGCGCCGCGTGAGCGCCCAGGCGAGCGCGGACGAGCCCGGCCGCTTCGATATCACCGTGGAAGGCGAAACCGTGGCCGACGGTGGCACCGCGACGCCTTTTGCAGCGACAACTTCCCTTGGAGCCTGACATTGGCCGACGTATCCAGCCCCATCGACCTGTCCCTGTTGCCGGCGCCCGATGTCGTCGAAAGGCTGAACTATGAGGAAATCCTCGAAGCCCGTAAGGCGCGGCTGATCGCGCTCTTCGCGTCCGATGACCAGGCCGCCGTCACCAAGGCCCTGGCCCTGGAATCCGAACCGCTTGCCATCCTCCTGCAGGAAAACAGCGAACGGGAGGTGACGCTACGCCAGCGGATCAACGAAGCCGCCCGCGCCGTCCTGCTCGCCTTCGCCAAGGGCAAAGACCTGGAGCACATCTCCGCCGAATACGGCGTTACCCGCTTGACCATCCAGGAAGCGCAGCCCAACGCCATCCCGCCGGTCGACGCCGTCATGGAAGACGACGAAGACCTGCGCTACCGTGCGCAGCTCGCCTGGGAAGGCCTGTCGACAGCCGGGCCGCGCGGCGCGTACGAGTTCCACGCGCGGTCGGCGCAGGGCCAGATTGCGGACGTAAGTGCGATCAGCCCCGAACCTTGCGACATCCTGGTGTCCGTCCTGTCTCGCGAAGACGACGGGACGTCCAGCGAGGGAGTACTCGCCGCGGTGCGCACGGCGTTAAGCGATGAAGACGTGCGCCCCATGGGCGACCGCGTGACGGTCCAGTCCTCGCAGATCACGAGCTACAACGTCAGGGCCGTGCTGTACATGAAGGGAGACGGGCCAGGGCGCGACGTGGCCCTGGCCGCTGCTCGAGCGGCATGCGAGGCCTATGTGTACCGCTCCCGTCGCCAGGGCGTGTCAGTCTGGCGCAGCGCCATCACGGCATCGCTACATGTCGAAGGCGTCGACCACCTGGACCTGGAGGAGCCCGCCGCCGATATCGTGCTGGATCGTACGCAGGCCGGCACCTGTCTGGGCGTGGAAATCGAAATTGGCGACGAGACGGACGATGACTGAAAAGCGCACCCTCCTGCCGCCGAACTCCACGCCGCTGGAGCGCAACCTCGCCCTCGCCAACGCCGACATCGAGGACATTCCTCTTCCCATCCGCGCGCTGCGCCGGGCCACGACGTGCCCCGCCGGCATCCTGACCTGGCTGGCGTGGGAACGCTCCGTGGATCGCTGGAACGATGCGTGGACGGACGATGCGAAGCGCAAGGCGATTGCCAACGCGTTTTTCGTGCACAAGCACAAGGGCACCGTGGGCGCCCTGCGCCGCGTCGTCGAGCCCTTGGGCTACCTGCTGGAAGTCATCGAATGGTGGGAGACGCAGCCAGAAGGCCCGCGCGGGACGTTCCAGCTTTCCATCGGGGTACTGGACACCGGCATCACGGACGCGATGTACGTCGAGCTGGAGCGGCTCATCGACGACGCCAAGCGCTTGTCCCAGCACATGACTGGCCTTGCCATCAGTCTGGAAGTGCGCGCCCCGATGAATATCGCCGTGGCGGCCTATGACGGCGACGAGCTGACCGTTTATCCCTATCAAACCGAACGCGTGGACGTGCCGATGGCAATTCCCTTCGGCGTGCGCGAACACTCCATTGACACCCTTACGGTATATCCCTAATGGCTACCTTTTACGGCATCCTCACGAAAGTCGGCGAGGCCAAGCAGGCCAACGCCATGGCCCTGGGCCAGCAGTTGCAGATTGCCGAGCTGTCCGTTGGCGACGGCGGCGGCGACACGCCCGTGCCCGATCCCAATCAGACGCAGCTTATCGGCGAATGGCGGCGCGCCCCGATCAATCAGCTTTACGTCGATCCCAACAACGCCAACTATCTGATCGCCGAGCAGGTCCTGCCCGAGAACGTGGGCGGCAAATGGATCCGGGAATGGGGATTGTGGGACCAGGACGGCGACCTGGTCGCCGTGGCAAACTGCCCGCCCACCTACAAACCCCAGCTCGAAGAGGGTTCCGGCCGAACCCAGGTTATACGGATGGTCATCATGGTGGCGAGCACGAACGCTTTCGTGCTCAAGATCGATCCGGCCGTGGTCCTGGCGACGCGCAAATACGTCGATGACAGCCTGCTGGTGCTGGCGAACTACTCGCGCATGTACTCCATCAACGCGCTGCCCACGACCGACAGAGGCCCCATCATTGTTATCGAGTGCGGCGAGGTGTGGCTCTGGACTGAGACGGAGTATTTCACCGGCTACCGGTCGCCGCTATGCGGCCGGCCGTTGGATGGCCATACCGTCACGCCCCTACCCAGCGAAGTCGATGCGGTCGGCGGGCTGCTCAGCAAGACGGCGTACGCGCGCCTGTGGGGCTACGCCCAGGAAAACGGCCTTGTCGTCACGCAGGCCGTGTGGACCGCCAACGTCGGCGCGCACTACTTTGTGAACGTGGACGCCAACAACTTCCGGGCTCCCGATCTGCGCAACATGTTCCGCCGTTACACCGGAACTGACGCTGACACTGCAAATGCAAGGGTAATGGGCTCTCGGCAATCGAACCAGAACAAGGCGCATACTCATTCCGTCCCTAATCTGGTGTCGCTGAACAACGGAGCTGTGTGGCGCTCGTCCGAGCCGTACAACGGGCTGGCGACTACCGCCACTGGTTCTTCCGGTGGCGCTGAAAGCCGGCCGGACAACACTGCCTACAACCCGCGAATCCATGTCTAGATCACGCATGAAGACGCGGAAAGAAGGCTAGGTTTATGGGGCGGGTTTCAGCGCCGCCTGTGTTCGTGGTGAGCCCCCAGCCGCCCGTAGCAGCACTCGAAGCCACATCTACCAAGCCGCCGGAACCGATAGACAGCGACTTGGACGAGAGCTGGTGGCTGTGGGCCTTGAACGCGTCGCTCTGCCTGGATCCGAGCGCCCTTGCATTTGCAGTGAAAGGTACGTCACGCATGGATGCGAGGATGGTAGGCGGCGTTCACCGGGCGGGTTTCGCTCGACGATCGCTCAACCCGAGCCGAGTCGAAGCTGACCTGGTGCTGGGCTG